>JAPWUP010000204.1 GCA_028275505.1 Bryobacteraceae bacterium
TCAAGGGACTCTTCCTCCCGACCTTCGATTACTTCCCTCTGGCCATCTGACCGGCGCCGTTCGAAAGGAAGGAGATTGGGAGTTTGGAATTCGGGTTTCCGACGCTCTGGGCCAACCATCCGAAGATCAAGTTTTTCGACTGACTGCCCGTCGATCAGGTAAAGCAGGCCTTCGATTAAGCGCCGCGCCGCTCCTTTCCGGAGTGGTGGGGAAAGAGCTTCGGGTTCAGTTTGACGCTTCGGGCGGCCTTTTGCCTTATCGTTTCTCCGTCTCCGGCGATCTTCCTCCCGGTCTAGAATTGGACCCCGCCGACGGCATTTTGCACGGCACGCCCACTTTGCCTGGCGCCTGGCAGATCCAATTAAAACTCCAAGATGGCAGCCCTCAACCGAAGGAACTCGCTTCGACCATCCTTCTGGAGATTGTCCCAGCGCCTCCCTGGGGACTGGCTGGTGGAATGTTGGTCGGAGGCCTTTTTTCTCTTGCGGTTTCGCTAGGGCTGTGGGGAATGCTCCTCTTTCACCTCAAGAAAAAAACCGGAAAGGTCCCCGACGCCGAATCCCCTCCATCCGCTATACCCCCTCAAGGCGAATGAGTTATCCTCAGGCGGCTCTCCAAGAGGTTTCCCCCAGCCTCTTTGGAGAGTTCCGAGATACTTACCGGGGCCTGCATAGCCTCCCACAAGGATCAAGAGAAAATTGGTCGCAACGGGACTGGTTCGTCTGAATTGTTGACAGATGAGAATTGGGTGGGGTGTTTATACTGACATTGTGGACAGACGAGGATTGGATGTTTACCCCGAATTCTTGACAGACGAGCATTGGGCGTTTCCCCTGAGGCTTCCGCCGTTCCACGCTGGGCCGCCGGAAAAGGTTCCGGCGCGTGAACGGTTACCCTCGTAAAGGAGGTGATAGTCATGTTCCAGTCGATCCGGCTTTACTGGAACATCAGGAAACTAAGGAGCAAGAACGCCTTGGCCAGAAAGGTTGTAGCGGTGGCGCTGGCACAACTGGGAGAACCCAAATGGCGTGAGATTGTGCATGGGATGACGGGGACTTCGCCCGGCTTGCTAAGAGTGGAGACGCCCGTTCACACCCCGGGGAGCAATGAAGGGGCAGGTGGCTGAGCCAGATGCGCTTCGATAGGATTGGTCAGGAGGGCGAAGACGTTGCGGTTCTGTTGCCGGCAGGTCTCGATCACCGTCCGCATCGACGCTACGAAACGGCTGCCGGCGGCGCTCTGCGTCCCGAAGGAGAGTTTCCGCCGGATCACCGCGTGAGGCAGCGACCGCTCGCCCGCGTTGTTTGTTGGCTCGACGAACTCGTGACGGAGGAACATCCACAGCCACTCCCGATGCGCGTACAGTTCCCAAGACGTGCCACGCACGTCAGCGTGGCCGCTTTGGGTGCCGCACAGCAACAAACGCTCCCCCTTGCGGCGGACCGGTCCCATCCGACGCCGCAAAGCCGCCCGCGAAATCTTGCCCGTCCGATAATCGGCCCAGTGCGCGAACGGCTCGCAAGGGGCTGCGCGCAGACATTCTGCCACCCACTTCGCCCGCTTGTCGCCCGGGTCGATCATCGCCTGAAAATCGCGTTTCCCGTGTGCCCAGCACCACGGCAAGCACCCCAGCAGTCCATCTTCGCCCGATCGCACGGGACGATACCGCGAAATGCCTCGCCCAAAAAGGTCTTCCACGCCGTCGCCTCGCGGGTCGCACGCACCGCAAACACGGTGAACGTGCGAGCCACGAACGACCACAACCAGGCCTTTCCGTTGGCTTCCTTCGTCGCTGTTTCGTCGATGTTCAGGTGCTCTTGGACCGGCAATTGGGCCGCCCACTCCTCCTACGACGGCCGCGCCGCCGCCGACAAAATCGCCCAAGTCCAGAGCATAAACAGAGCCGATATCCAGATGGAAAACGCGGTCGAAATTGCTGGTGGTCTGCGGGTTGTCGGGAAAGATGGGGTTGCCGCCTCGGGTGCCTCCGCTGGAAATGGCCGTGCCGCCCCATACGCACACGAAGCGGCTCCCGCGAGCGATCAAGTATGCCGTGGAGAAGCAGCGGGGCCGCGTGGTGATCGGGCCGGACGTCGAATCGTTCGGCACCGCCGGCAAGGCCCACGAGCACGGCGGAACCTACAAGCACGAACGTTACGCGCGCCGGCCGTTCATGGGCCCGGCCCTGGAGAAGACCAAGGAACGCCTGCCCCGGATGTGGGCCGGCACCGTGAAATAGGGAGAACCGACGATGGGCGTGAAACTCGGGATGGAAGCCAAGCTGTACCGCAACAGCGGCAACTACAGTACGCCGAGGTGGGTCGAGATGCCCAATGTCAAAGACCTCACCTTGAACCTATAGGCCGGCGAAGCGGATGTAACCACCCGCGGCAACGCCGGCTGGCGGGCGACGGTCGCCACTCTGAAGGACGGCAGCATCGAGTTCGAGATGGTTTGGGACATGGCCGACGCGGGCTTTACCCGTCAGAAGGCAGCGCGGTTCGCCTGGTGCCGGGGCGGTATTGTGGAGAAGTGACGCGACCCGAGCTAAGCACTCCTTGCATCTGTCATATCCACTTTCGTCGCAGGAGCCACACCTTCACCGACTGCGTGAGCACCATGTAGCAGGCCAGCGTGGCTAGGAGCAACGGCCAATAAAGCGGGGGCAAGTGTGAAAAACCGAGTGGTCCGGCCAATGGCGTGTACGGAAGCGCAATTCCGATGCCCATGATCAAGAGCGTCATCATGGTCAGGGGCATGCTGGCACGACTTTGGATGAAGGGGATGCGGTTCGTGCGGATGATGTGGATGATCAGGGTTTGGGTCAGAACCGATTCCACGAACCAGCCCGTTTGAAAAATCGATGCCGCAGGGCCTTCGGCACTGAACGGCAGCCCCATCCAGCGAGTGATGAGCCAGAACATCAGGAAGTACGTTATGTAATCGAAGATCGAACTGCACGGCCCGATGAACACGATGAACCGCGTGATCTCACTCATCGACCAGGGGCGTGGCTTGGCGATCTGTTCGGGGTCCACGTTGTCGGTGGGAATTGGAACCTGTGAGAAGTCGTAGAGCAGGTTGTTGGTCAGGATTTGGATCGGGGTCATGGGCAGGAACGGCAGGAAGACGCTGGCCCCCAGCACGCTGAACATGTTGCCGAAATTACTGCTGGCCCCCATGCGGATGTATTTGAGGATGTTGGCGAACACCTTGCGGCCTTCGAGGACGGCTTCCTCGAGGACCAGGAGGCTCTTTTCCAACAGGATGACGTCGGCCGACTCCTTGGCGATGTCCACAGCGGTATCGACCGAGATGCCCACGTCCGCCGCCCGCAGCGCTGGGGCATCATTGATGCCATCGCCCATGAACCCCACGACGTGGTTCTTGGACTGAAGCGCCCGCACGATTCGCTCCTTGTGGCCCGGCGACATGCGCGCAAAGAGCGTTGTGCTTTCCGCTGCATCCGCCAGTTCAGCGTCGGTCATCGCCTCGACCTGCGATCCGAGGAGCACATGCTCGGTGGCGATGCCAACCTCAGAGCATATTTTGCGACTTACCAGGTCGTTGTCGCCCGTGATGACCTTGACTGCAACGCCCGACTTGTGCAAGGCGATGATGGCTTGCGCGGCCGTGTCCTTGGGCGGGTCAAGGAATGCGATATACCCAAGCAGGATCAGGTCGTTCTCGTCGTCTTTCGAGTAGGCCGCCTTGGCATCAACGTCCTTGTAGGCGATGGCAAGGACGCGGAACCCCTCGGCGCTGAGTTTGTCATATTCCTCATGAAGTTCATCGACGAGAAGCTGTTCCATCGACAGGAGGTCGCCGTTGAGCAGGAATCGTCGGCAGCGCGGATAGATTGCTTCGGGCGCGCCTTTGGCGATGAGCCGCAAAGTGCCAGTGGGCAACTTCACCACCACCGACATCATCCGGCGATTGAAGTCGAAGGGCACTTCGTCCACCTTGGAGTACGAGGACAGATCGAGCGTGTGGTGCAACTCCTTGTGGTCCAGTATGGCACGGTCCAGCACATTCCTCAGGCCGGTCTGGAAGTAGCTGTTAAGGAAGGCCATTTCCAGGACTTCATCGCTCTCTTCGCCCACCACGTCACAGTGACGCTCCAAGATGACGCGGTCGATAGTCAGCGTGCCAGTTTTGTCAGTGCACAGAACATCCATCGCGCCCAGGTTCTGGATGGAGTTCAGTCGTTTGACGATGACCTTCTTGAGCGACATCGCCATCGCGCCTTTGGACAGGCAGACCGACACGATCATCGGCAGCATCTCCGGGGTCAGACCCACGGCGACTGCCAGTGCGAAGAAGAAAGCCTCGCCCCAACTGCCCTTGGTGAAGCCGTTGATCACAAACACCAAGGGCACCATGACCAGCATGAAGCGGATCATCAGCCATGTGAATCGGCTGACCCCTTTGTCAAAGCTGGTCTGGGTCTGCACCCCCACAATGGCGTCGGCCATCCTGCCGAGATAGGTGTTGGAGCCTGTGGCGACGACCACGGCCGTCGCCGAGCCGCTCTCGACGCTGGTGCCAAAGAAGCACAGGTTCTTGAGCTCGATTCCGGGCTTTCCATTGTCCATCTCCATGGCATCGAACTTCTCGACGGGGAATGACTCGCCCGTCAGCGCTCCCTGGGCTACGAACAAGTCCTTCGCCGCCACCAGCCTCACATCGCCGGGGATCATGTCGCCGGCAGCCAACCTGACCACATCGCCTGGCACGACCTCGGCCACTGGCACCTCGCGGGCCACGCCGCCGCGGACCACCGTCGCGGTGACGCTGATCATTGCTTTGAGTTTCGCGGCAGCTGTATCGGCGCGCGATTCCTGCACGAATCGAAGGATAATCCCCAGCGCCACCATGAGCATCATCACGGTGCTCGCCCGCAGGTCTCCGGTCAGAAACGAGACGGTGGCCAACAGGGACAACAGGATGACCAGTGGGTTAGCCACCGCATGGAGCAACAGTCGTAGCCGGGGAAAGCGTCGCTCGTGGCCGACGACGTTTGGCCCATACTGACGAAGTCGATCCGCAGCATCCTCTTCGCTTAGCCCATCCGGCCCGGTTCGCAGCGAAGCGTACACCGATGCGACATCAGCGCGAGCGGCTTGAACCAATTCGGCCGACACCTGCATCTTCGCTGCAGGTCGGCGCAGGGCTTGAAGCAAGGGCTTGGGAAAGACGACTGGGACTCGCATGACGACTCCATTAGGAAACGAAGGGGAGATTATACTCCAGCGATGCAGTCGCAGCAACCCAGAGGCTTAGAATGACACATCGATGGCCGGAAAGATTGTAACCGTTCACGGGGTTATTGCCCTTGCCATGCCTGCCGGAACCCCTCGACAGCAGGCGCACAACTGCGGTCTTGAACAGCGGGTTTCTCCCGATCTTGAACAGCGGGGTTCGCCCGATCTTAAACAGCGGGTTTCTCCTTGTCAATCGCCCCCCCCACTGACTTATCCCCAGTTTTTGGCCTCTAGGAGAAGGGCTTCCAGTAAAGCCGTAAGGGCTTGCGAGGACGTCAGTTGCAATCGGCCGATCATCTTCCGGCCAATGAAAAACAGGCCGCAGGCCCCAGGCTGATTGTTGCTGCTCCACATCCCCGCCGCGCAGCAACCCAACGCCGCCAGCCCCACGCCCAGAAGCAGCCAATAGGCCAACGTCAAAATCAGCAGCAACCGGTCGAACCGCTCCGCACGTCGAATCTGGATGTTCCGCAGCGACCAGCCGTACCGGCGGTTCTTCTCGTCCCGGAACAACTGCTCGATGGTCATCCGCCGCCCGTACAGCTCGGTCAACTTCTGTACCGACCAGGGCAGATCCGTCATCAAAAACCAGCACTCGTCCCGCCTCTTCGGCAGCCCCTTCTTCCAGCAGACCGCCACATGCTGCACCAGCGGATGAGCCTTCCGAAATTGCACATCGCACAGCAAGCGTTGGCAGCCCCGCCAGACCGCCAATCGGTCCAGTCTGCCCCGGAACTGCTCGCATTCCACATACACCTTCGGCTTGATCCGCACGACGTAGTGCAAGCCAAGCTGCTGGCAGGTCCGGGCCAACTCCGTCCGGCCAAAACCACGGTCCGCTACCACAATCACCTCCATCCACGAAGGCAAAAGCGCCTTCAGCCGCCGCAACAGGCCTTCTTCCAACTGGTTCTGGCTCCGGAAAAGTTTCTGGGTTTCGTAACTGGCCCACAACAACGGCACGCCCCGGCCTCGGATCACCGCGGCGGCCATCAGCGTGTGAAAGTCCCGCACCTGCGTCCAATCGAAGCTCACTACCAAGGGCCGGTTCTTCCAGCGCCGACGGCTGCGGAAAAGCCAGCCCAGCGGTCCTTGCATCGCTTCGGCGATGTGCACCCCGGGATTGCTGGTAAATCGCCAGGCCCGCTTGATGGCATGTTTGGCGGCCATATCCCGCTCGGCTGCCAGCAGTCGGCCAAGTTCCGCCAGACTGACCCGGCCAATCCGCACGGCCACGGCAACCAAATCCGCCAGGGTTTTGGTCTGGCTTTTTCTCATCCCCACACATATACTGGTAATCCATAGGATTGCCTCCATCGCGTTCATGGCGGTTCCCTCCGTTTGTGGCGGTTAAGTTAGACATAAACATACCTAACTTTATACCACAAAAGCACTTCGGAGGGACCGCCTATTTTTTCCCGCCCCACGAAAAAACTGGGGATAAGTCAGGCCCCGGCCCCATTGAAGCAACCAAGTCCACATGTTTACAGCGCCTCCACCCAGGGCCTCTCCGGGGCTAATCCGCCCCGGCCCCATGGAAGCCTCTGCTCCCAGATCAGGC
>JAPWUP010000172.1 GCA_028275505.1 Bryobacteraceae bacterium
CCCGGACACACTGGCGAAGGGCAGAGCGAACGGTTGCGTGGTCGGCGCCGTCCGTAAGCCATTGATTCTAAAGTGCCCGGGGCGGGACTCGAACCCGCACGGGAGTCGCCTCCCAGAGGATTTTAAGCCCGTCCCCCGTACTTACACTGAGTTAGTCCGAGTTATTAAGTGCTTCGCTGAGTGCGACTTACGAATTCTGCCGAGTGCTGCTGAGTTGGCGTAGAAATGGCGAAAGCGGCTGAGTTGACACACTATAGACACACCAGAAAAGAACATTCCCGCCCGAGAATGTTTCGGCTTGCCTGAGCGGGCCGGCCACAGTATCTGCGCCGGATTTCCACAGGATGCGTGCTGAGTAGCGCGGAGTGCGATAGAATGCGGCTGAGTGCGCTATGCCGAGGGCGGCGCAGAGCTACCGTTTCGGCGGCGAGGCTACCCTGCCAAGCATCATCGTAGCCGAGGCCCGCCTTGCTTTCTTGTGGGCTGTAGATGAGCTTTATCCGGAAGTGCTGGACGAGCTGGTCGAAGCGGCCGCCGCGCCCGGCTTGGCGCGCCTGGCGGGATACTCGCTAAGCGACTTCCGCTACTGGCTGGCTGACCCGCTATCCGCACCCGCCGGCTGGGACAAACTGCTCGAGGCCATCGAGGCCTGGGCGCGACGCTGGCGGCTGCGAGATCGTGGTCATGTACCGCCATGGCTGCTTCACGCCGCGCTGAACGCAATCTCGCGCCACCAGGCGCACGGCTGTCGCTGGTGGAGTGTCGGCTGGGGCGGCGCCGTGCCTGATAGCTGTGAGGTGCTGCCGCCGATTGCGCTGACGCCCGAAGTCGAGCGCGCGCTGCCGGCTGGATTGAGGCGTATTCTGACTGTCGTCTCGCGAGATGGGGGCGCTTACATCGGGTGCAACTTTAGCCCAGCCTTCGACGGCGCAGGCCGTTTCAAGCGGGCCTTGCGGAAGTACGCCCACAGTGTGCTCAGAGCCTGGCACGTTAGTGCAGAGCAAGCCTGCCGCAGGATTGACCAAACTGTGGCTGCGGCGCTGGCCCGCGGCTGTGTGCCTGGCCAGTGGCGAGCCGAGCGGCGGATAGTCTACTGGGCCGCGCGCGCGGTTGTGGGGCGCGAGGCGTACGAGGATATCGCGAACGATCCGAACCGCGGAGTAACTGACCGCCGCGAGCGGATAAGCCCGCCGACCGTGCGCAATCAGGTGAGCGAATTTCTTGCGCTGATTAATTTACGACGCCGGCCCGGACCTAAAGACCGATAAGTTCCCGCCTAACAATAACTTCCCCCGGCTCCATTATTGGTTATTTACAATCGCTCGCAACCCGCCCAGGATCGAATTATGAAGACCATGGAGCAAGTGCAAATCCCCAAGCTGCTTACTTTGCAAGAAACCGCGGACTTGTTGCGCATCCGCTACTGGAGAGCGGCGGAACTCGCCCGGCGAGGCGTACTGCCCGCTATCCGACTTGGGCGGCAAACCCGTGTTGACCCTGTGCGGCTCAAAGAGTTTCTGGACCGGGGCGGCCAGGCCTTGCCCGGCGGGTGGCGCCGCAGGCCGCGCGAGCACGCGGAGGGCACTGCGTGAAGCAGGCAAAAGAAAAGCCCGGCGGCTTCGAGAGCGCGCGCGGGCGGAGGGATGCGATGCCGAATCAATTCTCGCACAGATGCCGGCGCATCGCAAGCCCCCCGCTCGCACATAGGGGCTGACGATGACGGCGCCGAATCTTGACTTCGACTCCCTTACCGTCCTTGATGCCGCCCTCGCCTACGCCCGGGCCGGCCTGCGAGTGCTGCCAGTCTCGCGGGCCGACAAAGCGCCCCTGCTGCCGCATGGCGCCCACGATGCGAGTTGCGATGAAGCGACAATCCGCGGCTGGTGGCGGCGCTGGCGGGCGGCGAACGTGGGCATTGCGCTGGACGGGCTGCTCGTGATTGACATTGACCCCAGGCATGGCGCCCCTGCCGATCGCGATGAGGTAGCCGCGATGCTTGGCCCCTGGCCGGAGACGGCGGAAGCCATCACTGGGGGCGGCGGAAGGCATCTGTACTTCCGCGCCCGGGATGGCTTGCATCCGCCTGGTTCACTGGCGCCGGGCATTGACGTGAAGTCTGGCCCCGGATCGTACGTGGTGGCGCCACCGAGTTTGCACGCGAATGGCCGGCGCTACGCTTGGGACGGCGTGGGCGACCCTTTAGACGCTCTACGAAATCTGCCGCTCGCGCCCGCATGGACCTACCGGCGCCCTGCCGGCCCGCGCGATGCGGCGCCGGACGATGCCGAACCTATCCCCGAGGGCCTGCGAAACATTACGCTGTTCAAGCTGGGTTGCGCCCTGCGCCGGCGGGGCTTGAGCAGGGCGGGCATCGAAGCCGCCCTGCTGGCGGAGAATGCGCAGCGATGCCAACCGCCCCTGCCCGAAGACGAAGTGCGGCGCATCGCCGCAAGCTGCGCCCGATACAGGGCGGGCGCCGGCGGCGGGCCGAAACCTGATGAAGAGGGGCAACAGGCAAAGGCGCCCGCCGGCGGAATAGATGCCGCCCGCATCACTTCGCCCGCCGAAGCGCTGGCGATCCTGAACGCGCTGGGCATCTGGAAAACGATTCGCTGGGCCGAATGGAAACGCCGGGGCGATACCCTGATCGGCGTAACCGAAGCCGGCGAAGAAGTGCGCATTTCCGCGCGCAGACTGCTGATCTTTGATCACTGCGCCGGCGAAATCATGGCGGCTACGGGCGTTAGCATCCTACGCCCGCGAAAAGGCATGATCCGCACAGTGTGGGGGCAAGTGGCCGAGTTGATCCACCAGGCCGCGAGCGGCGACGTGGTGCGCACGGCGCCGCCCGAGGAAGAGCTAAGGCAAGACCTGCTGCGCTGCTGGCAGATGGCCGGCGAACCGGCACCGGAAACCAGCGAAGAGCTGTACCGCGTCTTGGCCGAGCTGCGCGGATACGTGCGCAAACCGCACGAAGAAACCGCCCCGCCTGCCGTCTTCCAGTGGGGCCTATGCTGGCACGTGCGGCTGGACGTGTTTCGCCTGTGGCTGTCCACGCCCTTAGCGGCGGCGAGATTCACGAGCATTGATCAATTGCAGGCGCATGCAGCCTTATTGGGCTTCAAGCCCCATCATCAGGCGCTGCAAGTGCAACAAGCCGGCGACCGTATTCGGATGCGGACTTGGTCGGCCCCGCTGGAGGCGCTGGACGAGGTTTGATGGGATGACCCGAGTGACACAAGTGACACAAGTGACACGGCAACAGGTAAACGAGTTAAATTTGGACGAAGGTCTATTCCCCTATATAGGCCACTCCTATATAGGGGGAATAGACCTAAGTCCTTTTTTATCTCGTTTAACTTTCCGTGTGTCACTTGTGTCACTGGCCGGCCAGACCGTGGCCGGACACTTCTACCCTGGGGGACGCGATGCGACTACCGTTCGGCAAATACCGAGGGTGGCCATTAACGGAAGTTCCCATGACCTATCTTGCGTGGCTGCTTGAATCGGCGCGGCTCACTTGGGAGCTGCGCGAGGCGATCACGCGAGAAATCGCCGCCCGGCTTGACCTGCCCGCCCTACCCGAAGTACGGGGCGGCGCTGAAGCCCTGCCGCCCGAACTCCGCCCCTGGGCCGCCGAAATCGTTGAGAGCGGCTTCAAGGCCGCCGCCCGGCGCCATCATCCGGACGTAGGCGGAACGAACGACGGGATGCGGGCATTGCTGGCTGCGCGCGAAGCCTTACGAGAGCTGGTTGGGGACGAAACATGATTCGAATCGAGCATCACCACGGGAAATCCTGCCCGTTTCTCTACTGCGACGTCTGCGGGGGCAAGATCCGCGAAACCGGCCAGGCCATGGCCGCCTGGCGATTCGGGGAATCGCCCATCTTTATCGTGCACAAGGGCGCCTGCCTGAACCGCTTCGAGAAGCGGTTTTGCCCCGAGGGGTACACGCTGGCCACGGAAGAGCTGGATGCGCACCTGTACTACCTGGCGCGAAACCACGGCGTAGAAGCCAAGCGCCCGAAGCGGCTGGAGTGGGAGTGATGCCCAAATCGAACATGCTGATCATGCCTGCCCGCCGGCCTGTGGCTTCCAGGCCGGCCTGCGTGCGCGTGCGCGGCGTGCGCTGCCTGTGCCGGGAGTGCGGCGACTACCTATCCACGGCGCACGTGGTGCGCGGCGTGCGCGGCGCGTTTTGTCCGCACTGCTGCCCCGCGTGCAATCCGCGGACGCCGCTTTCCGGAGGCCCGCATGCCGCGTGAGCGCTGCACGATCAGTTTTCGCCTGGCCGGCGTCTGCCGGACGTGCAAGCGCGCAACTTGGCCTGCGCACATTGCGCCGGACCTGAGCGTCTACTGCGCCGATTGCTGCGAGGCATGCCGGCTTGATCGAGGACCCCTCGAAAATCCGCGCGCTAAGGCGTCTGGAAGGCGCGCTATTCGATCAGCGAGGCCGTCCCAGGGGGGAGATACGGGGCAATTTGGAATTCCAAGCACGAAAGGAGCATCAAAGCATGACCGAAGCTGAATCCGCGCTGGAGCGATTCGCTCAGAGGTACCGCCTGAAAATCCGCCGGGACGAGGCCGGCGAACCGATCATCCCGGGGCGGCGTGGCCACCTGTGGTGGGACGCCGAGGGCCTGTGCCTCATGATCGTGGACGGCAGGCCAGTCTCAACCCGGCGCCTGAAGGACCTGGTCGGCGATACGGGCAAGGTCTGGCTGGGCACGATCACCCTTGACGATCACGGACGCCGGGTGCAAGACGTGGAAGTTCGCGGCATCCGACCCGAGCGGTACCGGGCGGCGATCAAGATTGCGGGGTGCAGGACGAGACCCCGTAACCGGGGCGCCAGTCCCGAGGTTATGGCACGAGTCCGGGCCGCCAAAAACCTGAATCGGGCATTGGATAAAACGCCCTCGTTCGCGTCAGAATCGCGCGGCGAGGCCCGGGAAGGGGTAAACCACTACCCCGCCCAAGACGAGGCCATTTTGGGGGCGAAAGAGGCCCTTGTAGCTGTCCCCCGGGCCGAGCTTCGACCCCGGACACACTGCGCGGCCCCGCCCGTCATGGCCGCCCCGCCGGCGGCTTTCACACGCAAGTTCCCGCCGCACTTCGCGGCAAACTCTTCAACAGGAGCGAAAGCATGAATTCTGAGCACGTTCACCAAGAGATTGCGCGCCTGGCCGAGGCGGAGTTCAACGCCTGGCGCGATCTGCGTGAGAAGAAGCGCGACTTCGAGGCGCGCCGCGGCGAGGCGGCGCTGGAAGCCGCGCAAGGCGATGCCTCGGCCCGCAAGCGCTACAGCGAGACCGTGGCCAGCATGGCGATGCTGGAAGACGTCATCACCGGCGCACGCGCCAAGCGCGAAGAGCTGCTGCGCCAGGCGCTGGAAGCCGAAGCGCGCGCCCTTGAGCAGCAAGCCGCCGAACTGGAGCGGCAGGCGGACGACATCGCGCGCCGGCGCATGAAGCTGGAGGCCGAGCTGCGCGAGCTTGAGGGCTACCCGATTCAGGTTCGGTCTGCGCAAGCGTTAAGTTCGCGCTTGCGCGAGCAGGCGGACCAACTTCGAACTCAAGCCAAGCGCAAGCGCGCCGAGGGGCCGCCCGCGAGCGGCTACGCTGAGGCCGGCTCGCTGGAGGAGCTGGTCCAAGCGCTGCTCCATTACCCGGCGCTTGTCCCCGCGATCCGCGATGTGGAGGCTTGGTGGGATGCGCTTTCCCGCGCGGCGGCTGGCCATGGCGGCGCCATCGAGGCCGCGCGCCTGACCTGGCGCAACGGGCGCGTTCACAACGACTGCTCGTTCGTGCTCGTTCGCGGGAACCTGATCAAGTTGGAGCGCACCTGGGACGGCAGCACCGTGACGCGCGCCGAGCGCACGAACCGCACGCTCCATGAGATCCCCTTGCCGCACTGGCTCGCGGGGCACCAGGGGCCATTGCCGCCCCCGCCCGGATCGTGGAAGCCGCCCGAAGTCTACCGGCTCGAACAGGGCGGCAGGTGCGCCAGGTGCGGCTCTCAGGTCTCGGCGCTCTACGTGTCTGCTGCGCGCGGGGGGCCGGGCCTCTGTGAGCCCTGCTACGCGCGCGTGAAAGTGCCTGAGCCGCGCATGATTTGACGGGTATGCCAAAAAAAGGCCTTCAAAACTCGCACGTTTTTGCGCGCGGGTGCGGCGGCGGCCTCCGAGGCCAGCCCAAGAAATTTTTGCATCCCCCTACCCCTGGCCGGCCCCGCCGGGCGAGACCGAACAAGCAAGTTTGCGCCGCGAAATGCGCGGCAGACCTCACGAATAACTGGAGGTAACAAGTGACACAAAGCGAATTCTTGACCCAACTGCATGAGTTAGCTACCCAAGAGTTAGACCTGTGGCGAAATTACGAGACTCGGAAACGCGAGGCTGAGCAAGCCCGCGACGAGGCCGCCGCGGAGTTGCTGGAAAACCCAACTTCCGCGGCGGCGCGCAAACGCTACCTCGAAGCCGCGCAAACCGCAAGCTTGTTGGATGGCGGCATCACGCTGCTTCGGCGGCGGCGTGAGAAGCTGCTCGTGGACTACTTCGAGTCATACGTGGCTTACCTTGAATCGCGCATGAAGGAGCTTGAGGCCGAAATCGCAAATCTCGCGGAAAAACGCAAACAAATCCTCAGCCAACTTACGGAAATCGAGGGCGCGGAATTTATTGCCTTGCCCAAAAATGGCCAAGCCACCAAAACAGAAATCTTGGACCGCGAGGTTAAGAGCTTGCACAACAGGCTTATCTTGGCCCGGCAGTACGGAGTGCCCCGGGCAGGCGTGGCCTTCGGTGACAACCTCGACGATTTACTCGACAACATGCTAAAGACCCCGTCTATAGTGCCTTCCTGCGACGCAGTTAGTAACTGGTACCGCACTATCGAGGCTCACGTGCAGCGCGGTGAGCGTGTCGCAACATGGCGCATCGTCTGGCGCCGCGGCGAACTTTACCGCGAGGCCTGCTTTGCTGAAGTAGAACCCGGTAAGTGGCTCACCGTCAACGAGAGCGGCAAAGTAATCGCAACTTATGATCAGAATCACCGCCGCTTGGCCGACCTGCCCGTGCCCGTGTGGGTGCGCCTGGAAGGGCCGGAGTTACTCGGACTGACTAAGTAGGGGGGAGGGGGATGCCTAAAATTTCTAAGTCAGGCCCGGAACCCGCGGCGCGGGCCGCGCGCGCGAAAAGGGCGTCTCAGCATAATACCGCTGGTGACACACGCGAGCGGAAAGCCGGGCGAGGCGTCCGAAGCCCCGCTGTGGCCGGCATCGAGACGCAGACTCCCGGCCTGGAGCATCCGGACGTGAGGCCGACGCCCGCGGTACCTGCCATCGAAGGCCGCCTGGAAGTTGAGGCTGCCGCCGGTGGAGAGGCGCGACAGGCTGGACGATCCGGACGGAACCCTCCGACGCTCGGGCGGGCGGCGCGGAGGCTGCGCGCGTGGCTGCGCCGTCACTTCGGCGATCAGATCGAGAGCTGCCGGCCAATGGTCGAAGAGCTGTTGTCCATCGTGGACCGGCTGGAGCGACTCCGGGCTGAGCTTGATGCAGGCGGCTTGACCCCGGCAGAGCGCGCGCGGCTGGTGCGCATCGAAATGCAGGCCAGTGGTGCTTTCGCGCGCTGCTGGCGGCTGCTTGGCCTGGCCGATGATGCCCCCGCCACCATGCCGCCTGGCCGCCCGCCGCGGCTGGAGTAAGCGATCATGCCGACGCTGAAGGTGCAGGGTGCAGAGGCTGGAACCCTGACGTTCGACCAAGAGTGCTTACTGCTTCACGGACGGACGTTCTTCGGCGGCTGGGAGAAGGCCCTGGAAGACGCGGAGTGGCTGCGCACCCCCGAGGCGCGGCAGGCGTGGCGCAGGCATCGCGCCCGGCTTATTCGCGAGTGGCTCAGCACGATGCCCCGCGAGCTGCCTGCTGGCTCCCTACTGTTCGATACCGCGCGCGAGCGGGCCGAGCTGACCAAGTTGCTTGAGGCGCAGTGGGCAAAGTTCGAACGGCGCAAGCCCGCCCCGCCGAAGCCGGCGGACGCGCGATCACAGTAATTGGCCCCGTGGACTTGGATGGCGTATGTGGCGCTACGCGATCGGGCACGGCGATGATGACCCACAGAGGGCGCGGTTTGTAGAGCAAGCGCAAGCCCGAATCTCCGAGCAGTCACTGCAGGCGCGGCGGCGGCAGGCGGCGCAGAAGGGCCGGGAGGCGTTTCTGCAAAAACTGCGCCAGCAAGGCGTGGACATAGGGCGCTACTTTGCCGAGCTTGCGGCGAAAGGGAACGCTGCCCGCTGGCACAAGCAGTCTGCTGCCGCGGCGGCTGCCGAGGCCGCCCCCGCCCCGCAGGATGCCGAGCACGGGGCGCGCGCTGAGGCCGCCCCGCCGGCCAGTGAGGCCGCCGCGCGTGGCGTGCAGGCCTTGACTGGCCAGGCGGAAGGTCAGAGCGTCACCGGGGCGCAGGCGCCGGAGGCCGCCCGCGGCGCGCATCGGCCTGAGGCATTGCCGGCGCATCTACTCTGATCAAGGTCAGAGCGTCACCGGGGCGCAAGCGCCGCAGGCCATCGCTACCGGCGTGCATCGGCCAGGCGAATTGCCGGCGCATCTACTCTGATCACGGAAAAGCGCCATTTTCCG
>JAPWUP010000038.1 GCA_028275505.1 Bryobacteraceae bacterium
AGGGGCTGGCCGATGCCCAAGATCAGCTTCACCGTCTCCGTCGCCTGGATGAGTCCTACCAGGCCGGGCAGGATGCCGAGGACACCGCCCTCGGCGCAACTGGGGACTAGACCCGGCGGCGGCGGCTCCGGATACAGACACCGGTAGCAGGGGCCGCCCGGCATGGCGAAAACCGTGGCCTGCCCCTCGAAACGGAAGATCGAGCCGTAAACGTTAGGCTTGCCCAGCAGCACGCAGGCGTCGTTGACCAGATAGCGCGTGGGGAAATTGTCCGTGCCGTCCACCACGATGTCGTAATCGCGCAGGATCTCGAGCGCGTTGGCGCTGGTCAGCGCCGTGTCGTACCGGTCCACGCGAATCGTGGGGTTCAGGGCATGGATTTTTTCCACCGCCGAGTCGAGCTTCTTGCGTCCCACGTCCCGCGTGCTGTGAAGGACCTGGCGCTGCAACTTGGTCAGATCCACCACGTCATAGTCCACCAGGCCGAGTCGGCCGACGCCGGCGGCGGCCAGATAAAGGGCGAGCGGCGAGCCCAGGCCTCCGGCGCCTACCAGGAGCACACTGGCCTGCTTGAGCTTGAGCTGCCCCTCCATGGCCACTTCCGGCATGATCAGGTGGCGGCTGTAGCGCAGGATTTCCTCCTGGCTAAGACCCGCGGCGGTTTCGGCAAGGGCCGAGCCGCCGGCGATGCTGGGCACGATCGAGATGGTGTCCGCCGGAGTTACTGCGGTCTGCTCGCGCTGCAAGTAACGGATATCTTCGTCATTTACATAAATATTGACGAAACTGCGTAACTTGCCTTCTCCCGTGAACAAGTGACGGCGCAGTTCGGGATATCTGGCGGCGAGCTGTTCCAGCAGTTCGCCCACGGTTGCGCCTTGTAATTCGACCTCGGCTTGTTGTTCGGCGTACTGTCGCAGTGCGGAAGGAATCAGGATTTTCGGCATACGCTATCCTCTTGGATCGTTACAGGCAGACTGAGCGGTTCGGGCGCGGCGGACCGGAGTTCCTCATCCGGCTGCCAGCAACCCGCGGCCGCGAATTGACCGTTCCGGATGGACAAAACCACGTAACAATACCAGGGGCAGGCATTTTCCAGATCGGTCCGCGAAAAGTAAGCGTCCTCGTCGGGGTGGGTGTGATATATTCCCAGCACTATCTGGCCTTGCTCGCGGGCAGCCCGCTCCACGCGCAGCAGCTCGGCCGGATCCACCTGGTAGCGGTCGCGTCGCGAGCCTTGCCAGACGTTGGCGAGGGGCACCGCGCGGAGCACGCGCTTCCGATCGCCCTCCCGCACGCCCAGCATGGCGCCGCAGGCTTCCTCGGGGTAAGTGCGGCAGCCATGTTCGAGCATGCGCTCCCAGGCCTCCTGTTCAATATGGATCATTCCAGAACTCCTCGCTCAGGTACTTCTGTCCGTCATCGCAAAGCACCGTGACGATCACGGCGGGCTTGCCCTCGGCTTGCAACCGGTGCGCGAACTCCAGCGCAGCGGCCACGTTGGCGCCCGAGGAGATGCCCACCAGCAGACCCTCTTCCCGGGCCAGCCGGCGCGTCATCTCATAGGCCTGCTCGGTTTCCACGCGCAGTATGCCGTCCGCCAGCGCAGGATCCCAGATGCCGGGCACCAAGGCGGTTTCCATGTGTTTCACCCCTTCGATACCGTGAAACGGAGAGGCGGGTTGCACCGCCCAGCACTCCACGCCCGGCACGTCACAACGTAACCGACGGCTGACGCCCACGAAGGTCCCGCTGGTGCCCAGGGCAGCGACGAAGTGCGTGACCCGCCCTCTGGTCTGCCGGATGATCTCGGCGCCGGTGGTGCGAAAATGGGCACGCCAGTTGGCAGGGTTGTTGTACTGGTCCGGATAAAAATATCGTTCCGGAGCCTCTGCATAGATGCGGCGGCACTCCCGGATGGCGCCGTCGGACCCCTCGGCTGGATCGGTGAGCACCAGTTCGGCTCCGTAGGCGCGCAGGATCCGCTGTCGCTCTACCGAGGCGTTACGGGGCAGGCATAGCCGGACGCGGTACCCTCGCGCCGCGGCGATCATGGCGTACGCAATGCCCGTGTTGCCGCTGGTGGCGTCGAGAAGGATCCTGTCCGGCGTCAGCAGACCGCGACGTTCCCCGTCCTCGATCATGGCCAGCGCCGGCCGGTCTTTGACCGAGCCGCCCGGGTTCAGAAACTCGGCCTTGGCATAGATCTCGATGGCCCTCAATCCCTTGGCGATCCGGTCCAGACGGACCAAGGGGGTGTTGCCGATTTTGAGATGCCCGGCCGAGATAGCTGCCCGGCGACGGCTGGTGATGGTCGAAGTACCCATGCGCCCAGAGCCAGCCCCTAGAGGGCATTATCGCATTCCCGATTATCTACGTCAAGATATGGGAATTAGCGAGCCGCAACGCCATTGCCCGCTGTTGCCTCTTTAAGCTGTCAGATGGTGAGCGGCAGGCGTGGGTTGCCGGCTCTGACTCCTCCCCGCAGGCGCCTCTATCGGCTTGCCACGGGACTCGGAGTGGGCACCGGCGAGGCACAGATTTCTGCGGCGTGCCGCTCTGCGGACCGGTCCAGTTCTTCGATGAGGGAGCGGATGTAGTCGCCGCCGGGTTCCTGGCGTGCGGCGTGCAAGTAAGGATTCATCACGCAGGCCCGCAGCACGAGCAGTCCCTGACGCTCGTACTCTTCGACGGCACTCTCATCCAGGCCGCACCTGGCAAAGAAGGCGGCCAGTCCTTCGGCCGGGTATTGGGGCGGTTGCATCCTGGTGTGCGAGAGGAAGAACGCCTGGGCGTAGCTGTACTCCCGCTCGCCCAGCTCGGAAAGGATCGTGAAATCCTCATAGACCAGCTCCGTCAGCCGGTTCATTTCGGCCAGCGAGGAGGAGGCCTTGCGTTTGACTACGAAGCACACGATGTTGGTGTCGGGCTGCTCGGCCGAGAGAGTCACGAAGCGGGTGGAGCGTCGCCCGCCGGTCAGCGTGTCCCAGCGATTCAGCCACTCATAGAGCTCGCGGGCAGCGAGGAGGGACTGTTTGACGATAAGGCCGTGGCCGCGGGCGGTCAACGGTATGGTTTTGACGGCCAGCCACAGGGCGGCCGCGGCGGCGCCCGGCTTGGATCCTTCCAGGATGAAGGGGCTAAACGAGTCAATCACGATGCGCCCGCCGTCGCCTTCGATCTGGCGGTGGCGTGGCGGGGTGTGGAGCAGGGGGTCCTGCGTGGAGGAGGTGACGTAAGGCGCGCGTTGCAGCACGAACAGCCGCACGCGGTCGTTGCGGAAAGCGACGCAGCCGCAGGGGTAGGGCACGTAGCCCATCTTGTGCGGGTCCACGGTGATGGAGTCGGCCTCGGGAAAAGCCACGAAGGCGTTGCCCACTTCGGGACTGGGCCAGTTGACGTGGAAGCGACGCCCGGCGCCATCGGCGCGAATCGAGACCTGCTCGCGTACGAACTCGCGCACCCAGTGAGTCAAGTCGTAAGGGGTCAGACGGAAGTTCTCGATGGGCGGTTCTGTGGGCCTGTGCTCGAAGCGGTCAGGGAAGCGCTCCAGGTGGGCCACGTAGCCGTCGTAGTCCTGGGCCTCGAGCCGCTCGGCCATCCGCGCCAGTTCGCGCTCGGTATTCCGGAGGAACTCGGCCTCGGCGGCCTGGGTTCTCTCCGGGCGCGTTGCGGGCGCAGGGCGCCGTGCGTGCGCGGCCAGTTCCATCACGCGCTGGGAGAAGCGCCGGTGCCAGTCGAGCAAGTCCCCGGAGTAGGGCACGTCAAGGTGGCGCCCGATCTTGAGCGCCAGCGCCACCGCCCGGTCTTTGGCTTCGATGGAAAACAGCGTGCGGATAAAGCCTCCCCACGCCGCATCCACATGGAGCCAGAAGGAAGCCCTGCGGCCCGCTTCCAGTTCCGAGCGCAGGTGCACAATGCGATGCACTGGATCCACGGCGCCGTGTTCCGTGGTGCCGACCGTGGCTACGACGCAAAGCGGCACGCGCCGTTGCTCGATTACCTCCAGCAGGGCGCGCCCCAAGTCCTCCACATCCATGCGGAAGGCAGAGTCGGTGCGGATGCGGATCACGTTGCCCTGGCCCACGCCGATCACGTCGGCAGCCTTCGCTACGGAATAATGACGGCTACCCGCCACCAGGATCACCGCGGGGAACTCCGAGAAATACCGGCCTGCGCCGCCCGCCAGCGCGTAGCGCGTCTCATTGAGGTATTGCCAGGCGGTTTGCCAGAGCGGGTCACCGCCTTCGCCGGTCTTCTGCTTGCGCAGGGCCTGAATGAAGCGGGGCAGCAGGAAAATGGCCTCGCGCGGCTTGATGAGCAGCAGTTGGTACGGGTCCACGTGGCGGATGTCGGCGCGGTGGCCGTCAGGGAGCTGGACCGTGATTTCCAGGCCGTGCTCGCGGGCGGCTTCCCGCACCGAGAGAGGGAAATACCGGACCTGCCTGGCGATCCACAGAGCCTCGATGTTGGCGATCGTGCCCCCGGAAGTGATGTGCGCCCAGCCGTACTCTTTTCGGCCTGCGCGTTCGTAGTAGCGGCGCACGTCCTCGCCGGGCGGAGGCGGCTCGGGCGGCGGTTCGTAGCCCAGCATGCGGAGCACGGCGCTGGTGGCGTCAATCTCCAGTTCGGTGGTCACCGGGGCCGCCTCCGGCGTCACGTTGTTGGGATTGAACATCAGGCCGGTCATGAAGCCGAGGGTGGCGGCCATGGTGGTGTCGGACAGCATGTGACCCATATAGCGCGGGCTGTAAAAGGGGAAGTTCCGGCGAAGCTGGGCCAGCAATTCGTCCAGGCGCTCGCGCAAGGCGTCGTGCTCGGGACCGAACTCGCGTTGCAGAGTGCGTGTAACCAGGATGGGGTCGCCGGGGAAGTAGTTCTTGCGCCAGTGGATGTAGTCGCGCAGAGCCTGAAGCAGCAGGCTTTCCATGACGTCGGCGTTTTCGGCCTTGGGTCCCAGGAACCAGGCCAGGTGGCGGAGGCGTTCGGGTACGCTCATGGCGAGGCCTCGCTTCCAGTGTAAACCGTTTTGGGCCAGATAGCACCACTTGAAAGGGGTGCTTACTGGCCTGCCCTCACAGCCCGTCCCAGACCAGCGCCGCGAACCGCCGTCGCACGCGGAATCCTACCGATTCGTAAAGTTCCACGGCCCGCCGGTTGGCTGTGGTCACGGTAAGGCTGGCTTTGCTGACCCCGGCCTGCGCCAGCGTCACCAGAGAGCGGCGCAAAAGCTCGTAGCCCACTCCCCGCCCCCGCGCTTCGGGCAGCACGCAGATCTGGGTAATGTGGCCCACGTCGTCGGCGACCAGGCTGGTCAGGCAGATGCCGCAGAGCTGGGACGAGCGGCTGTCCACGGCCAGCCATGAGGCGGGAGCGAAAAACGTCCCACAGCCGGGGAACTGGATCACATTGCGCAGGAAGCGGCGGGCGCCGGCGATTGACCGATACTGGTCGTTGATCTCGCTGTCAATGTGGCCGCGATAGGCGCCTGCGATGACACAGGCTGCCTCGTCCTGGTACCTTGCGTCCCACGGGTGAAAGGCCACGTCCGCAGCGCTGCGTGGCCTGAGCTGCGCCATTTTCTCGCGGTCAATTACCATGAGCTGTCGCTCGAAGCGCTTCAGGTGGGCCGCCTCCGGCAAGGGGCGCTCCAGAGCCGCCTCCAGCAACATGAGCTGCGATTCCACGCGGCGCACATGGCGCTGGCGCCGCAACGCGGTCAGCACAGCGGCCAGCAGGCGGCCCTCGCTGTCGTGAGCCCGGAAAGCCTCCATCACGTAGAGGTCGCCGACCAACCCCTTGTGTTCCTCCCAGACAAAGTACGTGTAGCCGACTACCTGTCCTTGCGCGGCCAGAGCGAAGCCGGCCAGCGATTCCATCTCGACGTAGCGGCGCACCAGTTGGGCGGTGGGAACGAAATCCCACTCCAGGTCGCGCTGCCAGACGTGGGTTTCTTCGGCCAGCAAATCTTCCAGGTCCGCCGCACGGACGCGCCCGAGCTGGATAACCTCGGGCTGGCAACCTGGGGCAATACTCACCACGGGCGCATTATAGAGCGGATCGGGGCCGGGTGGCAGCCGCTTCAACTTCCCCCGCGAAGAAAGCGGCGGATGGAACGGGTGGCTTGCCGGATGCGGTGCTCGTTCTCGACCAGGGCGAATCGCACGTAACCTTCGCCCAGCGGCCCGAAGCCGATGCCGGGCGAAACCGCGACCAGGGCACGTTCCAGCAGGAGCTTGGAGAATTCCAGCGATCCCATCTCGCGGTACGGCTCGGGGATGGGCGCCCAGACGAACATGGACGCCTTCGGAGGTTCCACCTCCCAGCCTGCACGCTTGAGTCCTGCGACGAGCACGTCCCGCCGCTTTTGATATGTCATGGCGATGCGCCGGGTATCTTCCTCGCACTCGCGCAGCGCGATGATGGCGGCGATCTGAATAGGCTGAAAGACGCCGTAGTCCAAGTAACTCTTGATGCGGGCCAGCGCCGCGATCATTCGCGCGTTTCCCAGGCAGAAGCCGACGCGCCAGCCCGCCATGTTGTAGGACTTGGACATGGAGAAGATCTCCACCGCCAGCTCCTTAGCGCCTTCCACCTGCAGGATGCTGGGAGCGCGGTAGCCGTCGAAACAAATGTCGGCGTAGGCGAAATCGTGGACCACCATGGCGTCGTGCTCGCGGGCCAGCGCCACCAGGCGGCGGAAGAAATCCAGGTCCACGCACTGCGTGGTGGGGTTGTGCGGGAACGAGACCAGAATCAGCCGTGGACGGGGGCCGCGCCGGCAAATCTCTTCAAGACGGTTCAGGAATTCCTCCGGAGTGGGCATGGGCAACAGCGCCGCCTGCCCTTCCGCCATCAGCACGCCGTATTGGTGGATCGGGTAGCAGGGGCTGGGCGTGGCCACGACGTCGCCGGGACCCACCACGGCGAACAGCAAGTGAGCCAGCGCATCCTTGGCGCCCATGGTGACAATGGCTTCCCGCTCGGGATCCAGCTCCACGCCGTAGTTGGTTTGGTACCGCTTGCAGATTTCTTCGCGCAGCTTCGCGATCCCGCGCGAGACCGAGTAGCGGTGGTTGCGGGGATTGCGCGCGGCCTCGATCAGCTTGTTGACCACGGCTTTGGGCGTAGCCCCGTCCGGATTCCCCATGCCCAGGTCCACAACATCCAGTTGCGCCGCCCGCAAGCGCGCCTTCATTTCGTTGACCACGCTGAATACGTAAGGAGGCAGTTTCTGGATGCGATGGAATTCGACAATCGTGTCCAGCATTCCTTTCATTGTAAACACGGGCGCGACCCGGAATCGCGCCTCGGCTATCATGAGACTATGAACTGGACTCGGAGGGAGTTTCTGGCCGCTGCCGCCGCCGCGCCGCTGGCCGCGCGCCCGGCTTACTTCGGTTTGCATCCCTTCATCGAAGCCAATCCGAAAGCGGTCTTCATCCGCCGCACCAAAGTCAAGGACAAAACCGACGCCGAAGCCAAGCGTCGCGAGGGTCTGCAACTGGCGCGCGAAATCTTCCAGCTCCGGGATCGTCCGGGCGTGCCGCTCACGCATCGCATCATCCTCAAGCCCAATCCCACACCCATCCGCAGCCCCCGGCGCCCGGAAATCGAACTGTGGGGCGCGGCCACGGATCCCGATTTTTACGAAGGCCTCATCATCGGTTTGCGCGAGCTGGGACTGCGCAAGTTTTACTTCGCGGATGCGAACCACCGGCACTCACTGAACTGGCGGGGCTTCATGGACATTCACGAGCGGCACGGCGTGGAGACGGCGGATCCCGACCGGCGCTCGCGCCACTTCCGCGAAGGCTTTGAAATGACCTGGAGCAAGGTGCCCGAGCCGGTCATCTTCCGCCGCATCCCCCACTACGCCCCGGTCAACGAGCCGGACACCTGGCTGCTCAACATCGCCAAGTGGAAAGCCCACGGCATGTGCATGACCCTCTCGGTGAAGAACGAACAGGGTCTGGTGGTGATGCCTTTCGTGCGGTTTTGCCAGGGCTGGCGGATGGTCACCGGCGTGCCCGACTTCATGAAGCCCGAGATCTGCCCGGACGCAGAGGAGCGCGTCAAGCGCTACTTCGAGAATCACCGCCGGCTCGGGTATTCGCGCTACGACAGCCGGGCGCCGCTGGGGCCGGTCGAGCAGGAAATCTGGGCGCAGAAGACCTGCGATCACATGAGCGTCATGCGCACCGGGCTGGCCATCATCGAAGGCATTTACGGGCGCGATGGCAATGGCTTTGAAATCGGCAACGATTATCTGACCAACCTGGTGATGTTCAGCCTGGATAAGTTCCGGCTAGATATCATCGGCACCTGGCTGGCCGGTCATGAACCGGGCAACGTGCACCTGTTCCGCATCGCCAAGGAGCGCGGCCTGAGCGACACGTTCAATCCCTGGGAGATCCCGGTTTATGAGTGGGAAGAGGGCGGACGTCCCGTGCCGCGGAAACTTACTGATTTTCCCCGCACGCCGCTGAAGACTTACTATCTCCAGCGGGAAGGGGAGCCGCTTTTCCATCTGGTCAACGAACCCTTCGACTACGACAAGATCAAAATCTGAACCGCGCCAGGAAATGACAGCGCAGACGCAATCCTTGCTTTCGCCAGTGCACCTGCTGATCTTCGATCTGGACGGCACGCTGATTGACTCGCGGGAGGATCTGGCCCATGCTGTCAATGCGGCCCGTCTTCACATGGGGTTGCCGCCGCTGGATCCGCGGGTCATCGCCTCCTACGTGGGTGACGGGGCTCCGGTCCTGATGCGCCGGGCCCTGGGGCCGGAGGCTCCCGAAGAGCAGGTCCAGCAAGCTCTGGAATACTTTCTGAATTACTACAGCGAGCACAAACTCGACTTCACGCGACCGTATCCGGGCGTACCCGAAGCCCTGGAACGTTTCGCCAGCGCCGGCATCAAAATGGCGGTGCTGACCAACAAGCCGGTGCGGATCAGCCGAGCGATTCTGGAGGGACTGGATCTGGCCCGTTATTTTTTTGCGATTTACGGCGGCAACAGCTTCGAACACAAGAAGCCGCACCCCATCGGCGTGGAAACCCTGTGCCGGGAGGCGGGCGTGTCGCCCGAGCATACCCTGTTGGTGGGCGACAGCGGCGTGGACGTGCGAACGGCCCGCAACGCGGGCGTGCGGGTTTGCGGCGTGACTTACGGCTTCCAGCCGGAGACCCTGGCCGAGGAACCGCCCGACTTGTTGGTGGATTCGCTGCCTGAACTGGCCGACCGGCTGGGCCTTGGCCGCCAGGCAAGCCCGTCAGTCGGGCCGGGCCTCCAGCAGCAGATGCCGCTGGAACTCGACTTCTAACGCGGCCTTCGGGCCGCGCACGTTGCCCAGATCGCGCTGGTTTTCGTAGTCCACAACGCGGTAAGTTCGCGGCGCAAGTCCCCGCAGCTCGATCCGTCCCCGGTAAGCGGGTGCGAAAAAGGCATAGTACAGGGTTTCGCCTTTCCGCACGACGTGGGCTTCCGGGCGATCGAATCCGATGTCGTAGAGGTCGCCCAGATACTCTCCGCGCGACAGCATTTTCTCCCGGTAGAGGTTCAACCATTTCTGGAAATGTTTTTCCCTCTCCGGCGTCAGATCGCCCCGTCCCTTGCGCTGGCCCCCGGAGCCGGGCGGCCAGCGGAAGTTCGTGCCCACCACGCCGCCGATGCCCATGGTGGAGGCAAAGTCATCGCCGTTGTCGCTGAGCTCGACGTGATCGCCGAAGAAAGCCACCCCGTCGCCATGCAACGCTTTCAGGGTTTTTCCTTTCAGCCGGATTTGCCAGGAGCCGCGCGGATCGGAGGCCACGCTCATATTCAGATAGGGGAGATAGTGGAAGGCGTAGGCAGTGCCGCAAGGGCAGAGCTCGATCAGAGCGTCGGGCTTGATGGCCAGCGCGGTCTCGTAAATCATCTTGAAGAAGCGGGGCAGCGCCTCCACTGATTCCTCCGGGCGCGCATGTTTGTGCGCGGGGTTGTAACAGGGTGGCACGCCGTTGAGATGCTGCCCGTCGAGTTTCAATCCGTCATAGTCCCATTCCCTTATAAACTTCTCGACCAGTTTGCGGTGGTGCTCGAGGACGCCAGGATACGCGGGGCACAGGTACCATGAATTCCACCATGTAATCCGTTGCGGCGAGCCGTCAGCGTTCAGCAATAACATCTCGCGGTGCTGCTTGAGCAACTCGGTGTCGGGATCTGCGGCCAGCGGGGCCCACCAAAGCTGGGCGCGAAAGCCTTCGGCATGAAACTTGTCCACCATGGCGCGCATATCCCGATCTCCGGCGGGGAATTTTTCCTTGACGAGAAACCAGTCGCCCTCGGCGGTTTGCCAGCCGTCATCCAGCGTGACCCACCCGAACCCCAGCTTCTTCACCATGGGCAAGGCGCCGTAGATTTGGGGGGGAGTGAACTCGCGTCCGTATCCCCAACCGCACCAGATCGGCAGGAAAGCGCTCTCGGGCGCGGGCCGGAACCGGAACCCAAGCTTTCCCATGGCGCGGCTGTAATCGCGCAAAGCCTGGAAGTGATCGCCCCGGTGCACGGCCACGAAGGTATGCCAGGTGGTCAGCCGCCCTCCCGGCTTCAGGACCTGCCCGGATTTCTGACGCAACGCGAGGCTGGCGCGCCCGTCGCTTTCCACCTCGACCGGCAGCGAAACCAGACGCGGGACCGTTTCGATGTGCCCCACGGCCAATCCTGCGTCCTTGCGCCAGACGTCCACCACGGGCGTGCCGCCCCCGTAATCGGTTGCGTTCATGCCGAGATAGTTCTCTTGTTTGAAGCCGGCGCGGAGAGGCAGGACCCAGTCGGGCCGCTTGCTGTAGGAGCCAGGTTGGAAGGACCAGAAGGGCGGGTCTGTGGCTTGTTCGGCGGGCAGCAACCGGTAGTGATGGCTGGTCCAACTTTCGACGAGCAGCTCGGCCGATCCTGTGTTGAGGTATTCGATGCGGAAGAAAATATGGCGCGGGAACTCAGCGTAGACGGTCGCGGTGATGACCTTCTTCAGGCCGGGCGCCTCTCCGATCAAAGTCACCTGGCGCCCCGGGCCGAGCGCGTCGCGGATCGTTCGCCGGCGGACGCTTCGCAAGCGAAAGTCTTGGATGCGCCGACCGGCCACTTCAAGGAAATCGGAAGGGCCGAACTCGGTGAGCGCCACGGAACGGTCGTCGAAACGCGCAATCACGCGGCTGTGAAGCGAGCGGTCGAATTCGACGGCGATGGAGCGGCCCTCTACCCGCGTCACCGCAGGCTGAGCTAGTGCCGGGCCGCAGGGGAAAGGCAGGACCGCTGGCAGGAGCCAGAATCCGATGGCGGAAGCGATGCTTCTTCCTGGTCGCCGCATGGTCCCACGATAGCAGCCGGCCAGCGGGCACGGGGCGGGCGGGGGCGGTGGGTTGGTATCATGGGTGTCTCATTCACAGCGCAAGGAGCGTAGCCATGAAAGATTCCATTTCGCGCCGCAATTTTATTCGCGGCTCGGCGCCCGTGATCGCCGGAGGGCCAGCCGTGCTGCGCGCTTTGGGCGCCAATGAGCGGCTCAATATCGGCCTCATCGGCGCCGGAGGCCGCGGTTATTACCTGTTGGAGAGGCTCTACAAGGGGGTGTCGCCCCCCTTCCAAGTGACTTGGGTGTGCGACGCCTACGACGGACGAATCGCGCGGGCTAAAGATCGGGTGCAGACCATGGGCGGCAACACGCCCAAGACCACGCGGGAGTACCGCGACATCCTGGCCGATCCCGAGGTGGACGCGGTGATCATCGCCACCCCGGAGCATTTGCACCACAGTATGACGATCGCTGCCCTGAAAGCCGGCAAGCACGTCTACGTGGAGAAGCCCATCGCCCACACCATCGAGGAGGGCCAGGAAATCGTGCGTGTGGCCCGCAAAGCGGGCAAAGTGGTACAGGTGGGCACGCAGAACCGCAGCAATCCGCTCTACATCAAAGCGAAGGAGATGGTGGAGCAGGGCCTGCTGGGCGAGATCCACTACGTGCGGGCCTTCTGGTACCGCAACTCGCTGGAGGATAACCCTGCCTGGCGCTACCCCATTCCGCCGGATGCGGACGAAACCAATACCGACTGGCAGCGTTTCCTCGGCCCGGCGCCCAAGCGCCCCTTCAACAAAGCCCGTTTTTATCAATGGCGCCTGTACTGGGATTACTCGGGCGGAATCTCGACGGACCTGCTGGTCCATCAGACGGACATTACGAACTTTGTCTGCAGCAAGACGGTTCCGCTGTCCTGCATGGCTTCGGGAGGCATTTATCGCTGGGTGAACGATGATCGCGAGGTTCCGGATACCCTGAGCGCTATTTATGAGTATCCGGGCCGTTTCCACGTCAACTACAGTTGTTACTTCGGAAACGATCACTTCGGCTACGGTGAACAGTTCCTGGGTAACGAGGGCACGCTGGAAGTTCTCAACCGGCAGTATCTGAATTTCTATCCGGAGAAATTTGGCGGAAAGGCTCCGCCCCACGTTGCCGCGCGCAAGGAGGTGAAGCTTCATATTCCCAACGCCGACAATTTGTCGGTGGAGGCTCACCTCCGGAACTGGATCGAAGCCATCCGGGGCAAGGAGAAGGTCCTGGTCCCGCCCGAAGTGGGCCAGCAAGGGGCCATCCCGGGCCATCTGGCGACGCTTTCCTACCGCCACGGCAAGAAGGTCTACTGGGACGAAAAGACCGAGCGCTACCGCTTCGGCTGAGGGAGCCGGGCCACGCGCCCGGCCCGCCTTTTTGATAAGATCGTTTGGCCGACTTCACGGCGCTGAGTACGGAGGCTTTCCATGCTGATTGCCGCCGCCATTCTGGCCATCTTTGTCTACGGCATGATCGCCGCCATGCTGGGCACGATCCTGCCGGACCTTTCTCGCCGTTTCCAACTGACGCCCGAGCAGAACGGCAACATCGCGCTGGCCCAGGCTCTGGGTTTGATCGTGGCTTCGGTTTCCGTCGGCCCTTTGATGGATAACTACGGCAAGAAGCCCGGCCTCGTGCTGGGCCTCACGCTCATCGCTCTGGCCCTGTTCCTGCTGCCGAAATCGCGTGGTTACCGCAGCATCATGGTCTACCTGCTGCTGCTGGGACTGGGCGGCGGCATCATCGTGACGGGCGCCAACGCCCTGGTGAGCGACATCGGCGCCGAGCGACGGGCTACCGTGCTGAACTTTCTGAACCTGTTCTTCGGACTGGGCGGGCTGGCCACACCTTTCATCTCCGCCAACCTGCTCGGACGGAATTCGACCCGGCTTTGCTACACGGTGTTCGGCCTGAGCGTGCTGACCCTGGCGATTCATCTGGGGGCGCCCATTCCGCCGCCGACGGGCGAGCGCAGCTTCCAATTTGCGCAGGCGGGGGATCTGGTCGGACAGCCGGCGCTCTGGCTGCTGGCCTTGATGCTGTTCCTCTACGTCTCCTGTGAAGTGGGTATGTGGAACTGGCTGCCGCGCCACCTCATCGCCCAAGGGATCCCGGACAGCAAGGCGCTCAACATTCTCTCGCTCGGCTTTGCGCTGGGACTGCTGCTGGGACGCGTGGCGGTGGCGCCGGTATTGATCACGGTAGCGCCTGAGACCGTGACGCTGGCGGCCGCAATCCTGATGGCGATCACCACGTATCTGGCCTTGCAGACGCGCAGCGCCAGGATCTCGTGGATCGCTGCCTTCTGCGCAGGCCTGGCCATGGCGCCGGTATTCCCCACGACCCTCGCCATCGTGGGCAACACCTTCCCGGTGGCCACGGCCACGGCGATGGGGATCGTCATTACCTCGGGGTGGATCGGCCTGGCGGTCTCCTCGCGCATCATTGGCGCCATCGCCGGCGAAGATCCGCTGCGTTTGAAGAAGGCCTTGCTGGTGCTTCCCGGGGCCTCGTTGCTGATGGTGGTGGTGAACCTGGTGCTGCGCGCCGTGCTGTGAGTCGCGGCCTCACTCTTCTTCGACTACCGAGGCCAGCCGCTGCACGACGCCCAGGTCCTCCAGGGTCGTGATATCGCCGCTCACGCTGCCCGAGGTGACGATTTCTCGCAGCACGCGCCGCATGATCTTGCCGCTGCGGGTCTTGGGCAAGGCTTCCACAAACCGGATTTCCGCCGGCCGCGCAAACGCGCCGATTTCGTGAGCGACCCAGGCGCGCAGTTCGTCCGCCACCCGTTCGTAATCGGTGTGTCCCTGCTTGAGTGTGACGAAGGCGCAGACGGCCTGCCCCGTGATCTCATCGGGCCGGCCCACGACGGCGGCCTCGGCCACGGCGGGGTGCCGCACCAGAGCCGATTCCAGCTCCATCGTGCTGATGCGGTGGCCGCTCACGTTGATGACGTCATCCACCCGGCCCAGGATCGTGAAGTAGCCGTCGGCATCGCGGCGCGCCGCGTCCCCGGTGAAGTACAAACCGGCTGTGGACGGGAAGCGGCGCCAGTACTGCAATTCGTATCGCTCCGGGTCTCCCCAGAGGGTGCGCAGCATGGAGGGCCAGGGTCGCCGGATCACCAGGAAGCCTTCTTCGTCCGGACCCAGCTCTCTGCCCTCCATATCCACGATGGCAGGCTCGACGCCGGGCAATGGCAGGGTTGCGGAACCGGGCTTCAAGGGCGTCGCGCCGGGCATGGGCGAAATCAGGATTGCGCCCGTCTCGGTCTGCCACCAGGTGTCCACGATGGGGCAGCGTTCCTTGCCGATGACACGGTAGTACCATTCCCAGGCGGCGGGATTGATCGGCTCCCCAACCGATCCGAGCAGCCGCAAACTGGACAGGTCGTGAGCCAGCGGCCAGCGGTCGCCCTGGCGGATCATGGCGCGAATGGCGGTGGGCGACGTATAGAAGATACTGACTCGGTATTTCTCGACGATGCGCCACCAACGATCCCACTGGGGATAGTCGGGAGCTCCTTCGTACATCACCACGGTGGCGCCTGCCGAAAGCGGCCCGTAAACGATGTAACTATGGCCGGTAACCCAGCCGATGTCGGCCGTGCACCAGTAAGTATCTTCCTCGTGCAGGTCGAAAACCCATTTCATGGTCGCCGTGACCTGCACCAAATAACCACCGGTGGTGTGCAGGATGCCTTTGGGCTTGCCCGTGGTGCCGGAGGTGTACAAAACGAAGAGAGGATTCTCTGCATCCACTGGCTCCGCGGGACAGACCTCGCTGGCGTGCTGATCCAGCTCGTGCCACCAGAGATCGCGCCCGGCCTGCATGGGCGCCTCGGATCCCGTGCGGCGCAAGACGATAACTTCCCGCACGGTAGGGCATTCCGTGAGCGCCTCGTCCACGGCCTCTTTGAGGCGGATTTCCTTGCCGCGTCGCCAGCCCCCGTCCGCGGTAATGACAAGGGTTGCGCCCAGATCCTGGATGCGGCCTTTCAGTGCCTCAGCCGAAAACCCGGCGAAAACCACGCTGTGCACGATGCCCAGACGTGCGCACGCGAGCATGGCCACCGGCAACTCGGGGACCATGCCCATGTAGATGACCACGCGGTCCTCGCGCGTCAGACCGCGGGACTTGAGCACGTTGGCGAAGCGGCAGACCAGGCGGTGTAACTCGCCGTAGGTGAGGATGCGCTGGTCCCCGGGCTCGCCTTCCCAGATAATGGCTGCCTTGTTACGTCGCCCCGAGGCCAGGTGGCGGTCCAGGCAGTTATAGGAAGCGTTCGTTTTGCCACCCACGAACCAGCGCGCGAACGGCGGGTTCCACTCGAATACGTGTTTCCACTTTTCGAACCAGAAAATCTCCCGTTCGGCCACCTCAGCCCAGAATTCCTCGGGATGTTGCCGGGCGCGCTCGTAAAGCGCGCGGTAAGCTTCCATGCTGCCGACGTGGGCCTTGGCCGCCCATTCCGGCGAGGGCGAATACACGCGTGAGGAAACCTGCTCCAAGCTCCCCATACAGCCTCCTGAGTTGTTTTCATCAGCATATCACAGGAGTTTTGCGTCCGCAGCGTGCCCAGCGTCGAGCGTGCGGTCCGCCGCTGGCGCGTTCTATGATGGTGGTAACGTCCTGATGTTGTTCGGACCCCTGAAGTCCGCGCGCAAGCTTCCTCCGTGGCTGCTCCCCGCAGTGGGTTGCCTGATTTCGGCGGGAGCGCTGTACTGGACCTTTCATGGAGTGGACTTGCGCGCGGTGGTTCAGGATCTGGCCGCGACATCCTGGGGATGGGTGCCGCTGGCGGCGGCGGCCGATTTGTTCGTCTATGTCTGGCAGTCGTGGCGCTGGAACCTGCTGCTGGCGCCCATTGCGCGCATCCCGGTGTGGCGCTCGATTCGCGCGATCTACGTCGGGCTGTTTGTGAACGAAATCCTGCCCATGAGGCCGGGAGAGCTGTTGCGCGCCTATCTTCAGGCCCGCTGGAGTCACCTGCCCTTCAGCGTGGTGCTCTCCTCGGTGGTGATCGAGCGTTTTTTTGACGGTATCTGGCTCTTTCTGGCCACTTTCGCGGCGACGTTTTTCATCCGGCTTCCCGGGCATATCGTGGGGCTGGCGCGCTTGCTGCTGGTGGTCCTCGTGGTCGGCGCTGCGTTGCTGGTGATGGTGAATCTCCGCCGGCAAAACAGCGGCGCAGAACCTTCAGGATGGCTGGGCGTGCTGCTGGCGGATCTGCGGTTGATGGCGCGTTCCCGCCTGTTCTACTGGTCTTTCCTGATGAGCCTTCCCTACCTGCTCTTGCAGGCCGCGCCGATTTATCTGCTTTTGAAGGCGTACGGGCTGGAGCTTTCCCTGTGGGCTTCCCTGGTGATCGTGCTCATGCAGCGCCTGGGGACAGTGGTGCCGCAGGGGCCTGGCAACGTGGGTGTTCTTCAGTTGATGACCAAGCAGGCCCTGGGTTTGTTCGGCGTGGATGCCACTACCGCGGCAGGTTTTTCGATGCTGGCCTGGATCGTGATCACTGCGCCGCTCCTTCTTGCCGGCTCGGTTGCGGTCATCGTCACGGGCATGAGAATGAGCGAGCTGAAGCGGCACGTGGCGACGATCACCCCTGCGGCCAGCCGTACCGGCAGCGACTGAGGGCTAGCCGGCTGTGCTAGCTTGATGCCATGAAGCGCAGGCATTTCTTGCTCTCACCTCTGGCGGCCGGCACCCTGGCAAGCAGAGCGGCGCCGGTTACGGCGGCTACCGGTTTCCGGGCCGGCTTTGCGGAAGCGGATATCACGCCCGAGATCGGCATGGAACAACCCGGGGGCTACGGCAAGGCGTATCACAAGAGCTTCCACGATCCGTGCAAGGTGCGGGCGGCGGTCTTTGAGGGCAGCGGTCGCACCGTGGCGTTGATCAGCCTGGATGCCCTCACAGCCCCGCATTATCTGGTGAACGAGGCGCGACGTCGGCTCGCGGCGGAATGCGGCCTGGCGCCAGAGGCAATCCTCATCGGAGCCACGCACTCGCATTCTTCCGGTCCCATCGGCATGATCCGCCCCGGCGACTATGATCACGCGCCGCCGCTGGTGCAGAAGCTGGCGTACGAGCATTCCACGATTGACAACCCGCGCTACGTGGGACGCGTGCTCGACCAGATGGTGGCGGCGGTGAGCCAGGCGCGCAAAACAGCGGCTCCGGCCCGGGCGGCGGCAGGGTTCGGCTACGAGTCCCAGGTGGCTTTCAACCGCCGGTTGCGCATGAAAAACGGGCTGACGTGGAGTCACCCGGGCCAGGGGAATCCGGACATCGTGGGTTATGCCGGTCCTGTGGATCCGCAGGTGGGCGTGGTGGGCGCTTGGGATGCGAGCGGACGCCTCACCGGCTGCATCGTCAATTATGCCTGCCATGCCACGACGAATCCGGGCGGAATATCAGCCAACTGGATTTACTATCTCGAGCAAATGATTCGCGGTGCGTTCGGCCAGCAAGTGGTGGTTCTTTTCTTTCCGGGCGCTTGCGGCGATGTCACCCAGGTGGATAACCTGAGTCCCTACGCGCGACCCTCAGGGGAGCAGTGGGCAAGGCTGGTGGGCGGCAGGGTAGGGGCCGAGGCGGTAAAAGTATTGCTCAGCGCTACACCCGGCGAACTTCTGCCTGTGAACTATCGCCAGAAAGTGTGGAAAATTGCGCGTCGCAAGCCTGCGCCGGAGAAAGTTCAGCGGGCTTATGCGCTTGTTCAGCAAGATCCGAAACAGGTGGGCGAGACGGAATGGATTTTCGCAAAAGAAACCGTACTGCTGGACGCGCTGCTGAAAGTTTCGCCCGAAGCTGAGGTCGAAGTTCAGGCTATCCAGCTCGGGCCCGCGGTTTTTCTGACGAACCCTGCGGAACTGTTCTGCCAGTTAGGGCTGGAAATCAAAGCTCGCAGTCGTTTTCCATTTACCTTTCCCGTCGAGCTGGCCAACGGATGTGTCGGGTATGTTCCGACGGAAGAAGCCTTCGGTCCGAACGGCGGAGGTTATGAAACGCGACTGACCAGTTACAGTAACCTCGAAATTACTGCCGGTCGTCAGATCGTGGAGGCGGCCGTCGAGCTGGCCGGCCAGCTTGAGCCCGGCCCCGTCCCCGAGCCTCCCAAGGCGCCGCCCTTCAAGGCGCCCTGGTCTTACGGGAACGTACCGCCGGAAATCTCCTGATCTTCTTTGCCGAGGGTGCCCGGAGCATTCAGGCGCCCTCTGCCATTCAGCCTGGAAGCCTCCAGCAAGGTTTGGGAATTCCCCTCGCAGGCCTTTCACGCGGCGTGCCCGCGTGGGGGATTAAAATTCGGGAGCCAGCCTCAGAAATTCAGGCGCAGCCCAAGCTGAATGTGGCGCGGCCGGCGCGCCGCGGTAGGCTGCAAAAACAGCGGATTGATCTGGGTGCCGTCTCGCTCGAAGCGGGCGGTCGTATCCAGGGCTGAAAACTGGGTGTGATTGAAAGCGTTGAACAGCTCGCAGCGCAGTTCGAGACTCCGTTTTTCGTCCAGCAGGCGCACGCGGCGACTGATCCGAAAGTCCCAGTTGTTGATGCCGGGACCGCGCAAAATGCCGGCGCCGGCGTTGCCAAAGTAAGGCACTTCGATCTCCCCTGGTTGCCGAGGCGGCGCCGGTCGGGCGAAGGTAGTTCCGCCGAGCCAGTCCGGGCGAGCGCTTTCGCTACCGGTGCCCAGGAAATTCATGCCATCAACTGTGGCCATCCCGGGCGTGAAGGGTTGGCCCGCGGAGAACAGAGCCGTGCCGCTCACCTCCCAGTTCCGGGCCACCGAACGCATCCATGGCCCCATCCCGAACGCGCGAGCTGGCATGCGCCACGTGAAGTTCAGCGCCAGCACGTGGTCCCGATCGTAGCTGAGCCGGCCATAGTTGCGCTCGCGTGGCTTGAGAAACGTACTCACTTGCGTAGTGTCGCTGGCTGCGGTGCCCAAATTCTTGGCCCAGGTGTAGGAAGCGCGCAGTTGCAACCAGGATTTCAGGTGCAGGAGAGCAGCGGTTTGCAGGGAGTTGTAGTTGGACGTGCCGCCCCACTCGTACTGCAAGATGTCCCCGTAGCCCTGGTAGGGCCGCAGAAAGTTCGGAGAGTATACATTGTTGGTCACCGGATCGCGGTTCTCGGGGTGCAAGTTCAGGAACCGGGCGCCGAGCGGTTCAGGGTTGATGTTACGCCGCCACAGTAAATGGCGCGCGACGTTGCCCACGTACGCGATCTCGATCCTGAAGCTGCGGCCTACAGCGTGCTGGATTCCGAAGCTGTAATTGTAAACAGTGGGCATGAAGCCTTTGCCGGAAAGAGAGTGACTCACGCTGGTGGGCGCTAGCACGGCGCTGCCGGCAGTCGCCAGAAGTTCGTCGAACGTGGTGTAGTAAACGGTGGGCGTGAACACGATGGGCGGGTTAGTAGCCATATTCATGGTGGGGTTACCCTGGACCCGATCGTAGAACACGCCCGCGCCTCCGCGCAGGGCAGTGTGACCCCTGCCGGTAAGATCGAAGGCAAAGCCGAGGCGCGGTCCCAAGACCAAGCCTGGCCCGCGGTAGAGAGATTTCGGGAAACCCTGCGTGCCGCCCTGCACCATGCCAATCGCCGGATCGCCGAAGCCGGGTGCGAAGGTGCCCACGAAACCAGGATTGAAGATCTGCCCGGTAACGGGATTGACGCCTACGCGACGGCCATTCTCGTCCCGACCGTTCCGGATCAGGACCGGCGCCCGGGCGGGGTCATAGAAGTCCGCGACAAAGGCCGCGAGCTGTTTTCGCACCTCGTATTGCGGCAGGTTCCGGTAAAAGCGCATGCCCACATCGAGAACCAGCCGGCGATGTACCTTCCAGTTGTCCTGGATGTACCACTCCAGATTGGTGAAGCGATAGAGGCCGTAGGGCAGGTGTGTGGCTTCCTGATAGCTGGTCATGACTCCCAGCAGTGCGCTAGCGAACCCGTAGCGTGTGCGCAGCGGATTGTTGGCGTCGTCGGCGAAACTGATGGAGCCGCGCACCGGCGTGCCCTGCCGTTGATCCTTCCGCGTCCGCTCGATGTAGACGCCGCCGCGGAAGTAATGCCGTCCGTGGAACTTTGAGACATTGTCCACGATGCTGAAAATGTGATTCACATTGCGGTAGGGAAGGGCATTGTGCAACGAGGGATTGACTGCGTTAGGAACCTGACCGAAAGAGGTGATGTTGGGGATGTATCCCTCGGGGTTGAGTTCCGGGTGCCACTGCGGCAGATCGAGGCCCAGCGCCTTGCGACTAATCCTTTCTGGGCGATCCGGTTTCGAGGTGAGCCGGTTCATGCTGTAACCCAGGATCAGCTCGTTCATCCAGCTTGCCCCGATGGTCCGGGATACATTGGCGGTGAAGCCCCGCCCCGGCTGCTTGAAGGTTAACGGAGTCAGATCGTAGTTTACGCTGCCGTTGATCCACACTCCGTACACGGGGTGTTGCTCGTCGGCATTTTGGGTGTAACGGAAGTAAGTCTGCCAGCGCGACGCGGGATTCCAGTCTATCCGCATCATATCGGAGCGCCGCGGGTAGGGGCCGGTGACTTGGGATATGTAATTCCACTGGTTCACGCGGCTTGGCTCCGGATCCACGAAGTTCGGCTTGGGAAACATGTTGAGGAGTGCGCGGCCGATCGGGTGATGGCGGTCCTTCGGGATCACATTGCCGGGGAAGGGCTGACCGGTCAGCGGATCATACACGGTGATACGGCGGTTGTTGACGTCATAGGTTTCCGTAAAATCCCCTTCGCGCTCCAGCAGGTTGGGCACCCGCACGGTTCGCGCCGGGTAATAGACCACCTGGCGGGTGAATTCCTGGGTCACGTAAAAGAACACATGTGCATGGCGACGGTTCCGCGGCCACACCGGACCACCCAAGGACCAGGAAGCGATATTGAAACGGTAGGGCGGCCGGGGCAAGCCATTGCGGTTGTTGAAGTAATCATTAGCGTTGAGAGCTTCGTTGCGGAAAAACCAGCTCGCCGATCCCCGGTACTCCTTGCCCCCGCCTTTGGTGATGACGATGATCGTGCCCCCCACTGCGCGGCCGAACTCCGCCTGGTAATTGCTGGTCAATACCTTGACCTCACGGATCATATCTACGGTTGGCGCGGTATGAGTGGTGTTGTTGGAGCCCGTGTCCATATTGGTGACGCCATCTACGGTCATGTTTTTCTGGTTCTCCCTGGCGCCGTTGATGAACAGACCGCGAATGCCGTCGGGCCCGGGAACTTCGCGACCTTCCCTTTCGTCCACAATGCCGGGCAACAGCCGCAACATGTCGAGAAAATCACGCCCCCGCAGCGCCGTGTTTTCCAGCTCTTCCGCCGTGATCAGGCTCGACTTCTCCCCGCTAGCCAGTTGAACGGGCGCCACTGTGTCTTCGACCGTCACCGTCTCCGTAACCGCGCCCAGTTGGAGAACGATGTCTCCCAGCGAGCGGACCTCACCTGCGCTGACCTCGATGCCGGTTTGCCGGTGATTCTTGAAGCCGGATGCCTGGATCTCGAGGGTGTACCGACCAGGTAACACGTCGCCGAACACGAACTGCCCGCTGGCATCCGCCGTCGCCAGCCTCGCCGCGCCGGTTTGCTCATTGGTGAGCTTGACCGTCACCCCGGGTAGGGCCGCGCCGGATGCGTCACGGACCGACCCCATCAATCGTGCCGACACGTTCTGCGCTAACAGTGCAACCGGGCAGAGTACGCTTGCGACGAGGAGACCCAAACCCCGCCACATGGCCACCAACCTCCTGGTGACCGTATTTTATATCGCATCTCTGCCCGGGGATCCCCGGCCTGAGTCGCTTTAGGCTTTCCGAGGCCTGATTACCCTCCGCTTCCGGCAGGCTGGTCGGCCCCCCGCGATGGGATGGGCCAGGTGTCGAAAAACAGGAAAAGCCTGGTGGGGGACACACAACTCAGATTGGTATTCGCAAACGCTGAATAGTTGGGGCATGATGCGCGGCCCTGCCCGGCTGAGACCGCTCAGGCAGAACACGCGATGACTTAGATCCTCGCGTGCGAACGTTTAAACCGAGGACCCTTCTTTCGCCACCTCTTCCCACGTGACGATGCGGCGCTCGTAAATGGCCCGGGTGCCCATGATGGCCTGTAAAGTGGAGCGCAACGCGGAACGGGCGTCATTGAGCGGCTTGCGGTTGTTGGTCCGGATGTTTTCCAGGAACGCAGCCAGGGACATGTAATCGGGCGTCTTGTCGGCGTCGGGCACGTCCAGTTTGATCAGCCCTTTCTTGGTGCGCGGTTGCCAGGCCCCGGCCGGCAGATCTACTGCTCCTTCGCTGCCAAAGACCAGCTCGCGGATGCCCGTGAAGCCCGGCGGATCGAAGTAGTGATGACTGAAGTTGACGCGCTGACCGCCCGGATACTCGAAGATCAGGCTGTAGTTGTCCATCACCGTGCGTCCCGGTGGATCGTCAATGAACAAATTGGTTCCGCCGGAGGCCAGCGCACGCACCGGATGCGAGCCGATAGCCCAGGTGAACAGGTCAAGGATATGAATGCCCTGGTCTATCAGGATGTCGCCGCATTTGGTCTTGTCGAAATACCAGGGGATATTCCGCGGCAGGTCGCCGCCATGGCGGATGCCATGGCACATCAGGACCTTGCCGATGCCTCCCCCGTGGATGAACTTCATGGCCGTATTGCGGCGGGGATCGTGACGGAGCTGGAAGCCGACCTGGAAAATGCCTTTGGCCTGCTCGGCGGCGCGAACCACCATGTAGCAGTCCTCCGGAGTCAGCGCCAGAGGCTTCTCCGCGTAGAGGTGCTTGCCAACCTCCAGGATGGCGATGTCCAGATCCTTGTGCGTGTAGTCGGGGGTGGCCAGGACCACGGCGTCAATATCCTTCTGTTCGTCGAGCATGCGGCGGAAGTCGGTCCATACGCGCGCCGACCCGCCTGCTTCGGAGACCAACCGGGCAGCGTTCTGCGCCCGTTCTTCGACAATGTCACATACGGCCACGACCCGCGCCCCAGGTATCTTGAGCATGGTGCGCAGCAGGTAGGTCCCGCGGTTTCCTGTGCCTACGAAAGCCACGCGGATCTCATCCGAACGTTGTTGGGAGCGGAGGATGGTCGGCGCGACCAGCGTCCCGGAAAAAGCGATCATTTCGCGGCGTGTGATTTCGGAATCTTTCATGAGAACCTCGCTATCCCTGTATCCTACAGCAACGCGCTCCGCCTCGAGGCCACGTTCACAACGTCTCCACGCTGACGCGAGCGCGCAGGTTTGCGACGCCCGCCGTGTAGCGGCTGTCGGTCACCGTGAAAGCAACGGCGTCCTCGAGCCAGTCGTGCCAGACGCCGTCGGGGTCGTGGGAAGCCGCGGTCAGCGTGTATTGCTGCGGACAGAGATCGCAACGGAACGAGAAGGTCACCCGCAAGGTCTGGCCGGCGTCGCAGGGCCCGAGCTTGACCTGCTCCAGCTCCGTGTTCGTGCCGTAGACCTCCATGCCCACGCGCGTGCGAATCATGATGCCGATCACGGGGTCGGCCACCGGCTGTTGGAACTGGACGGTGACTCGGACGCTGACCGGTTCGCCGCTTTGCCAGACCATGGTCGGCTTGCCGTCCGCGCCGAGCGTTTCTAGCGCGATGAGCCTGGCGCGACCGTCGCCTCGCCGGAAAGCCGGCGCCAGGGGCGAGGTCACGGTCTCACCCCAGGCCCGCAAGCGGCTCGCCACGTGACGGCGCCATGCGGCCAGCGTTTCCCGCGGATCGCCACGTGCTGCCAGCCGTCCTTCGTGGATCCACCAGATCTCGTCGCTCAGCGCGGCCAGTAACTCTTCTTCGTGCGAGGCGAGAAAGATCGAAGCGCCGGAACGCCGCAATCGTTCCAGACCGATTGCCGCTCGCGCCCGCACGAGGGCGTCATGGCAGGCGAGGGCATGATCCAGCGCCAGGACCTGGACGGGTCCCAGATTGAGCGAATCGAGCGGTCCCACGTAGCGGCGCGAGGAAGGTCCCCGCACCTCGCCTTTCGCGGGCCTTTCGATCCCGGCCGCCAGTCGGAGCAAGGCTCGGGACCCGGCGGCATCCTCGCCGATCAGACCGACTACAGCGCCTTCGGGCGCCGTTGCCGTGAATTCGACCAGAGGCGGATGCGTGACTGCGTGAAACTCTACGGCCATCGAAGATAGAATGCCACGACGTCCGCCGGCCTACTCGGCGTCGTCCCGGCGCGCTCGCGGTCTGGTGATCCCGCGTTCCGAGCGCCGGATAAACGCGACCAGGTGACGGGCTTCTTCCGTCGCCACTTCGGCTTCGATCCGCGCCAGGGCTTCCTCCAGCTTGAGACCGGAGCGGTAAAGCAGCCGGTATGCTTTCTTGAGCGACGAAATTTGCTCCGCCGTGAAGCCCGCCCGCCTGAGGCCGACCACGTTGAGGCCCTTCGGTTCCGCGTACAGGCCGCCGTAAAGGAAAAAGGGCGGACAATCGCGGTTCACGCGCACGCCGCCCGCGATCATCGCCAGCCGCCCGATCTTCGAGAACTGGTGAATCTCGACCCCGCCCGAAATGAAAGCCTGGTCCTCGACCTCGACGTAACCGGCCAGCAGCGCGCAACTGCAAATCACCGTGTTGTTACCGATGCGGCAGTTGTGCGCGATGTGGCCGGAAGTCATGATGAAGTTGCCATCCCCGATTTCGGTGACCGATTCCGGTCGCGTGCCGCGCGAGATGGTGAAGTGCTCGCGGATCTTGTTGCGGTTGCCGATGCGGAGGTAACTGCGCTCGCCGGTGAAGGCCTTGTCGAGCGGCTCCGTGCCCAGCACCGTGCCGGCGGAGATTTCGTTGTAGTCGCCCAGCGTGGTCCAGCGCTTGATGTGGACGTACGGTTCGAGGCGGCAGTACGCGCCGATGCGCACGTCCGCCTCGATGACCACGTACTCTCCCACGATGGTTTGCGGTCCGATCCAGGCGTCCGGATGCACGCGCGCGGTGGGGGCGATCACTGCGGAAGGGTCCACCGGCATAAATTTGTATGATACAAGCAAGCAGGAGGACAATCGCTGTGCGCGTGCGAGAGCTGGCTGAATGGCTCGCCGCCACGTTCGAGGGCGACGGCGAAAAGGAATTGACCGGCGTGGCGCCGCTGGAAACCGCCGGCAGCACGGAGCTGGCTTTCGTGGGTAACCGCAAGGCGGCGCAGCAGGCTCAGGCCTCGGCGGCGGGCTGCCTGATCGTGCCGCTGGATTTTCCCAATCCCGGCGGGCGCACCGTGATTCGCGTAGCCGAGCCGCGCACGGCCTTCGCGCGCGCCGTGGCGCGTTTCCATCCGCCGCCTCCTTTGACTCCCGGGATCCATCCCACGGCGGTGATTGACCCCGGTGCGGAAGTGGCCGCCGAGGTGGAGATCGGTCCTCATGCCGTCATTGGCGAAGGTTCCCGCATCGGCCCGCGCTGCCGCATCGGCGCGGGCTGCCTGATCGGCAAGCGCGTGACCATCGGCGAAGGGTCCGTGCTTCACGCCGGCGTCATCGTGTACGACGATGTGGACATCGGGCGCAATGTGATTCTGCACTCCGGCTGCGTGATCGGCGCCGATGGCTTCGGATTCGTGATGGCCGGCGACCACTACGAGAAGTTCCCGCAGATCGGGCGTGTGGTGATCGAAGACGACGTGGAGATTGGCGCCAATTCCTGCGTGGACCGGGCAGCGCTGGGGGTGACCTGGATCGGGCAGGGAACGAAGCTGGACAATCTGGTGCACGTGGCCCACAATTGCCGCATCGGGCGGCACGTGGTCGTAGCGGCGCAGACCGGCTTCTCGGGCGGCGTGGTGGTAGAGGACTACGCTGTGATCGGGGGTCAGGTGGGCATCGGTGACAAGGCTCGGATCGAGTCGCGAGCGGTGCTGGGCTCGGGTTGCGGCGTGTTGAGTTCCAAGATCATCCGCCGTGGTCAGGTCGTGTGGGGAACGCCTGCCCGGCCGCTCAAAGAATACCTGGAGCAACTGGCCAATTTGTCGCGCCTGGGCGAGCTGAAGCGACAGGTCAGTGAACTTATGGAGCGCGTGGCCAGGTTGGAGTCGCGTTGAAATGCGGGTGGATGACAACGGGGAGGACGGATGGTCCCGCTGGGTATAGTCCGCGTCGCGCTGGGCTTGCTGACGGTTTTCTTTGCGAACTTCCTCGGGCGAGCCGCGGTGCGCACGGCGCGCGGAGTGCAAGCGCCGTCGCGGCTGACGCCGTGGATGATCCGCTACCTTCTGGCGCTGGGAGCGATCCTGTGGAGCGGCGGCCTGGATCTGATCGCCATCCTCACCCTCGTGCTCTCTGGCGCCACCGGGGGCTACGGCGCCTGGCGCGAGCTGCATCCCAAGCCGCCTGAAAATCTGGTGGCGAAGATGTTCCCGAAGGACCCCGGCGAAAAGTGAGCGCCGGCTGACTGCGACGCCACAGAACGGAGTGCACTTCCATGCTGGTGGTGGTGAGCGACATTCACTTCACGGATGACGCGGGCAACAAGACCATCCCCGCACAGGCGCTGCGCATCTTTCGCGAACGCCTGCGCGACATGGCTTACGACGCCTCGTGGCGGGCTGACGGAACCTACCGCCCGATCGAGGAACTCGATCTGGTGTTGCTGGGCGACATTCTGGACGTGATCCGCTCAGCGCGCTGGCCTGCGGTGAGCGAAACCGACCCCGCTTTCGTCCGCCCCTGGACCAGCCCGGACGACCCGCGCTTCCAGGCCAAGGTCCGCGAAATCATCGAAGCCATCCTCGAACGCAACGAACCTTCCTTCGAAGTTTTGCGAAGCCTCAATTCACCGCAGGTCATGACGCTGCCACCTGCCACGCGCGAGGGGGGCGTTGCCCGTGTGTCGCGCGAGCCGGATTCCCCCGAACGCGTGCCCGTGCGCGTGCGCATCCATTACGTGGCCGGCAATCACGACTGGTTCCTGCACCTGCCCGGGCCTGCTTTCGACCAGGTGCGCCGCCTCGTGATCGAGCGGATGGGCCTGGCGCAGCTCGCGGATCCGTTCCCCTACCAACCCGAGGATTCCCCGTTGCTGACCCAGCTCTGCGAGCAACACCGCGTTTACTTCCGCCACGGAGACTGCTACGACGTCTGGAACTACCACGGCGACCGGCGCGCTTCATCCATCGGCGACGCCATCGTGATCGATTTGCTGAATCGTTTCTGCGCCGAGGTGGAAAGCAAGCTGGGGCCGGACTTGCCCGAGGAATGCCTGCGCGGTTTCCAGCAGATTGACCACGTGCGCCCGTTGTTGCTGGCCCCGCTCTGGGTGGATAGCCTGTTGCGTCGCACCGGGGTCGAGCCTGGGCTTGCCGCCAAGGTCAAGAAACTCTGGGACGATGTGGCTGATCGCTTCCTGCACATGGACTTCGTGCGCGAATGCGCGCGCTACCTGCCGGCTTTGACCTTGGACAAGCTGGCTCTGGCCCTGAAGTTTTCCAAAGGCCTTTCCCTCGGCATGCTGGCGCAACTGTTTTCCTGGATCACCGACGCGCTTCCCTGCGCGAACGAAAGGCCCACGGCGGAGGACGCCATGAGCGAGCGGGCTTTCAAAACACGGCGCGCCCGTGCCATCGTCTACGGCCACACGCACCATCACGAAATCGTGCCCCTGAACGTCTACCCCAC
>JAPWUP010000231.1 GCA_028275505.1 Bryobacteraceae bacterium
TTCTCATCGGGCCCGGTCGTGCGCCCGTCCACGATCCAGGCGCCGTGGATGCTCGGGAACGAATAGTGGATCGCGATGCCGTCGTTGGAGCGTTCCGCCGTGCGGAGAAGCCGCGCCACGCCGCCGTCGCGGATCTCGGTCAGCGCCGTGCGGATGCTTTCGGCGCTGCCGCAAAACCGAAAGTCCGGGTTGAGAATCGAGTACTGCCAGAAGATATAGGCCCCCGCGGTGAAGCCATGAAACAGGCCGTTGTAAAGGTTATAGAGCGTGCGCCGGCCTTTCACGCCGTAACCGGTGCCCACGGACATCCGGAGGCCCGGATTGAAGCTGCGCAGAAACTCGAGCTGGTTGCCGCCGGTATAGGGATTCAAATGGCCAACGATGTAATTCAGCCGCGAATAATCGCAGCCGTTGTGCGGCACGGATTCCTGGGTCCCGGAAAGCAACACCAGGCCGTCGGGATCGTGCCGGTGAAGCAGGCTGCGCACATAGGCGTAGTTTTCCGCATAAACTTCCTCCATGAAGGTGCGGTGATCCGCCCAGGAGGAGTAGTTGCCGCGCCGCTGGGCCTCTTCGGTCGTGTCCGGAATTACGTCGTCCCAGCGCGCGAATTGCGTCCCCCATTGCCGGTTCAGGGCTTCCAGGCTGCCGTACTCGCGCTTCAGCCACTCGCGCATCCGGGCCATGCAATGCGGCGAGAAACAGAGATCGAAAGCGTCCGTGTAGCAAGTCAGCGACGGTTCTTCGTAAATGTAGTAACTCATGGGCGAAAAGGGAACCCACGGAGTTACTAACTTCTCGATCTCGCGTTCCTGCTGCCTGCGATAGGCGGGGTCGCTGAGGCAATAGAGGCGGGCCAGATACTTCTTGTCGCCGGTTTCCCGCCAGCGTCGCTTCTGTTCCAGGTAAGGTTTGCGTGCTTCGCCGTCCGGAGATTCCTGCCCGGAAATGCGGGTCTGCGCCTGGACGCCGAAGTTGGCGTGTTTGGAAAGCTCGAGCGGGTAGGAAGAAAGAGTGGTGACCTGCATCTCGCGCAGGCGTCGCTCGATGGTGGGCCAGAGGCCGGGCGCGGGGTCGGGGCCGAACAGGTACATCACCACGTCGAAGTCCTCCCAGCGGCGCGGCTGAAGGATGAAGACGTCGGCCCGCTTGCGGTGACGCTCGCGACTGCCTTCGAGCAACCGGCTCTCGACCCAGGCCAGCCGGGTCAGCACATCCTCGCTCGGGAAAGAGAAAGAAATCTCGTTCTGCCCTGGCTCCAAAGGCTGGTCGCGCGTGGCTAGCAGGCGCCCGTAGTTGTCCGCGAAGCCGATCCGCAAGGTCCAACCGCGAGCAGCGCCCTCTAAGGCGATCCTGCCCGTCACAGGATCCCCGCGCCGGAAGCGGTCCTGATCGAGCCGGATTTCACGGATGCGCGTCGGAAGCGACGTCCGATAAGCCAGGGTGCCCCAGTCGAGAACTCTGCCGCTGGAGGGATCGCGGGCCACCACGTCCACGAAGTGCACTTCGCCGCGAGGCGGCGCAGGCAGCGCCAGCTCGGCCTTGCCCTCCGGCGCCGGCAGCTTGCCCTCGTGTTCCGCATCCCAGTACTCATCCCGGACCGTGACTTCGTAGACTGCCGGGCCGCGGCCGCGGATGCTCACACGCGAGGGTCGGGCGGGATCGTCCAAGACCATCGCCTCGATCCCGCCGGGGGCTTCCTTGCGCGCCGCCCAAATCACGGCCCGGGCGAGCAAGGAATACATGTACTCCCAGTAGCGCCACGTAGCCTCCGCCCGCCACTGGTTCTGCACCAACGGGATGAGCCCGCGCTCCTCCCAGGCCGCGGCCACGACCCGTCCCTGCCCCACCGAGCGGACAGCCAGAACGGGATCTCCGGTCTCCGTCCGAATGAGAACGTCGCCTCGCGCGCGGCTCTCCCAGTGCCGCAATTGCTCATACGGAAAGGCCTCGAGCGGCACGTTGCGCGTGATGAAGTGCGGCGTCGCCAGCATCCAGCGTTGAGCGCGAGCGCCGCGACGAATCGGCTCGAGCGGCGAGAGCTCGTTCCAGTCCGCGCCCTTCGCTTGCATGCCGAGCAGCACCAGGCCCATTCCCTGCTCGACGCGGCGCCGAATCGCCTGCCGCACCACCGCAGGAAACTCCTCCCAAGGACGCGAGCCGGGCAGCACCATCACGTGGTAGTGAGGGCCGTTGAGCAATGCATCCGCCAGATAAGTGTAGGCCAGCGTGAACGGAGCGCCGTAAGAGTCGCCGCGCTCGCCGTAGAAATCGCCGAAGCCCCAGCGGTTGGTGCCCGAGTTGGACCCCAGCGTCACCGTATGGAGGCGGCACTCGAGTCTCTGCGCCAGCTCGATGGCGGCCCGCCCGTTGGCAACGTCGGGCACGATGAGCAGCTCGATCGGGCCGGCAGCGTAAGGCCGCGCCCAGGCCACGTGCGGCGTTTCGATTTCGGTGCCGTAAGGCGCGTCCATGCGGCCCAATTGCGCCAGCGTTTCGTTGTACTCGGTCAGGCGAAAGCGGTCCAGATAGACAGTCGCCGGACCCGGCAGCGAAAGGCGCAAGCGCGTGACGTTGCGCAGGTCCACGCCGCTGAACTCGCGCAGGCGCACCTGCACGTGCTGCGCGCCCTTGCGCAGCGGCGCGGTACGGGACGCGGCGGACGGTTCGGAGGCCAGCTCGATCGTGAGCGACGTCGGCTGCTCGGCGTAAACGAAGAATTGCAGCGCTTCCTGGCGATGCCAGTTGGCCGGCAGCCAGTCCGTCTCGACGCCTCCCGTCGCGCCCGCCGGCACGGTCACTTTGAGCGAGTGCGTCTGCCAGGAGGGAAAGTCCGTAGAAGCTTGCACCTGCGCCGGCCCCACGGGCTTCCAGCGCGCTACTTCATCCGGCACTTCGAAACTGGCGAAATTGGGGCCCGGCCGCCCGGGCGGACGCTGCGCAGGCCCTTGCAGAGCAAGCCACAGGGCAACCGCGGGAACCGTCAACAGGACGTGCAGATGAGAACGTGGCATGGTGGACCGATTGTAGCCCACTCATGCGTTGCGCAGGCGATCCCCCACTGCAATGCCGAGCGAACGCATCTTGCGATACAGATGGCTGCGTTCCAGGCCCAGCAGTTCCGCCGCGCGCGTCACGTTGCCTCCGGCTTCTTCGAGCTTCTTGAGGATGTACTCCCGCTCGGCGGCCCGCCGCACTTCTTCCAGGCTCCCGAACCGTTCCGAGGTGCGTTCCGCCGTGCGACGCCCAGGGTTGAGAGGAATGTGACGCGCCTCGATGCGCGTCTGCGGGCACATGATCACGATGCGTTCCATCAGGTTCTTGAGCTCGCGCACGTTGCCCGGCCACGAGTACTCTTGCAGCAGGCGATAGGCGTCCGGCGTCAGCTCTTTGGGCTTGCGTCCGTAAGCCGTGGTGAACTGGTTCAGGAAATAGTCGGCCAGCAGCGGGATATCCTCGCGACGCTCGCGCAGCGGCGGCACGTAGAAAGGGATGACATTGAGCCGGTAAAACAGATCCTCGCGGAAGTTGCCGCGTTCGATTTCTTCCTCGAGGTTCTTGTTGGTGGCGGCAATCACGCGCACGTCCACCTGGACGGATTCGCTGGCGCCCACCGGCTCGAAACGCTGCTCGTCCAGCACGCGCAGAACCTTGGCCTGCGTCTTCAGGCTCATGTCGCCCACCTCATCCAGGAACAGCGTGCCGCCGTCCGCGCGCTGGAATTTGCCGATCTTGTCCTCGGTAGCGCCAGTGAACGCGCCCTTGCGATGGCCGAACAGTTCGCTTTCGATGAGGTCTTCGGGAATGGCCGCGCAGTTCACCTCCACGAAGGGCTGCGAGGCGCGAGGGCTCATGGCGTGGATGGCGTGAGCCACCAGCTCCTTGCCGGTGCCGCTCTCCCCGTAGATGAGTACGCGCCCGTTGGTCCCGGCCATGAGCGCGATCTGCCGGCGCAGAGCTTTCATAGGGACGCTCTCGCCGATGATGCGGTACGGTTCGGCAATCTCGCGGAGCCGCCCCACTTCCAGGGTGAGCCGGCGATGCTCGACCGCGTTGTTGACCACCACGCAAACTTTGTCGCGTCCCAGAGGCTTTTCCAGGAAATCGAAAGCGCCCATCTTGGTGGCCTTCACCGCGGTCTCGATGGTGCCGTGCCCGGAGATCATGACCACCACGGGACGGTCGGCTTCGGGCAATTCCTGGATCCGCGCCAGCGCCTCCAGACCGTCCATGCCATCGAGCCAGATGTCGAGCAGCACCACGTCGTACAAGCGCTGGCGCATTCGTGCGAGCGCTTCCTCGGCAGTAGCTACGGCTTCGGCAACATAGCCTTCGTCCTCGAGCACGCCGCACAGGGATTCCCGGATGCCCGGTTCGTCATCCACGATGAGCACGCGCGCACGCCTCATCGCAGGGTCTCCTGGGGCTGACGGGCCGCCTCCACTACCGGGATCTCGATCACGAAACGGGCGCCCGTCGGGTAGTTATCCTCCACCCGAATGCCGGCTTTGTGTTCACTGAGAATCTGGCTGACGATGGCCAGTCCCAAACCCGTGCCGCGCCCCTTGGTCGAGAAATAAGGCAGGAAAAGTTTTTCTTTGTCTTCAGGCGAAATTCCGCAGCCGGTGTCGGCCACCACCAGTTCCACCGCCTCCGGCGAGGGCGCGTGAGTGGCCACGTAGAGGCGCTTGAGCGGGGAATCCTGCATGGCTTCCGCCGCGTTGTCCACCAGATTCACGATGGCGCGCTTGAACAACTCACGATCCAGATTCACGGGCGGCAGCCCCGGCGCGAGGTCGCAGAGCAGTTCGATGCCATCGAGTCTGCCCTCGAACACGGCCAGCGCCTCACGAACCACTTCGTTGAGATCGGCGGGCGCGGGACGCGAAGCCGGGAATCGCGCCAGTTGCGAGAATTGATCCACCAGCGTCTTCACCGACTGCACCTCGCGCGTGATGGTCTGGATGCACTGCTCGGCGATGCGGCGGAACTCGGGCGGCACATTATGACGCTGCAACTGCACGCCGACGCGTTCCGCGCTCAGCGCGATGGGCGTCAGCGGGTTCTTGATCTCGTGCGCCACCCGCCGCGCCACTTCCTGCCAGGCCAGCGCCTTCTGGGCGCGCAGCAACTCGCTGGTATCCTCCAGAACCACGACGAAGCCGGCGCCGACCTTGTCATCCAGGGCCGCTACCGTAGCCGAAAGATGACGGCGACCACGTTCCGTTTCCAGCTCGAACTGCCGCGAGGCCTGCCCCGTGCGGCGCGCGCGTTTCATCATGTAGCGCAGCTCGGCGGCGTCCTCGCGCGGCAACAGGTCCTCCAGCCGCTGCGCCCTGGCCACCTTTTCGGGGTCGAAGATCTGGGCCAGCGCGCGATTGACCCGCTGGATGCGCCCGTCGGAAGCCACCGAGATGACGCCCGTGGGAATGCTTTCCAGAATGGCTTCGGTAAAGCGGCGCCTTTCCTCGAGTTCGCGGCTGTTCGCCTCGAGATCGCGCGTCATCTCATTGAAGGCGCGCACCAGCGTGGCCAGCTCGTCCATGGCTTTCACCCGGACGCGGTAGCCGAGGTTGCCGCGCCGCACCTCCGCGGCGGCGTCCAGCAAGGCAGAGATCGGATTGGAGATCTGGCG
>JAPWUP010000375.1 GCA_028275505.1 Bryobacteraceae bacterium
CGCTTGCGCATGAAGGCCGAACCTGATCCGATTATACGGCGGGCGCTCGAAGACGGTCGGAACGCGGATCAAGCCCGCGTGCCTAGCCTACGCCTGCTTCTACCGTCTCTTTGACGCCGATGTGTTTGAGGGTGGCGATGAGGTAATCGCGGTTGAGGCGGGCGATGACTTCCAGCTTGATGCGCTTGGGGCAGACCGCTTCGCACTCGCCTATGTTGGTGCAGTGCCCGAAGCCTTCCAGAGCGGCCTGCGTGACCATCTTGAGCACTCGCTCGTAGCGCTCGGGCTGGCCTTGCGGCAGCAGGCCCAGGTGCGAGACCTTGGCGCCCAGAAACAGGCTGGCGGAGGCGTTCGGACACTGGGCTACGCAGGCGCCGCAGCCAATGCAGGCCGCCGCATCCATGGCCTTCTCCGCCACCGGCTTGGGCACGGGGATGGAGTTGGCCTCGGGAGCGCTACCGGCGTTCACCGAAATGTAGCCCCCGGCGGCGATCAGACGGTCCAGCGCACTGCGATCCACCACCAGATCGCGAATTACCGGGAAGGCACGGGCGCGGTAGGGCTCCAGCCACAGCTCGTCGCCGTCCTTGAAGTGACGCATGTGGAGCTGGCAGACGGTGGTGCCCTCCAACGGCCCGTGTGCGCGACCGTTGATCATGAAACCGCACATGCCGCAAATGCCCTCGCGACAGTCGTGATCGAAGGCAATCGGCTCCTCGCCCTTGAGGGTCAACTCCTCGTTGAGCACGTCGAGCATTTCCAGAAACGACATGTGCGGGTTGACGTTGTTCACCTCGTAGCGAACCATGCGCCCGGGTGAATTTGCGTCCTTCTGTCGCCAGACGTGCAGGATGATCCTCATTTGTAGCTCCGCTCCGTGGGCTTGACGTACTCGAAAACGAGCGGTTCTTTGTGCAGCCTGGGCGGGTTGCCCACGCCCGTGAATTCCCAGGCGGCCACGTACGCGTACTCGGCGTCGTTGCGCAGCGCTTCGCCCTCCGGCGTCTGGTACTCCTCGCGGAAGTGACCGCCGCAAGACTCGTTGCGGTGCAGCGCGTCGTAGCAGATCAGCTCGGCCAGCTCCATGAAATCAGCCACACGCCCCGCGCGCTCCAGCGCCTGGTTGAACTCCTCGCCCGAGCCGAGTACGTTGACGTTGCTCCAGAACTCTTCCCGAAGCTCAGGGATTTTCTTCAGCGCGTACTGGAGTCCCTGAGCGTTGCGCGCCATGCCGCAGTACTCCCACATCAGCTTGCCCAGCTCGCGGTGCAGCGAATCCACCGTACGGCGACCGCGAATGGAAAGCAGCTTGCGAATCCGATCCGCCACTTCACGTTCAGCGTCCCGGAATTCGGCCTGGTCGGTGGAGACTTTCTCCAGTTTCGTGGAGGCCAGATAGTGGCCCACCGTGTAAGGCACAATGAAATAGCCGTCCGCCAGGCCCTGCATGAGAGCGCTGGCGCCTAGCCGATTGGCGCCGTGATCGGAAAAGTTCGCTTCCCCGATGACGAACAGGCCGGGGATGGTGGACATCAGGTTGTAATCCACCCAGAGGCCGCCCATGGTGTAGTGGATGGCGGGATAAATTCGCATGGGGACTTTGTAAGGATCCTCACCGGTGAGACGCTCGTACATCTCAAAGAGGTTGCCGTAGCGCTCGCGGATGACGGACACGCCCAGTCGCTGAATGGCGTCACGAAAATCCAGATAAACGCCGTAGCCGCCGGGACCCACACCGCGTCCCTCGTCGCAGACCCGTTTGGCCGCCCGCGAAGCGATGTCGCGCGGCACCAGGTTGCCGTAGGCCGGGTACATGCGCTCCAGGTAGTAGTCGCGTTCTTCCTCGGGAATTTCGTTGGGCGGGCGCGTGTCCCCCTTCTTGAGCGGCACCCAGATGCGACCGTCGTTGCGCAGCGACTCGCTCATCAGGGTCAGCTTGGACTGGTACTCGCCGGTGACCGGGATGCAGGTGGGGTGGATCTGCGTAAAGCAAGGATTGGCGAAGAACGCCCCTTTGCGGTACGCGCGCCAGATGGCGGTGGCGTTGGCGCCCTTGCACATAGTGGAAAGGTAGTAGACGTTTCCGTAACCGCCGGTGGCCAAAATTACCGCATCGGCTGCGTGCGATTCGATCTTGCCGTTGATCAGATTGCGTGTGACGATGCCCCGGGCGCACCCGTTGACCACCACCAGCTCGAGCATCTCATGGCGCGGGAACATCGTGAGCCGCCCGGCGGCGATCTGTCGCTGCATGGCCTGATAGGCCCCCAGCAGCAACTGCTGACCGGTCTGGCCGCGGGCGTAGAAGGTGCGCGAGACCAGGGCGCCGCCAAAGGAGCGGTTGGCGAGCAGGCCGCCATACTCGCGCGCAAAGGGGATTCCCTGAGCCACGCAGTGGTCAATGATGTCCACGCTCAACTGCGCTAGCCGGTAGACGTTGGATTCGCGCGATCGGAAGTCGCCGCCCTTGATCGTGTCGTAAAAGAGGCGGTAGACGCTGTCGCCGTCGTTCTGGTAATTCTTGGCGGCGTTGATGCCGCCCTGCGCGGCGATGGAGTGAGCGCGCCGCGGCGAGTCCTGGTAGCAGTAACACTTGACGTTGTAACCCAGCTCGGCGAGCGTGGCCGAGGCCGAGGCGCCGGCGAGGCCGGTGCCGACCACGATGATGGTGTACTTGCGCTTGTTGGCCGGGCTGATGAGCTTCAGCTCGAACTTGTGCCGGTCCCAGCGCGTTTCGATCGGTCCCGTGGGGCACTTGCCGTCGAGTTCCATCAGTTCACATCTCCTCCGATCACGCCGGTGAGCACCGCCACCGGGATGGACAGG
>JAPWUP010000001.1 GCA_028275505.1 Bryobacteraceae bacterium
ACTGCGCGATGGCCCGCTCCCAGAAGGGCGGCACGCGGCGAGGCACGAACGACCTGCGGCCTCGCCTGACTTCAACCACCACCCCGAGGATCTCATGAGGCTCCAGGGGAGGATCCGCGGCGGGCGCGGCGTCGCCCCAAGTTACGGGGCACCCATTTTCGAATCCCCTCACCCGATGCGTGCAGATTCGCCCGTCCGGTCCGAGGAAGGCAACAAGATCGCCGGGCCTGAGAGCCTGGACGTCGCTGCGCCGGACCACCAGGCAGTCACCCGGCCGCAGCGCGGGAAACATGCTCCCGCCAGTGACGCGAAAGCCGGCAACTTGCTCCGCGGAACCTGGTGCTGTGGCTGGCAAACAGGGGCTGCTTCTCATCGAGCTGGCAGTCGCCCCCCTGCGCAAAGTTTCTTGCTGCTGGCCAGGCGGTTTAAGGGGGAGGATTGCCGGCTGCGGGGTACCAGACCTGGCCCTCAGCGCTGGCGTGGCGGCCGATCGGCCCCGGTCAGGAGTTTTTCTTCACGCGGTTGCACTGCGCGATGCGCGGATGGGTCTTTCCGCAACGGACCGCGGCCGTTTCGAAGACGCGCTCGCACTGGAAGGCGGGCTTGTGGTAGGGCCGGCGCGGCCCACGCGTCGCCGGCACTTTCGGAACGTGTTTCTCGGAGGCCATATCGCGAGTCTCCTTGCTGATCATTCTATTGCAGCCCGCTTTGGGTCAGCTTGACGGCGCAGACTTTGTTGGTTCCGTTCTCGGCACAGGCGCTCGATGCGAGCGCGGTCTGGAAGTAGATGTTGCTCGCCTCGGCGGTGGAGCTGCGGTTATCCACGATGATGCCGGCCGAGCCACCGTTGTAAAGGCCGGCTGTTGCGTCGGGCGCGTCACTCGAGCCACTGATGGGGATATTCCACATCTGGACCTGATTCGTCCCGCTGAAACCTAGGAACAGCCGGTCTTGGTTATCGCCCCCTTTGAACGTCGTCAGCGGCGAGCACTCGCCAGCCGCGTTGGCGATCTTGTTGCTGGTCGTGGGCGAATTGTTCTGCCAGACTCCATTCGAGAACGGGAACATGTAGAGCGCAGGATGCTCACTCGATCCCCGCTTGCCGCACACGTAAAGGTTGCCGCTGGCGCCGCCGGAGGAATAGTGGGTGTCGTCGAACGCTCCGGCGCGGATGACCGTAGTCGAGTTCTGACCGATCGAGGCAGTCGTCACGTTGCGGCAGCTATAGTCCGTCTCGATCACCAGAGCCGATGAGGAGCCTTGACGCGCGAACCAAAAGACGCGCTGCCGGTCCACGTCCACCAAGGCGGCGTCCTGAACGGCCTCCGTGTCTGTGGTGCCAATGGAGTAGGAACCCGCCAAACTGAAGGAGCCGCCGTAGGAATAGCAATACAGTGTGTTCCCGTCCGAGACAAAAATCCGGTTGGCCCCGGGATCCATCACGGGACTGGTGAGATATCTGTTGGAGTTGACGACCGTCGAGGCAACATTGAAACCACCACTGTTGTTGAACACCGGCCAGATGGCGTACAGCTTCCCATCGTCCGCCCCGACGAAGGCGACGTTGTTCCAGTAATCCACGAAGGGCGACGAGCGCTGGTTGCCCGCCGTCGAATACTGCACGCTGCGCACGGAAGAGCCCCCGGGGCCGGGAGTGGCGGGGATTCCAATGGTACCCTGCCCCGCTACCCACTTGAGCACGTGGAAGTAAGCGCCGCCGTTACCCTTGTTCCGGTTCTCGACGAACGCCACCTCCTTCCCGTCGAGCGAGAGCACCGGAGACGTCCTCACTACGTCCGGCGTGTTGTCGTCGTCGCCCACATAGTAAGCCCACATCGTCTTGGGAACCGGCGCCGAGCAGGTGGTGTAGAGATTGTTGAACGCCACGATGTTCGCCTGGCCGGTGGCCGAACCCGCCCGGATGCCAAAGACCACAAAATCATTGGCACAATCCGGGTTGGTGAAGCTCGCCCCCCACATCGCCGGGAAGTGCTCCTTGGGCACTGGGCTCGAAGTATCCACATCCCCCAGCGACACCGCCCAGTCGCGCTTCAACGTGACCGAATCGCGCCGCCACGGCTGCCTCCCCGGCGCCGAAGCCGACGCCAAGGCGCCGATCACGTTGCGCTGCACCCAGGCCGCCGCCAGCCGCGGATCGCGCTGGAGCTGACTCAGCGTCGCGGCCCGGAACGAAGCGTTCCCGTAAGCCAGATACCTGTGGCTCCAGTCGCGAACAATCGGGAAACGCGGCGGCATCGCGCCCTGTCCCGGCGCCTGCGCCGTCACCAGAATAATCCCCGCCGCAAGAACCACTGCTACCGGAATGAATCCGACCCACTTCGCATGCCCGCTGCTCATCTCGACCTCCCGGTTTCCTGTCCGTGCTTCGCTGTGGCTCAATCGCAAGAACGAATGTCTTACGATGTCCAACAAAAATCGCTCTGCCGCGGTGCGCTCAAGTTACAATTTATCCCTGCTTTTCTGCTTTTTCAATCCCTAATTTGAGGGTGGAAACGATAAAATAACACGCGAGGTTCGCAAGTGCGAGACGCAGCGTTTCTGCTCCGCGCGCTGCTCGCCGTGGCCGTCGCCGGCGGCGGGCTCTGGCTCGCCCTGCGCCCGCCAGAGACCTACCCCGACCTCACGGAACAGCCCGCCACACAAGCCGAAGCTCTCGCACGGCGCCTGCTGCGCTCCGACCCCGCCAATCCCTACCGCTGGTGCGATCTCGGCGAAGCCCTCGCCGAGACCGGCAAGATCGCCGAAGCCCGCCTCTGCTTCCGGCGCGCCGTCGAGCTCGGTCCCAACATTCCGCCCGTGTTGATGCGCGCTGCGGGATTTCACATCCGCGTCGGCGAAGCCCGCACTGCCCTGCCCCACATGCTTCGCATCCTCGAGCTGGTCCCCGACTATGACGCGATCATCTTCTACTACACCGACCGCCTGATTCCCTTCGATGAGCTGCTGCCCCAGCTCGCCAGGAACCCGCGCGCCGCCCGCTCGCATTTCCGCTTCCTTCTGCAAAGCGGCGATGCCGGTCGCGCCCGCGCCGCCTGGCACTCCCTCTGCGAGCACCGCCTCGCCAACGACGAGCTGGCGGCCGCCTATCTGGAGCTGCTTCTGCGCAAGGCCGAGTACCATGAGGCGCTCGCAACCTGGGTTGCCTGGCTGGGGCCGCGGGCCGGCGATTATCCCGTGCGCAACCTGGTTTACAACGGCAGCTTTGAAAACGAGCCGAGCGGCTCGCCGCTGGACTGGCGCATCCGCCCGCTGGAAGGCGTGCAGGCGGTTCGCGATCCGGCCCGGGCGCGGGAGGGTCGGGCATCGCTCAAGCTGAGCTTTCCCGGCACGGCCAATTTCGATTACTCGCACGTCTCGCAACTGGTGGTTGTGCCCGCCGGGCGCTACCGTCTGTCCGCGTGGATTGCTTCGCAGGATCTGACGACCGATCAGGGCCTTTTTCTGCGCCTCAGCGAAACCGGCAGCGGCAACCGCGTCCTCGCCGAGACTCAGCACATCACGGGAACCACCGACTGGCAATTCGTGGAAGCAGAAGTCGTCGCGCCGCGCACCCTGCTTGCCGCCATCCAGCTTTGCCGCCGCCCGTCCCGCAAGTTCGACAACAAGATCCGTGGCGCCGCCTGGGTGGACGCGGTCAGGCTCGAGCGGCGCCCGTAGACACGGAACGGGCGATCGCGATCCCTGCTACCCAGGCCAGTGTCATTGCATTCGCCGGAATGTAAAGGTTGAAGTCCACGAAACTGTGCAGGGCCAGCGCCGACAGGCCGCCCAGCGCGCCCAGCGCCCGCCAGCGCTCCTCCTCCCAGTGACTGCGGCGCGCGGCTCGCCAGGCCGACCGCAGGCAAAGCGCAGCGAGGGTCACGACGACAGCCAGCCCGAAAACGCCGAGCTCGGCCGCCAACTGCAAATAGTCGTTGTGGGCGAAATCCACCGTGTACAAAGGCGCCGCGAGCTTGTGCCGCATGAGCGCCGATTCGTACGCGCCCAGGCCGCTGCCAGCCACAGGCTGCGCCCGCACCAGCTCGAGCGTATCGCGCCAGATCTGAATGCGGACGTCGGCCGAGATTTCCTCCGTGGCGGCCATGTGGCCGAAGCGCTCGATCAGCTTGTCCGGGGGCAAGAAGATGAAAGCGAGGAGCACGAGCAAGCCGATGAGTGCCGGTCCCAGCCGGCGTCTCCATGCGGGCGCTTCGCCGCTGCCCAGCGCGGCCGCCCCCATGATGAACATCGAGACCAGAGCGGCCACGAAACCCATCCGCGAGAACGAGTGCAGAATCGCCAGCAGGATCAGGGCGGCGATCGTGAACAGGCCGCAGGCCGCCAGCGCCATGCGCAGGCTTACGCCGTGGCGCGATCGCCCGCGCCCGAGAACCGCTACGCCGTAAGCCAGCGCGAACGGCAGGCACAGCTCGAGAAAGCCGCAGTAGTGGTTGCGGTTGACCCAAGTTCCCGTGGCTATGCGATCGCCGCCGGGCGCATACGCCTGAATGAGCCCCAGAACCGCCTCGAAGCCTGCAAGGATCAGCAGGGGCCACGCGACAGCCCACGGATAGTCATCGAGCCGCCCGGCCAGATCCGCCATGAGCCAGAAAACGAGGATGCAGCCCGCCAGCCCGATCACCTTTTCCAGGGTTGCCGCGGGCTTGGCGCTCAACGCGGCCCAGCTCCACGGTCCCGCGATGGCGGAGAGGCCATCCAGCGCCGCGGCGCGCTCGGGCGCCAGCAGCCTGACAAGGGCTTTGGGCAAAGGCAGCAAGGCGAGGCACGCCCACGCCAAGAGGCTCAGAGGCAGCCAAGTTGTCCATCCACGCGGCCACGGCGATCGCGCGCGAGACCAGCACAGGATTCCGCACAATCCGACCGCGACCAGCGAGACGCCCCAGTCGTTGGGTTCAACGCCCGCATCATGCAAGGCCGCATAGCCGAGGGCCAGCGAGAGGAGGACGACACAAGCAGCGTTCACTGAGGAACTGGATCAGAGGGCGGCAGAGGAGCGGCGGCCCAGGATTCCCGCCCCGGGCCGCCTTCAGAACTTTTCCGGTCAGGCCGCCTTGCGATAGCGCCGCAGGCAAAGCAGGCCGGCGAGGCCGAGGCCAATCAGCGCAGCGGTGGCCGGCTCGGGAACCAGGGACGCGCCGGCGCTGGCCGTGACCAACTGGCCATCAATCCAAATCCAATAAGTTCCCCACCCGAACGGATAATCTTGGTGCGTGATCCACCACAAGGCATAGGGCAAATCGGCAGGATCGGATACCGAGAACGCGGCCCCCAGTCCCGTGAACCAGAGACGGTTCACGAGAACGCTGTCATTGCCCGGATTGGACTCGCCGTACCAGATGTCGTCCGCGGTGCCGGGGATGCCGTCCGGCCCGTAGTAATGCCCGACCAGATCATACCCGTACGCCTGCCCGGCAAAGCTGAAGGTATCGGGACTGCCGAAGAAGTTTTCGTAATACCACAGATCGCGAAGCCGGAACGTCTTCCCGCCGCCGTCCAAATACAGCCCGAACAACAGCGCGTTGCCGTACTCGCCTTCGTACCCGGGAGGCGGCGGCGCCTGGCCCCGCCACGATTCGAAGTCGGTAACTACTACGTCTCCCGGATAAAAGGAGTAAGTCCGCTGGTAGTAAGACGGGCTACCCGGCGTACCCCACGAGCTGGCGCCGGTTTGCAAAGCCGCAATCGCGTTTTGCGCGTAATCGTACCAGCTCGGCGAGTACCACGGGTTGGGCGCGATCGAGGGATAGACGTACATGATCGGCCCGGAGATCAGCAACGCGGAAAAGATCAGGCCTGCCAGTGCGAGCCGGAATATGCGCAGTCCGAACATGGATGCCTCCTCAGCAAAACCCGCTCAAAGATTGCAGCCCTAACGTTGCCTCCGCCACCGGCTGATCGAGGGAGGAGCCCAGCCTGGCGGCGGCGGGCCCGGCGGTTTCCAGCCGAGCGGCGGGAAGTTGGGGGGGTTGGGATTCCCCATGGATTGCACGCCCGCAACATTCCCGTTACTGCCGATGGTTGCCTGGGAGTTCGCGGTCAGCGTCACCTTGGCTCCGCTCGATGTGGTGACCGTAGCAGGGGCGCTCGTTGTAGTCACCGTGCTGCCCGGCAGGACGGGCAGCGTGGGCACCGACGAAGGCGCGCTGATCCCGTTAATTTTCACGGGCTGCTTGCTGGTGACCGTGGCCACGCGAGATTGCGCCAGCGCCAATCCGGCAGCAGCCAAACCAACAACCGAAGCCGTCAGCAGGTTAGTTCTCACCGCCGAGCTCCATGCTTTCCTAGTTCATTCTAAGATCAGCTTGCAACCGAGTCAATGACCAGCAGTAACAGTACTCGCGTTTACTTTGTCCTACGCCGTAAACTTCAACGCAACGCCACGCTCGCAGGCTGCGAAGTACCCAGAGCGTTCGACAGGGTCACCGAGACCGATTGCAGCCCGTCGATCGGCGATCCCGAAGGCGTCGTCCCCTGGATGGAAACCGGGATCGCGGCCGTGAACAGGCTCCCGTACTGCTGAGACTGCGCGTTCTGATACCAAGAAAGGAACGCAGCCTCGACGTTCAGCGTCAGCTTGGGGTTCGTCAGATTGACGCCCGGCGCGGCCACCGCCTGTAATTCGATCTGCGAGACCGAACGGCTGGTGGAGTAACCGGTTACCAGCAGCGTAAAGCTGTCCGGGGTGCGCCCGCCCAGTTGCACGCTGACCAGTTGAGGCGGCCCTTGGGCGATCGTCAGACTCACCGTGGGCGGGGAGGCGGGCGTCAGGTTGACGCCCGTCTCGGTGAAGAAAGCCGGCGTAAGCATGATGGTCCCGGCCACCGTGCCCGTTTGCAGTCGGATCGTGGTCTCCTTGTTGGGAAAGACCGCGCGCGTCGAACCCGCCGGAATCGTGAAATTGACGCTCCGTCCGCCGGTGGCGAACTGCACCGTGGCGTCATTGACGAAGACCTCGGAGTTGAAGGTGAGCGTTAGCGTGCCGACCAGGTTCAAAGGATAGGGTTCGGCTAGCGAGAGCGTGTAGGCCACCTGCTGCATGGGCTGAGCCTGACCGCGCGGCCCCTCCAGCAGGATGGCGGGCAGGGGCAAGGGTGAGGTCGCAGAGCCTATCAGATCGAAGCTGTGTCCGCCCACGCGCAACACCGCTTGGGCGACGCCGACGGTCGTGGGCGCGAACGTGACCAGGAACGTCGCAGTCGCACCCGGCTCCAGCGTCAAGGGAAGCTCGGGCAAATCCGAGAGCGAGAAAGCCTGTGATCCAGTAGCGAAGATCGCGCTGATCACCGCCGCCTGGTTGCCCGTGTTCGTCACCAGGAAACGGGCGGTGAAGCTCTGGCCCACGGCCAGCGAGCTGAACAGGATACTGCCGTTAGGCGACACGGACGTGCTCGCGCCGGCCATCACCACCGTGTAGTTGAGCGCCGCCCCCAAGCCTGTGGCGCTCAGATCGAACATGTCGTTGCCGATGCGAAGCCGGCCTGTGGCGGCGCCCGGCTGCGTCGGCGCGAAGATCAGCGTGAAGGCAACCGAGGCGCTCGGCGCCAACGTCAGGGGCAGAAACGGCAGATCTGCAAGCTGGTAGCCCGGCCCCAGCACGCTGATGGTCTGGATGACGCCGTCGGCGTTGCCGGCGTTGCGCACGCGCAAGGTGACGACGGTTCGCTGCCCGATCGCGGTATCGCCCAGCGTGATCAACTGGCCGGGCGAGATCGGCGATTCGACCGAATCGCGCACCAACTGATAGAGGAAAGCCGCCGCAGCGCCGGAGCCGCGCAGCAGGATCGTCAGAGTCCGCCCGGCGTACTCGATGCGCAACGAGCCGCTCTGCACGTCGCGCTGCGAGGGCGTGAAGTTGAGATTGAATCGCAGTTCGCGCCCGGCCTCGATGCTGATGGGGGGCAGGGGCACGCCGGAGACCGCGAATGCGTCGCCGGATGCGGTCACGGAACTTACGGTTCCCGTCGCGCTGCCGCGATTCAGGATCGCGATGACGGCGGAAGCGGTCGTGTTCAGCGGCGTGGGGGGAAACGTGATCGTGCCGCCGTCGCTGATTGCAACGGCGTTGCCGCCCGGCAACGTGTAGCTAAAGACCAGCTCCGGCGCGAAGCCGGCGAGATTCACCACGAGTTGCCCTTGCGTCGCGGCTCCCTGCACGGTTTCGGTCACGGTGAGCGTGAGGCGCCCCGTAACCCGAGCGCCGGAACTGGGCAGGAAGCGAACCACCAGAGTCCAGCCTTCGTTCGGCCCCAGAGTGATCGGGAGGCCGGCAGGGGCAACGGAAAAGTCGTTCGAGCCGGTGCGATCTACCGTGCTGATGGTGGCCGTGCCCGCGCCGCGATAGGAGAACGTCAGCCGCGCTTGCACTGGCGAACCGATGGCTTCGGCCACCATGTTTACCGTGCCGCCGTTGGGGAGTGTGCTCGTGCCCAGCGGACCCTGGTCCGCGAGGATCACGAAGGACTGCGCCCGCGCCTGCGTCATGCACAGGCCCAGCGCAAGCACGACTGCGATAAGCAAGCCGAGGCCCGTTGAGTGCAACCGAATCACCGCGGCCCTCCTACCGAGACCGGACCCGGAACGAGGGTGATCGTGGGTGTTTGCGCGGCAGGCGAGCCTCCGCCTCCCCGCGTGCCCAGCACAATCCCTGCCGTCGCGCCACCCAGCGCGACGATGATCCAAGGCTTCTTCGAGCGCCGCGCCCGGTCAATTTCCGTGCGCGCCTGGTTGATCTGGGAGACAACGGTCTCCGCGGTGAGATCGCCGGAGCTGACCACCACCTTCAGGTTGAACCGCCCCTCCTGATCGTTCGGGGCAAAGCCGGCGGTGGCGGCCTGGCCGCGCGCATCCGTCACGGTCCGCTGGGTGAGCCGGCCGCCGGGAAACGTTCCGCCGGGGCCGGCAGCCGGAAGTTGGAAGACGACCTGCGCGCCGGGCAGGGGCCGGTCGTTCTGATCGCGCACCTCGATCACGGTCTGCACGCCGTGCCGGCTGCGAATGCTGTGCCGGGCTCCCTCTCCCTGAAGGACGATGATTTTCAGCGCGGAAGGCGCCGGTTGCTGGCCGCACGCGATCGCGGCAGCCGCGAGCATGACAAAAATTCGAAGACGCATCGCACGACTCTTGACTTTTATACCCCCGCCACAGCCGCCCGCGCAGGCGGCAGCACGCGCTCGAGCATGTAACGGCTGGGATTGTAATCGGGCACCACCTCTTTGAACAGTAGCACCAGCCGGGCCAGATCCCGCTCCTCGCAAATGCGACGCAGCTCGCGCAGCAAGTCATCCACACGCGCGCGGGGCAGACCGTCGCTGGTGAAGATGCGGATCTTCTCGTGGAACGTCGGCACGGTCTCCTCTTCGAACGTGCTCAGCTCCTCGTAGAGCTTTTCGCCCGGACGCGGTCCCGTGAACACGATTTGGATGTCTTCGTCGGGCCTCAGCCCGGAAAGCAGAATCATCTTGCGCGCCAGGTCCACGATCTTCACCGGCTGGCCCATGTCGAGCAGGAAGATCTCGCCGCCCTTGCCCATGGCTGCGGCCTGCAACACCAACTGCACCGCTTCGGGAATCGTCATGAAGTAGCGGCGCATCTCCGGGTGGGTTACGGTGACCGGCCCTCCCGCAGCGATCTGTTCCCGGAAAAGCGGGACCACGCTGCCCGCCGAACCGAGCACGTTGCCGAAACGTACCGCGACGTAGCGCGCGCCCCCGTCCTGGAAAGAAAGCGCCACCAGCTCCGCGATGCGCTTGGTTACGCCCATCACGCTGGTGGGCCGCACCGCCTTGTCCGTCGAAATCAGCACGAACTTTTCCACGCCGTACTCGGCGCCGATGGCCGCCACATTGTACGTTCCGAAAACGTTGTTCTCCACCGCCTCAAAGGCGTGGGTTTCCATCACCGGCACGTGCTTGTAGGCAGCGGCGTGATAGACGACCTGCGGGCGGTAGCGCGCGAAGATCTCCCGGAGCCGCGCGGGATTCTGGATGGTCCCGATTTCCGGATGGAAGGCCACATGGGGGAAGGCCTGGCGCATGCGGCGCTCCAGATCGAACAGCGGCGTTTCGGCAATCTCCAGACCCACAAGGGCTGCGGGATGGAAGCGCGCGATCTGCCGGCAGAGCTCCGAGCCGATCGAGCCTGCCGCGCCCGTCACCAGCACGACGCGCCCCTCCAGGTGCGCGCGAATCGCTGTCTCGTCGAGCCGCACCGGGTTGCGCCCCAGCAGGTCTTCCACGGACACTTCGCGGATCTGCCGCGCAAGGCCGCCGTTCTCGATCAGCTCCCCCAGCCCGGGAATCGTCCGGAACGCCACCCCCGCCCGGTGACAGTGCTCGAGGATTCGCGTCATCTCGGCGCCAGTCGCGGAAGGGATGGCGATCAGCACTTCTTCGATCTCGTACTGGACTGCCAGTTCCTTGAGCTTTTCACCGCCGCCCAGCACCGGCGTTCCCTGGATGCGCGTGCCGATCTTGCTCGGGCTGTCATCTACAAAGCCACGCACGGAGAGGCCCAGCCGCGGGTTGCTTCGGATTTCTCTGAGCAGCATCACCCCGGCCTCGCCGGCCCCGTAGATGAGCACGCGCTTGCCGGCCTCTTTCGGCCCGGCCCGCGTGATATTCTCGCAAAGGATGCGCACCGCCACCCTGGCGCCTGAAACGGCGAGGAAGCACAAGACGAGGTCGAGAATGTAGATCGAGCGCGGAAAGCCGCGGGGCGCCAGGGCCGTGATCACCAGGGCAGCCCCCGCGGAGCCGCCCACGTTTGCCAGGCCGATCCGCGCCAGATCTTCGATCGAAACGAAGCGCCACCAGCCTCGGTCCAGCCCCAACCAGCGAAACGCCACGGACTTGCAGACCAGCCATGCGGCCAGCCCGTAGCCCAGGTGCGTCCACTCGTTGGCCGGGATGCGAAACTCGAAGCGAAGCAGGAACGCAGCCACCCCGGAACCTGCGATGAGCGTCAAATGCAGCAGCCAGACCAGCGGCCGCAGCAGGCGCGGGTGGCGATCCAGAAAGGCTCCCAGCCGCCTCAGATGTCGCCCGAAATCTGTTCTCTCCACAGCACCCTCACCTTCCCCGCAACAATGCCCAGAAGGTTTTCAGCAGGATCGCCAGATCGAGTTTCAGCGACTGCTTGCGCACGTACTCCTCGGCCAGATCGAGTTTGACGGGCAGCACGCTGCTTACGTACTCGCCCAGCGGATCGGCCGCCTGCGCGAGCAGCTCCTCTTCATTCCGGAACCGCACCGAAGCCAGATCCGTGATGCCTGGCCGGACCGTGAGGATCGTCCGGTAACGATCCCGAAAGCGCTCCACATATTCGGGCAGCTCGGGCCGCGGGCCGACCAGGCTCATCTCCCCGCGCAGCACGTTCCACAACTGGGGCAGCTCATCGAGCTTGGTCCGCCGGAGCAAACGCCCCAGGCGCGTGATGCGCGGATCATTGGCCGCCGTGATTCGCGGGCCCGGGATCCCGTTGCGCATGGTGCGAAACTTCAGGAGGCGGAAGGGTCGGAAGCCGCGGCCCACGCGCTCCTGCGCAAAGCAGATCGGGCGTCCTGACTCGAGCCAGATCGCCGCCGCAATCAGCGCCAGCAAGGGCGAAAGCACGATCAGACCGGCGGCGCTCGCCGCGATGTCAATTGCCCGTTTCAGCAACGCTGTTCACCGCAACCGGCCGGGCCTTGCGATGGGCAGCGATGATTTCTCGTACCGCCGCGATCACGCGCTCGACCTCTTCGTCGCTCAGGCGCGAGTGGAGCGGCAGCGACACCAGCCTCGGATACTCCGCCAACGCGCGCTCGCAGGGATCGCGCAACTCGAGCGTCCGCCGGTAGTAGGGATGCAGAGGGACCGGGATGAAGTGAACGCTGCACCCGATCCCGCGATCCCTCATCCTCTCGATGAACTCGGCCCGCCCGATCTCGAGCTTTTCCAGGCGCAGCCGCAAGGCGTACAGATGCCAGGCGTGCTTCGAATCGCTGCGCACCGGGGGAAGTTCCAGTTCATCCAGGGTCGCGAACGCTTCGTTGTAGCGCCCGGCGATCTCCGCCCGCCGCGCGTTCATCCGGTCCAGCTTGCGCAGTTGGACCAGCCCGATGGCCGCCTGGATGTCACTCAAGTTGTACTTGAAGCCGCACTCGACCACCTCGTAGTACCAGCTCCCGCGCTCGGCGTAACGATTCCAGGCATCCCGGCTCATGCCGTGCAGGGCCAGCACGCGCATCCTCTCGGCCAGCGCGGAGGAGGGCGTCGTGACCATGCCGCCCTCGCCCGTCGTCATGTTCTTGTTCGCGTAAAAGCTGAAGCAGACGGCGTCGCTGGGGCCTGCGCCGATCTTGCGCCCGCGATACTCGGCCCCCGCGGCATGAGCCGCGTCCTCGACGACCTTCAGACCATGCTTTGCGGCCAGCGCCCAGATCGCGTCCATCCGGCACGGCAGGCCGCCGTAGTGCACGGGCAGGATGGCTCGGGTGCGCGGGGTGATCATGGCCTCGACGTGCTCGGGATCGAGATCGAGATCGTCGCCGATATCGGCGAGCACCGCGGTAGCGCCGGTTTGCAGGATCACGTTGACGGTAGCGCAGAAGGTAAGCGGCGTGGTGATCACTTCGTCGCCCGGCCCGATGCCCAGCGCCGCCAGCGCCAGATGCATGGCCGCCGTACACGAGTTCACGGCCAGCGCGTGCTCCGCGCCCGTGTACGCGCGGAAAGCCGCCTCGAGCTCCGCGCACTTCGGCCCGGTGGTCACCCACCCGGAGGCCAGCGCCTCGGCCACCGCCGCCGCCTCCTCCGCGCCCAGATCCGCAGAGGCAAAGGGGATGAAGGGGGGCATGTCAACCTTGGGCTGTCAACTGCCGAGGAACTCCAGTACGTGCGTCAGCGTGACCGCGGCGCGCTTCACGCTGCGGGGGCAAGAAGGATCCTCGAGCACGCGATCAAGCGGTGCGCTGAGATATTCGCTGAGATCGGCCGAGGTGCCCTCCACTTCCGTGCGCCAATGAGAGCCCGAGGGCGCTCGGGCCATCTTCTGGTCGGCGAGGTGTACATTGAGCCGGTGAAAGAATTCGTAGTAGAGGCCCTCCAGCCACAGGCGGACGCCGGAGGGTGGGTCCACGGGGAGCCCATCCGAGTAAGGCACGTTAACCCCGGGGAGGAGCTGCCGGTTCAGCCTCCTTGCGCGGGCTTTCTGAAAGTTCGCAACAACGGGACTAGCGATGCCGAGCTTCAAAGCTTCCAGGTCGGACAGCAGGAAGACTACATGGCAGAAAAACTGTAGATCCAGCGTCGTCGCATAGGACCAGCGCACTCCGCGGCTGTGAAAGTACATCCAGTTCGCCGCCACTTTTCGCGGCCAGTGGCGGAGAAAAGGAATCCACAGCCCATAATCGCTGGTTATTAGCTCCTGGACCTCAACTCGGTTTCGAGCTCCGCGGAGCCACGGAATCTTAGGAGGCACGAGGTTGAGCAGTCCATATCGAAAAAGCCTCGAAGGCATTTCAGATCGGGCGCATGGAACCTTCCAGGCCGTCCTGAATGCGTTCTTGAGCAGGGAGTCGGCGAACAGCCCACAGTGGTACACAACGTTGGGTGAACTGTGCTCGCGCAGGCGACTGTAGTTACCACCGCGAAAGTAAATCTGCCCGTCGGTAAGTATGCTATAAAGCCGGCCGGGCAACGCCGGATCTCCACGAGTGATGACCGTTTCCAGACCCAGCTTCCTGCCCAATTCGGCTACGTAGGGCGCTTCGTTTGACTCGAGGTGCAGCAAGCGCGGCCGCACCCCTGCCCGCAGCAGGATCCCCAAGACGAAACGGCTGTCTGCACCGCCGGAGATCCCCAGCGCCGTGTGGGGAACCACCGGCACCAAGGAGGTCAGCCGCTCCACCATCGCACGATCGTCCGGCTCCACGGGCTGAAAGTGCCCGTTTTCCACCACACGCCGACGGCCCAAATCGTAGCTCTGGAACAAAGCCAGCTTCTTGACGCCGTCGAACAGCGTCAGCGTTCCCGGGAGATAGCCCACCGTGGCCAGCACGGCAAAGCGCTTCGGGCAAGGTCGCAGGCCCGCCGCCGCAGCGATGGCGAGCTGGGTATCGGCTGCCATGCCATCCCGGTAAAACACGTGCGCGATTCCCTGGGGCTCGACGATCACCGAATCCCGCACGTAGCGGATCCGGACCGCGTTCAGCAAGGAGTGGAGTTCGCTCGGCAGGCGTTCGGCGTGCCTGATAGGTGAGTCTTGGGCTGGCTCATCGAAGGCGAGCTTGCCCAGTACACAACCGTCCTCGAAGCAATGAAAATTGTCGCTGGGTTTGGCGCGGAACCAACCAATATGGCAGCCAGGCAGGGCCATGACCGTGATCGGCCCCGGCGAGATGGGCGCCAGCGCCTTGTGCAGCTTTTTCGAGTGCTGCTCTGCATTGCTCGGGCGTGCTAGCCAACAACCACATTGCCAAGGACTCCTCGGGAACGTCGCCCGATGTCAAACGGGCTCATGTCAGCTTCCAATGCCCTCGAACCACTCCAAGAACCGGCGGATACCCTCGGCGAAGGGCGTGCGCGGCGCGTAGCCCAGCAGCCGCCGAGCCTTGCTGATATCCGCCCAGGTCTGGGGGACGTCGCCCGGCTGCTCGGCCAGCCGTTCGATCCGCGCCCGCTGCCCCATGGCGCCTTGGAGCAATCGAGTGAGATCCAAAGGTGCGGTGATCATTGGACACCGTTTTCGGGGTTTGCTGTCATCCCCTCACTTCAAGCTCGGCCTAACCCAGCTTCCGCAACCAGCCCGAGACTAGCTGCCCCGCGCCGACGTAAACACCGGGAAGACCCGGATAGAGATACCGCGGCTCCGCGTAGACCAGGCTGGCGAATATCAGCAGGCTCAGCCACGGGGCCCACAGGCCCCAATGCGCTGCGAGGTCAGCTCGGGATTTCCAACACAAGCCTAGGAAGCACACGACTGCTGCCCAAAGGCTCAAGTTCAGCGCCCCATGAACTGCGTAAAACGCCAACGATCCCCGCAAGGGACCGAGTCGGAACTCATGAGGGGAGGCCGAGTGCGCAACCCAGACGTGGGAATACAACGCACGGACGACGCCCATCTGCAAGCGCAGATGGGGGTTAGTAAGGAAATCGTTGATCACCCAACGAAGGCGAGCGAGGTCCACTGATTGTCCCGTCCGATTTGCCCGTTCGACGATCTGATCGTTCGTAGTCCGCCAAGCTTGGTAATCTGTGCTGCCGCCACGCACAGCATCATCCCAATATCGCCAGTCGAGAGGATCATTCCTGAACTGAAAACTACCGTGGAGGGCCACCCAACCGAGGACTCCCTGCTGGTTGGATCCACCAAAGAGTAACCTCGGGGCAATCAACAACGCGGCGCACAAGATCATGGCTAGCCCCGCCGTCGCAAGGCTTGCCCTCCGGACCTCTTGACCACGCTCATCGCCCCACAATCTTGGAACCAGGCTCAGCAGCCCCAGCAGCGGAACGAGCAGTATCGCATTGGGTCGGCACGCAATCAGGGCCGTGCATCCGAAGGCAGCAGTGGCGATCCAGACGGCGGGGCTCGGCGCGGGACGACGAGACAGCCGGGCCCACGCATAGGCGATCAACGCGGCACCCCCGTAGGCAGGCGGCTCGGCGAGAATTCCCCACGCGTAATAAGGGATGATGGGGTTGACAGCCAGCAGCAAGGCGGCCACCGCCCCCGCCACAAGGCCGCCACTTAAGATCGCCGCACGCCAGACGAGAAATAGCGAAAAGACCAGGACCCCCAAATTCAACGCAACGCCCGCAGAATACTGGTGACGCTCCAGGTCGCCGGACTCGGCCGCTGGAACCCAGAGATATGCCACGGCGTAGTACAACACCGGCCCTGGCGCATGGCGCACTTGCACCTCGGACCAAGTCGCACCACCCTTTAGGGCAGCGACCAGTGCCGACGCGTCTTCATGAAACCAACGGTCACCGAAAGGCTTCGGGCGTATCGGCAATAGCAAGAAGACGATCAATTGAGCGAGCGCACTGATCCAGAAAGCGTAGCGGAGCGCCCACCGCAGTAAACGCGCGCCAATCTCGGGGACCACTTTGCTCTTATTCCCGCCTCGGTGCTACCGTCGCCACGCGCAGGAGTCCAGCTTCTACGTCCGCCAGTCAGTGCGACGGGAGACTACGTGATGCGGGTCGTGCTCACCGTCTCGGTGGCCTCGAACCACTCCAAGAACCGGCGGATACCCTCGGCGAAGGGCGTGCGCGGCGCGTAGCCCAGCAGCCGCTGAGCCTTGCTGATATCCGCCCAGGTCTGGGGGGCGTCGCCCGGCTGCTCGGCCAGCCGTTCGATCCGCGCCCGCTGCCCCATGGCGCCTTCGAGCGCCTCCACCATCTCCTGCAAGCGCACGGGGCGCCCGCTGCCCAGGTTGATCACCTCATAGCGCGACCCGTCGAAGTCCATGGCCGCCCGGATGCCCTCGATGATGTCGCCGACGTAAGTGTAGTCCCGCCGCGTGCTACCATCGCCGTAAAGCGTTACCGCGCCCCCGTTTCGCATGGCCCGCGCGAACTTATGGATGGCCAGGTCGGGACGCTGCCGCGGGCCGTACACGGTGAACAGCCGCAGCGCGATGAAGCGAATTCCGTAAAGGTGGCTGTAGACGTGCCCCAGCAACTCGCTGCTGACCTTAGTGCTCGCGTAAGGGCTGATGGGCAGCAGCACCGGGTCCTCTTCGCGCCACGGCACGTTGGGATTGATGCCGTAAACGCTGCTCGACGAGGCAAACACGAACCGTTCTATACCCCGCTCGCGCGCCAGCTCGAGCAGGTTCTGCGTACCGCGCACGTTGACTTCCTGGTACCCGATGGGGTCCTGGATCGAGGGTCGCACGCCGGCCCTGGCTGCCAGGTGCACGATGACGTCGTAGCTATCGCGCAGGCCGGCCCGTAACGCATCGAAATCGCGGATGTCGGCCTCCAGGAGCCGGAACTCCGGCCGCCCGACATGCGCGGCGATGTTCTGGCGCTTGCGCTGCGGCTCGTAAAACGGGTCGAAGTTATCCACTACCGTGACGCGCCAGCCCTCAGCCAGCAGCTTGTCCACGAGATGGCTTCCGATGAACCCGGCGCCGCCGGTGATCAAGGCGTGGGGCATGTGTGACTCAACCACCCGTCGGATAAGGTTAGCCGTCGCATACGCGGCTCAGCACAGGTTCCAGGAGCAGCCGGTGATCCCCGAGGCCGCAGCCCTCATGCGGTGCACGCAGCGCCGAGAACCACAAGCCGTTGCATCACCGCTTGCAGGAGCACGCCTCCGTAGCCTGGCGTCTCTTACGTGGAAGATTTATATATGACACCCAGATAATGAGTGCGCAGCAAAGGCAGCTTTTCCACTAAGTACGCGACCGTCCACGAGAAAGGAACAAGCCTCCGCGCAATGGGTGGCGCCAGCGTTACTCTCCGTAGCCGCACGGTGCAGCCGGGAAACAGCGATCGGATCTCGCGCGCACCGATTCCCCGAACGTGTGGGTTACGCGGATTGTCATAGCGGAAGTCGTACCAAAGGATCACGCCACCTGGCTTGAGAACCCGTCGCATCTCGCTCGCAATCTTCCGCTTTACGCCCTGGTGCAAAATCGAAGTGAACACCGTAAACTGCGTGACCAGATCGAACCGCGCGTCCGGCCACGGGAGGTGGCGGGCATCACCGACCCGCAGATCCGCTGTGGGAAGATACCGCCGGGCCTCTGCAACGCGATTGTCATCCAGATCAATGCCCGCCAAGTCTTCAGGGAAGGCGCCCCACTGGCAGAATTCTAGCAGCCATGAACCCCTTCCGCATCCCACGTCCAACACCCGCAAGCCCGTAAGCGGGAATAGTTTCGCCCTCGTGAGCTCTCTCACACAGGCCGCGACCGTGCTCAGGTGCGAGAACAGGTTGGCGGGCCGCTGCCACCCGTAATAATCCGGCGGCAGCTCCCGTTCTCTGCGTTTGTACTCACTTATAATGCGGCTGATCTCGATCGCTTCCTGATCGGTAATACCCAGGGAGCTCGCTTCTCCGTGCCGTCTCGCGTCGTTCACTGTCCACCTCGAGATGCCCGTTGCGAGCCGGCGGTAACAACACGCTCGGCCAGCCACTGTTCAATCACGTCTACCACCCGCTTGCTCGCCTGCCCGTCCCAGAGTGGCGGTTGCACAGCGGAAGGGGGGTCCCCGGCCAGGATTGCTTCGACGTGCCGTGGCAACTGGCCAGGATCCTCTCCCACCAGCCGGTTGGTCCCCATTTCGATCGTGACCGGGCGCTCCGTGTTGGTTCGCAGAGTGAGACAGGGTACACCCAAGGCTGTGGTTTCCTCCTGGATCCCGCCCGAATCCGTCAGCACCAACCGGGCCTTTGCCATCAAGCCAAGGAACTCCAGGTAGGGTACTGGCGGGCACATCCGCAACCCACAGTTCGTCCGAACGCCCAGACTTTCGATCCGCTCGCGAGTGCGAGGATGCACCGGGAACACAACGGGAATGCGCCGCGCGACCTCGCTGATCGCATCCAGGAATCGGGCTAGCCGCGCCGGCTCGTCCACGTTGGACGGGCGGTGCAGCGTCACGACAGCGTAGCCTAAGGGTTCCAAGCCGAAGTCTCGCCAGGCGGCGCGAGCCAAGGCGCAGTGCAAGTGCCGGCGGAGGCTATCCACCATGCAGTTGCCGACGAAATGAATCGCCTCGGGCGGCTTGCCTTCCCGGAGCAGGTTCCTGTTTGCTGACTCCTCGGTAGTGAAAAGAATCTCGGAAACCGAGTCGGTCACGATGCGGTTTATCTCTTCCGGCATCGTGCGGTCGAAGCTGCGCAGGCCCGCCTCTACATGGGCTACGGGTATGTTCTTGGCCGCGGCTGCCAGTGCTCCGGCGACGGTCGAGTTCACATCTCCGGCGACAATCACCAACGTCGGCTTGCATTGCTCCAGGACCTCGTCCAGCCCCGCCATCATGCGAACAATCTGCCGCAGCCGCCCGTCGGCCCCCACACCGAGGTGAAAGTCCGGCTGCGGCAAGTCGAGCTGCTCAAAAAACACCTCGGACATCTCGACATCGTAGTGCTGCCCGGTATGCACCAGCACCTGGGGCAGAGCCCGCGCCGCCATCTCACGGATCACCGGCGCCATCTTGACGAAGTTCGGCCGAGCTCCCACGATGTTGCAGATCAGCATGCAGGCAACTGCTCCAGTCGGCTGATGAGATGGTCGTTGATTTTCTGCCGATCGAAAAGCTCTACCGCTGCCTTGCGACCCGCGCGTCCCAGCCGCTCCCGCAAGGCGGGGTCGTCGGCCAGCACCCGCAAAGCCTCCGCCAGCGCACCCGAATCTCCCGGGGGGACCACCAGCCCGGCGCCGGCCGTCTCGATGATCTGTGCCGCTTCACCCTCTCCGCACAAAACGACAGGCACGCCTGATGCCATGCCTTCGTAAATCTTCGAGGGGACCGCGCCCCAAAGCCGCCTTCTCAAAGGAGCCAACGCGATGTCAGCAGAGGCAATGACCTCCGGCGCCCGATCGCGCGGGACGGCATCGAGGAAGGCCACATTGCGGAGGCCCATCTGACGCGCTTGCTCGATCAGGCGCGGTTTCTCGGGCCCATCGCCCACCAGAACAATACGCAAGTCCTCTCGATCACCCAAGCGGCCCGCCGCTTCCAGCACTTGCCCAAGTCCCTGCGCCATCCCATGCAATCCCGCGTACAGCGCCACGCATCGCGCTCCTTTGCGCAGCTCCCTGACCAGCGATTCGGATCGCCGGCCGGGAGCGAAATGCTCGGTGTCCACGCCGTTCGGCCATTTCCATATCGTGACGCCCGGGAAGCGCCGGGCGATATCGGCCACAATTTCCCCGCTCTGCCCCGTCACCACACGCGCCTTGCGGTAACAGAAAGCTTCGAGCTGCTCCGCCATGCGCAGCCACAGCCCCTCGCCGACCGCGCCGAGCTCGACTGCGCTTTTCGGCCACAGATCGGAAACGTTAAACACCCAGCGAGCCTTCTTGAGTCTGCTGAGCCAGTATCCCGTGATTCCCAGGAACAACGGTGGACTCTCCGTGATCAGCCAGTCGAGCCGCGGCATCACCGCGGCGCCCGCCAGCGCGGCGGACACGACAAATGAGAAGTAACTGGCCAGCCGTTTCGCCGGGCGAAAACTTTGAGTTGGATACAGCCACGTCCTGAAGATCCTGAAGTCCCCATCGCCTTCGCATCGCCACAGAGCGCGGTAGCCGGGATAGAACCGGCCGAGAGGATAGTTAGGGAGCGCTGTAAGCACCACGACGCGGTGCCCGCGGCGGGCAAGCTGGGTAGCCAGGGCGGAAAGTCGTGCCTGGGGAGCACCCATCTCAGGTGGATAGTATTGAGTGAGGATCCCGACCGTCACGATCCAAAACCCAAGGGTTAGATCGAGTGGGGTATCCGGCTCCCCGCCTCCTGTGCGATTTTCGAAATGACTGCCCGGAACTTGCCGTTGGGGCCGCGGGGGATGTGTTCGACGGGCTCCAGGATCACTTCCACGGGACCCAAGCGCTCGCGGATCCGTTGACGGATCGCCTCTGCAGCCTTCCCGTCGTACCCGGTCCCCGGCACGAGACGCACCCTCAAGCGGTCGAGTCCCTCTTGAATGATCATGGCTTCGCGGATCGGCAGGTCCGTTTTGAAAACGGGGTCGAGGCGTCCGACCTGCCGGCCATCCCGGGTCAGCACCACATCGTCGTACCTGCCCTCGATCCTCGCCAACCCGGGCAGCCTTCTGCCACAAGCGCACTCGCTGTCCTCCTGCGCCAGAGCGCCCCGGTCCCCCACGCGGTACCGGATCAACGGCATGTCGGCATTGAGCAAGCCCGTGCAAATCAGCTCGCCCACGCCATCGGAGTCCGGGTCGAGCACCTCCACCAGCCCCACCTCGGGCCACAGGTGCAAACGCCCGTGCTCGCATTCGCCTGCGGCGGCCACGATCTCCGCCATCCCGTAGGTCTCCCGCACCGGGCAGCCGAACGCCTCCCCGATCGCCCGCCGCTGGTATTCGAACAGCGGCTCGGCATTCGTCACGACCACCGCGAGACCGCTCGCCCGCCATCCCCTGCGCAGGGCTTCCTGCGCCAACGCGTTCAGCGACGAGCTGTACCCGTAAAGGTAGCGGACCCGGTATTGCTCGAGCGCCTCCAGGTAATACGGGATCAGGTCGGGCGCCAGGTGGTAGCTGGAGAGGTAAAGCTGATTCAGCGCCGCGTTCCACACCCAGAAGGGCGGTCGCCTCTGGCTGACCGGCGTGACGAGCTGCCCGCCCAGGATCGCCCAGCGGTCGCGCCGCGAGACGCCGTACCAGCGCCGCCACCGCGCCTCGAACAACGCGTACCATGCGCGGACGGTCTGGCGGCTCCACCATAACCTGAGCGGCGTGCCCGTGGTGCCGCTGGTGTGTTCCTCGTACATGCGCCGCGGATCGCAGTCCTCGGCCAGAAACGCCTCGGGCTGCCTGCGGACTTCTTCCTTTTCAAGGATGGGCCAGTTTTCGAGCAGCTCCCAGGACGAACGGTCGCCGCGCCGCCTGCGCTCTTCCCACATTCGCCGGTAGTAAGGGACCCGGGTGGCCGCGCGGTGGAGCACGTACGCGAGCCGCTCCTGCTGCCAGTTGCGCCAGCGCTCCGCGCTCCAGCGTTCTCGCTCCAGCGCCTCTTCGACCAGCCGGTCGGTTTCGGAACCATAGCGCCAGCGCCGGAGCCGCCATCCGTGCCAGCTTGCGGCGACCGATCGCAGCGCGGGCGGCAGACGATGATAAAGACGCAAGAGTCGTTCGTTCAAGACCTTTCTCGCTCAGCTACCTCGAGCAGGAGTTGTTCCCACTGCGGCAGCACGATGGACCAATCGAACTGCTCGGCCTTCCGCCGCGCGTTCTCGGAAAGGCGGGCGGCCAGTCCCGGCTCCGTCAGGATACGCCGTACCGCGGCGGCCATGGCCTCGGCATCGTCCGGCGGCACGAGCAGCGCATCTCGCTCGTGAGTCCAAAGCAAGGGGATTTCCCCGACGGCAGTGCACACTATGCATAGTCCGCTCGCCGCTGCCTCCATTACCGAGACCCCGAAGCTTTCGAACCGAGTTGTGTTCAGGAAAACGTCAGAACGGCTCAGCGCCGAAGGAACCCTGTCCTTCGGGATAACACCCATTAAGCGAACGTGGCCGTCCAATCCGGAATCCGTAATCATCTTCCGCAAGCTGGCGCCCGTACGTGCGTCGCGCATCCTCCCGTAAAGCTCGAGGGTCGCTTCGGGGAACTCGGGTAGAAGCAAGGCAAGGGCGCGCAACGCCATCTCCGGGTTATAGATTCGGTCCAGCGCCCGCAGCCAACAGATCTGTGGGCCCGGCTTTGCCCGGAGACGGAAGTGATAAGCAGCGATCTTGATCCCGTTCGGCAAGTACCGGATGTCAGATCTTACGGTCCTGAATCCTTCCGCCAAACGCTGCGAGGGAGTGATGACCGCTGTCGCGTGCGCCAGCAGGCGAGTAATCCGCTTCGGATGGCTGCCGCCCCAATCCAGCAAGCCGCCCCCGCGGAGCACGAGCACGTAGGGCTTCGCCAGCCAACGGAGGCATAGGGTCGCGGCCTCGGCCCAAAGGAACGAGCGCCCGGAGAATACATCCACAGTCGCGACCTGGTATTTCGCCGACCATAGTGCCGGGTGCAACATCATCTCGGCCAGCCGGAGCGGCCGGTTGACACGGCGAGACGTCCGGTAAACGGTCCATCCCCGTTCCGCCAGGAGCTCGGCTACATCTTCGCAAACCCAACGGTGGGAGATCCCCGCGGACAGGAAGTTACCGATCATCAGCAGGCCCGGCTTCTGCATTGGCCTACTCGCACCGCCCCGAAAAGCTTCCCCGGGTCATAGGGTCGCTACTGGTGCTCCCCTCAACCAACGGCCTGATTACGCGCGCCGGCGCCCCGGCAGCCAGCACCCCCGGCGGAATGACGCCCGACACAACCGAGTTTGCGCCCACGAGACTACCCTCACCTACGGTCGCCCCCGCCACCACGGTGGTATGCGCTCCCAGCCACGATCCGCGCCCTATGCGAATTGGCCGCAACTCGGGTGCTCCGAATCGAAAGGATCCCCCGACTCGGGTATGGTTCGAGGAAACAACCACGCAGTAAGGCCCGAGCAGCACCTCGTCCCCAATGTTTATTTCGGCGCCAGCCATCAGCCAGCAGCCGTAAGCGATGTAGACGTCGTTGCCCAAGCGAATCCGGGACGGGTTGTAAAACGTGATTTTGCGTCCCAGGCGGAGGTTGTGGCCGCATTCCGCGAAGAACGGCCTTGCCAGAAGCCCGCGGAGTCTCAGAAAAATGACGTTGTCCGGCAGCCAGTCGGTAAGCAGTAGAGAAAAATGGAGGGGCCAGTCGTAGCGCAGTAGCCGCCGGAGCTTGGAAGCAGCGTTCACCAGGATTTTCCGCACCCTATGAAGCGGATCGCGGGTAGTCGTCTATATACCGCTTCAGAAGCCCGGCCATGTCGCGCGCGATCGCTTCCACCGTATTGCTCGCTGCCACGCGGCGGCCATTGGAGATCAGCTGGCGCCGAAGCTGAGCGTTTCGGAGAAGCTGCTCGAGCGCCGACCTCAATGCGCCGGCATCCCGCGGGGGAACCAGCAACGCGGACTCGCGGTCCTTCAGATAGTGCGGGATTGAGCCCACGGCGGTCGCCACCACGGGCAGGCTGTGCGCCATCGCCTCCCAGATCGTGCGGGGAAAGCCTTCGGACGTGGTGGACGCCAGAACGTAAATGTCGGCTCGTCGGTAGAAAGCGAAAAGCTCGGGGCCGAGCGGCCGGTAGCCGTGGTACGTGACCCGTTGTTCGATCCCCCGCCGCCGGCAAAACGCCGCAAGCTCCTCCAGCACCGGATCACCTGGCTCCCGCATGCCCACTAGGTCCAGAACCAGATCCTCGCCAGCTTCCACCAACTGGGCCACCGCTTCTGCGATCTCCAAGAGGCCCTTCGCACTGGCCATTCGCCCCGTGTAAAGCAGCCGCACCGGACGCCCCGTGCACGTGTCCTCGCGCTCATAGCCGTCGGCTTCGCTGAGGGTCGTCGTTCGGGTCAGGTGCAACCGCCCGATCCTGCCGCGGTAAGCCTCATAAAGTTGCGCGCTGTTCACGAAAGTGAGCGCCTCGCGCGCCACGCGAAGCTGGGCTCGCGCGTTCCAGTGACACCAAAGCTGCACAGGGAGCTTCTTCCACCACGGAAGCGAGGAATGAGCCGCCCCGGCCACGTAATCGCCCACGATCAGCAGCGCCACCGGCAAACCGCGAACCGCGGAGGCAGCGGCAGGCAGCAGCGGCGAAGGGCCGCGGATCAGCATGCAATCGAGGCGATCCCTCCACCGACGCAGCGGCCCGGTCAGTCGCCAGCGGCACGCCAGTCGCTCCGGCACGCTGGCGTGCGGCCCGATATCCACCCACTCGACATTGGCCGCCTTGAGAGCGTAATCCATGATTTCCATCTCATCGGGCCGCGGAGTATGCAGGAAGCAAACCAACCGCTCGCAGTGCCCCGCCAGGGCATCCAGGAAGCATCCTTGGTAGCCGGGCGTTCGCAGACGGCCCTCCGCGTCGCGAAACATCGGAATGTGGTAGTGGTAGCCCAGCCGCATCAAGCTCCGAGCGCCCGGGCGGCGACAATCCGGCCCGGCGCGGGAATAAGGCCGACCCGCCGGTAGCGGCCCGAGGACACGATGACCCCCGCCAACAGACCGTAGATGAACCATGGGGCGGTGCCCGTCAGCCCGGTCAGCACCCACAGGTGAATGCTCATGCCCACGAAACTGGCGTAGGCGGCCACGGACCAGATGTCGCCCCGTCGCGCCGCGCGCATCGCCGCCGTCAGTCCCTTCAGTGCCAGCGCCGCCAGCAACAACGCCAGCGGCACGCTGGCCGCCAGTCCGGTTTCCGCCAGCACCGCAATGTAGGAGTTGTGCGAGGACTTCACGTTGAAGTGCTCCTGGCCGGCGTAGCGCAAAATCGGCGGGCGCTCCAGCGGCACGGAGGTGCTCTTGAAGCGATCCAGACCAGCGCCGAAAAGCGGGTTCTCCCGGAACATTTTCAAGCCTTTCTGGATCATCAGCTTGCGGATCGCGTAAGACTTGTCCTGATCCAGCGTCTGGAAGCTGCGCACCCGCTCGCCCACCGGCTCGCTCAGCCGCTCCCGCGCAAGCCAGAACACGACTCCCGCCAGCGCCAGCCCGCCCGCCAAAGCGCCCAGATAACGGGGCAACGCGCGCGGGCTGGCCAAACAGAGAGCCAGAAAAACGCACAGTCCCGCCGAGAGGGCTACCCACGATCCCCGCGAGCCGCTCAGCACCCAGGCCAGCAGCACCATCCCCAGCGCCGCGAGCGCCCAGCGCCTCCGCCCGCCTCGCAACGTCGCGGGGAGCGCCACCGCAAACGGGGCGAAGGTCGTGAACTCCCAGCCATACGCGTTAGGGCTCATGAAATACGACTTTCCGTGTCCCCAGAAGCCGAACGCGACCGCCTCCACAACCCGCAGCCCCGCCAGCAAAGTGACTCCCGCGGCCAGCGCCTTGCAAACCCGGCCACGGAACTCCGGGTTGGCGCAGAAAACCATGCTGAGCGCGAAGGCCGTCATCCAGTAAGCCCAGCGGACCAGCTCGTAGGCTTCGCCGGGCGTAATCCGTCGCCCGCCCCAGACCTGATTCGCCACGAGCGACATGGCGCAGCCCAGCCAGTACCACACCGCCAGAGCCAGCCAGCCCTCGTATCGCGCCCAGTGCACGCGCGCCTGGCCGGTGGCGACCTCCAGCGCCACCAGCATGAGAATGGGCGCCGAAAGCGAGATGCCCCAGAACGGCACGTCGAGCAGCGGGACGGCCATGTAGAACGCGAAGGCGAGAAAGAGAATCTGGGCGCGCGTCCATGGCGCCCGCCGCAGGGCGCGCCCGGCGAACCACCTGCTCCGGCAGGCTGATACCAACGCCGAGGCGTTCGTCACGGGATCCTCCCGGGCGCGAGCGTCACGGCAGCGGCCTACCTTCGTAGATCGCAGCCCAGGCTTCCACGTGCCGACGCCAGCCAAATTCCGACACGACTCGCGACCGGGCAGCCGACCCCATCCGGCGCCGTAAATCTTCGTCCGAACCCAGACGCTCCATCGCGGCCTCCAGTTCGCCAACGCTGCCGGGCTTCACATAGAATCCGGTCACGCCCTCTATGTTGGCCAGATCGGTAACCCCGGGGATCTTCGAGACAATCACAGGCAATCCGAGGGCCATGGCCTCCAGTGGGGCGAGCGGCATACCCTCACGGCGGGTCGGAAACACGAACACGTCTGCCGAGCCCAAGATGGTCCGAAGAAGATCCCTGTTGTCCACTCGTCCGAAGATCACAACCCCGTCTTGCGAACGTGCTTCAGCCACGAGGGCCAGCGCGTCGTCATCGAGATTCTGACTTTCCGCCCGGCTCGCCGGTCCAATGACCCAGAGCTGGTAATCCGGATGGCGGTTCCGTAAACCGCTGAAAGCTCGCAAGAGAACGTCAAACCCTTTGCGGCGGGTGGGACTGCCGAGGAATGCAAACACCGGATCGTGGGGTCCCGCTCCGAACCGCTCGCGGAACGCCGTGCGAGGCCCATCTGCAACGGGGGCCAGCAGGTCGTCGCGTATCCCATATGGCAGGCAAACCGTGGCCCCAGCGAGGTGCTTTCTGGCCGATTCGTAGAGCGCCGGGCTCACGCAGACCAAACGGTCGAGCCGGCGCAGGTAGTGAAGCCGCAGCCATCCCCTGGAGCCGCTCACATCGAAGGCGGACATCTCGCTGTCCGCAAGGCTGTGGACGGCAACCGCTCTCTTGCGTCGCCAGTTGGCGACCGCGGCGAACGCCCACCCGAGCAGAGAATCGGTGGCGGGTCCAAGCCCCGGCAGCGAACCGAAGTGCACCACGTCGTAGTCCGATCTTGCCAGATGCAGGAAGGCCCAGCAAGCAAACAAGAATCGGCGAAGAACCCTTCCAGGCCGACTTTCATGGACGGCCGGGGACTCGACCACTCGCATCCCGGGTGCACTCGGGATTCGGCTCAACCTAGTCGTTCCCGCTGTTAGCACCGTTACTCGATGCCCCAGCCTGGCGAGCGACTCTAACCGCTCGATAGCAATGAGCAGCTCGCCGCCGAAGTGGGGCGGCCAGTAAGTGTAAGACAAAAACAAGATCCTCATCGCCGGTTCACCCTCCGGGCGAGGCCGATGGCCCGCGGCCCCAGCAAAGCCGCCCCAAGGTAAGCGAACGCTCGCAACGTGATGCCGGAACGGGCGCAGCGCAAGAAGCACTTGATGGCACTGGCCCTGGCTCCGGCCTTCGCGTGCTCCAGGATGGCCGAGCGCCAAACGCAGTGCTCCATACGCCGCGCCAATGGGATCAGGTCCCTTTGGCCGGCAGCCGCAGCCGATCTTCGCAGCTTCTCAAGGACCAGGCTTACGTACGGCGCCTGCTCGGCCGCACGAAACGACAGACTGGAGGAGTCCTTGAACCGCTCGACCAAGACCCGTTTCAGCATCGCGAAGCGGACGCCGAGCAAAGCCGCGCGCAACCAAAGATCGAGGTCCTCGGGTCCGAGTAGCGCCGGGTCAAATCCCCCGGTCCCTCCCAAGGCCGTCGCGCGCGCCACAACACTGCTGGTGGCAATGAAATTCGCCAAGAGCAACCCACGAGCGAGGCCGTCTTGGATCAGGAAGAGGTCTGGCTCGAGGGGAGCTAGCAGCAATCGCTCGATCCCGGCCCTCGTTTGTTCGAATCCGACGCCCGAGGTTCCCGCCGCGAGGTTGTGGTTTGCGTAGTCGGCAAAGACCACGCCGACGTCGGGGTACCGGCTCAGGATGCCCACCTGCAAAGAGAGTTTTCCCGGCAGCCACCGATCGTCGGAGTCAATAAAGGCAATGAAGTCACCGCGCGCGACTTCGAGTCCGGCGTTGCGCGCTACGCTGACGCCGCGATTGGCACCGAACCGTAAGTATCGGATGCGCGGGTCGCCCCAGCTTGTCACAAGCTTTTCGGTCTCGTCATTGGACCCATCATCTACAACGATGAGCTCGAGATCCCGGTAGTCCTGCGACAGAACAGACTCCATGGCGCGGGGCAAAACGTGAGCCCGGTTATAAGTCGGAAGCACCACGCTGACACGGGGCGCGTTAGGCATCGTCCTCACCAACAGGTTCGCTGATAGCCTCAATAAAAGCCTCGGCGGAGCGGCGGGGTGTGAACTGGACCGCGAAGGCCTTCCCTGCCGCGGCCATCCTTGCAGCCGCAGACGGGTCTTGGAGCACGCGCAATATCGCCGCCGCCAGCTCTTCTACGTTTTCGGGATCGTCAACCAGCACTCCCCGACCGGAGCCCAGCAAATATTCGAAACCGGGTCTCCGCGAAGCGACTACGGGCACGCCGCAAGCCATGGCTTCCAAAGCAACCATGCCGAAGCCCTCTACCCAGCGCGATGGAAACACAGCAACAGTGGAGGTACGATAAGCTTCGCACAGGCTTTGGCCCGACAGCCATCCGCGCCAGACTACCGCGTCCGGCGGCAAAAGACTTCCGGCGAGATCTCGGAGGGCACGGCTGTAGGATCCCGGGGCGCCATCGGTCGGCCCTTCGGATCCCACGATCACGAGCCGGGTGCAGGGGTCGCGATCGCGGACCATGGCAAAAGCCTTGATGAGGCAATCCGGACCCTTCACAGGATTCAGCCTGCCTACGAAAAGCACGTTTTTGAAGTCGCCCGCTCCAGGTTCGGGAGGGCTCGCGTCCAGGAGTTCAGGCGGCAGGCTGTTCGGCACCGTGCGGACCCACGTCACTCCAGGATTCAGGCTGCGCACCCACTGCCCTAACGCGTCGTTGCTCACGAGGATACGCCCAGCGAGGTGCAACCGGCGACGGCTTTCACCCATGTCTCCCCGGCAGTAAAACGACAGTCTCCCTCGCGGAACGAAACGCGCGAGAGGGCGGATGAACTGCGGGCCATCATCGAGAACGAGCAGATGCGGATCCAGCTTCCTGTACCACCGCCGTACGGCCCGCACGTACCACCAGGACTGGAGGCTGCCGATGCCGGTCATGAGCGTGAGTGCAACCCGTGAAAGCGACAATCGGCGAAACAATGACGCACTGACTCGTCTCAGGGAGTCCGGGACGATGACCCAGCGGTAGGACACGCGCTCTGAGGACCCTACGACGGCGGAGCGTAGAGCCACTAACTGGTCCGCCGAGGCGCAAGACAGGACGGTCAGGGACCAATCCGGCCGCAGCCGTCCGGTTTCTTCCACCAGGCGGTAAATATTACCGTGCGGCGCCCCTGAGTCGAGCGGGGGCAGTGGCCGCAGCCTCGCCGGCGCCTCCGGAACAATACCGCAAACGTAAAGGATTCTCACAGGTGGCTATCCCCCCGAAGCAACGCGATGAGTTGCTCGATGGGAACCTCCCTGTTGCATTCTCCGCGGCTCACCCTCCACATGCCGGCGCGCCCTGCGCCTTCTACGAACAATACTCGGCGGAATTCCGTGCGATCGCGGGAAAGCCGCATTTTCGCCTCGGAGGGTTGGGACTTTATCAGGTCCACGTGACTGCCGAGTTGGAGCTTGTGAACAAGATAGCGAATTTCCGGCTCCTGAGAGCCGAAACCCGCCAGCACGACGCGAGACCGGTGATTGTTTCGGCCAATGGCAAGGAGAATTTCGTCCAACCGGCATGGCCATTCCCAGGCGGAGCAAATTACAATGTCCCCGTCGCGGAGCGAAGGCGGGCCGTCTCTCGCCGTGGCCCCTTCCAGTGACTCGCCAATGGACGCACCGGGTGTCCGCTGGCTACCAGCGTTCGCCGCCTCATAGTAGAACCGAGAGAACCGCTCCGCGTGCAATTCTGCCGCGAATATGCCCTTTGCTGTGCACCAGGCTCTTTCCCCCACCTGCCGCATGAGTTCCCTTTCACGAGCCATAGCTAACTGTTGCCCCCAACTCTCCGGTTCATCCCAAGGAAGGAGAAAACCGTTGACCCCGTCGTGGACGATTTCCGGAGTTCCTCCCACATCAGTGGCGAAGACGGGGCGCCCGGCGGCCATGGCTTCGGCGAGCGAATTGCTCAGCCCCTCCGCTACCGACGACTGGACGAAAGCGTGCGCCCTGCGCAACAAGCGGTTAATTTCCTCTGGCGGGAGCTTGCCGACCAGACGCACCCGCGCGTGCAAATCCAGTTCGTTGATCCAGTAGGAAACCCGATCCCGCTCCGGGCCTGCTCCCACGAGGATGAGCTGCGCCCCAATCCCCATGTCCAAGAGAAGCCGGAACGCCTTCAGAAGGTTGGGAAAGCCTTTGCGCCAATGAAACCTGCCGGCGGCCAGGAGCATCAGCTCTCCTTCCCCCGCGGAATACTCGGGCAAAGCCGCGGGTACCGGCACAGTGGTGTAAATCGTTTGCATCCGTTCGGACCGGACTCCCAGATCTCGCGCGGTTTGCTGGATCGCATCACAAACCGTGTGCACGGCCGCCGCGCCCTCGATCGCTTCCTTGACCGCCTCAGCGTACTGGGCTGACATCAGCGGCTCGACTTGAATATCCGATCCCCGCAGGCTCAGGGTGTAAGGGATGCCCAGCGCTTCCGGGATCCAACGCATCAGGATTGCGAGCCCGGCCATGTGGAAGTGGATCAGGTCCGGTTGCAGGCGATCGAAAAAGCCCAGAACGGCGCGGTCGCGCAAAGGCCGCCGAAGGCGCCATGAGTTTCCAACCAGCGCGTAGCGGAGATTCCACACTTTGGCGGGCAACGAAAGGTGATCGTAGTTGGGCATGAGCAGCTCGCCCGCGACCGGCTTGTCCGCGAGGCTGGCCTGCGGTTGAGTGGCAGGGCTGCGGCCGACGAGGATGACATCCACCGCCGAATATCTCCGCATAGCTTCCACGTGCCGCCGGATAAAGACCTCCGGGGGCACCGTGTGGCTGATCTCGCAGACTCTCATGTACCAGCCGTGCGGCCCTCGATCAGGCCACGGTAGATCTCGGCGAAACGTTCCGCGCAACGCTCGATCGAAAAACGCTGGGCGGCCACCGCCGCGCGGGCCCCCATGGAGCGGCGACGCCCCTCGTCCAGCATGGCCTCCATGGCGTTTGCCAGATCGGAGGGCGATTCGGGAGGAACCAGCAGGCCGCAACCGTCTTCCAAAACTTCCGGTACGCCGCCCACGCGCGTCGCCACGCAGGGCAGTCCGGCTGCCATGGCCTCGATCAAAGCCAACGGCATCCCCTCGGACCTGGAAGGCAAGACGAACACATCGAGTCCGGCGAGAAACTCTTCGATGTGACCTTGATAGCCGACAAAGTGCAAACGGGAGCCCAATCCCAAGTGAGCAGCCCGGCTCATCAATTCTCCGCGGAGCGGACCGTCACCTGCCACCGCGAACTGACACGATCCGTGGCGCTTAACTAAGATGGCCGCAGCTTCAATGAAAACGTCATGGCCTTTGACCCAATGCATCCGCCCCGCCGTTCCGTAGAGGACGGCGTCATCGGGAATCCCGAGAGCGCGCCGCCACTGGGGACGCGGGAGTCCCGGAGTTGAAACCGTTGCAATCGGGACACCGACCGGCACCACATCTGGGGTTACTTGGGAGCCCAATCCTGACTCCCGCCAATGCTGTAGAATCGCGTGCGAATCGGCTGTGATGCGCGTCGGGCGACCGCCCGTCAGTTGTATTGCTCGCTTCCAACGAGCAAGTTCTGCCGCATCTGGTGAATAGACACCATGAACAGTCCAAACCCACGGTATCCGGGCATATTTCACGATGGCCTTCGCTTGCAAGTCCATCCATGCGGTCACGTGGGTATGGACCAAATCCGCGCGGATCTGGCGAAGCAACCGGGCCAGCCGCCAGGGGAACGTCACAATCATGCGCTGCCTCAACCAGCGCCAGAACCGGTATGGGCGGGGCGGGAGATGCTCTGGCCAAAGAAACGGGCAGCTCACCAGCAGAACGCCTTCGTCTCGGAAGGATGCCGCGAGCTCTCCGGTGGTCCCGTGGGTGCAAACCACAACGTGGCGGCACCAGCGCATTACTTGGCTCCGAACAAGGCCGAGAACGAGCCTCTGCACACCGTAGCCCCCAGCGGTTCCGACCAAGTGCGCCACGCACGCCATCTCGCGTCTCATAGGGTCAGATGGGCCCTCCCACCCCCAGAACCGGGACATCCACAAGCTGTACTATCCAAACACCCGGACAAGCCTTCCGCAGGGTTCCTATGCCCCGGGCCCCTGCTGGGACATATCTCACCGCTCAGCCCGAAGCGCTTCAGGCAGCTTGGGAATCTTTGCGTCGGAACAATGCCACGACGTGTGTTGCCGGGTGCCCGAACCAACGCTGCAGAACGCGGGCCAATCTCCGGGTCAGCGCACCCGGGCGAACAGCCTCCGTGAGAAGCGGCCGCGTCGGAAGTTCTGCCCAATGAACTGCGGTCCAACAGTCGTCGCTGAAATACGACAACGGTTTCAGCTCGTCGCCACCGGCCCATTTGTTGGCCCTACGCCGATCCCACCACAGAAACACCGCTCCCGGTCTTGTAACACGGGCGATGGCCCAAGCGAGCCTCCGTCTCTCTTGCGGCTGGCGGATAGAGCTAAACACCGTGCACTGCATAGCAAAATCGAAGACACCCAGCTCATCTATCCATTCCAGCCCGGTCACCGCCTTGAACTGGATGCCCGGATAACGCCGGCGGGCCTCATCGATGACCCACTCCCGGAGGTCGATCCCGACTATATTGCCGGGCCGAACGCCAAACTCCACAAGGGCGGCGGAGCTCCTACCAAAACCGCAGCCGACATCCAAGGCTCGTATCTCGGGGAGGGGCCGCCGAAGTTCCAACAGGGCGTGTCGCAGTGCCCACATCAAGCGGAAGCGGTGCCACATCTCTTTTTCGACGGTCGGGCACCACGTATCGGCGCCGGGTGGTTCTATGAGCGCGTAATCCGCAGAAATTTGCTCAAACATGGGCGTCGTTCACGCTTTTGAGTCCTAGTAGTTGGCCACCCACACGAAAGCCCCACGAGCGCGGTCTGGCGGCGAGAATCTTGCCAAGGCAGACCGAGCCAGCGACGTTCTCTCAGGGGATGGTCTTGGCTCCGGCTCGCAAGGGCCCCCTCCTAGTCCAGGTCTGGGGCCGGAAGCTCCAATCGCATCGAAACCCCGGGAACAGCCACCAAGCCGAACCGGTGATCGACACAGCTAGTCCCATAAATGGGAGCCTGACATACGTCAAGTCGGATGTCCTTCACCCGGCACAAAAAATTCCGCGCACAATCACGGAGCCAGACCGTCAGAGCGTAGGTGCCGGGCGTATATGGGACCCTGGGCAAGGTGATAACCAAGAGGCTCCGACCGCGAGGCAAGGCGCCAAGATCAACGCCCAACTCGTCACTGTTAAGTTCGGTCAAGACTACGTCATTCGCGGTTCGTATCGAAAATCCAGCACTGAACCTCCGCAGCGTATTTTCGCTGTCCAACATGATCTCGATAGCCCCGTCGTAGCCAGGGACCAAGCATGAGTTCGACCTCATCGGGCCACCGAGCGAACGTGCCCGGCAACTACATATTCGCACCGGCCCTGAGCATTGCTCGGCGAAGCTCCCGGGATCCACCTCAGACCTTACGAAGGAGTCGAGGTAAAAGGCCACAGCCCCTTCCGCGCCACCACCATACACAACCTGTCCCTTGTGCAAGACCACAGCTTTGCTGCACAACACCTGCACGGCCGCCATGTTATGGCTCACAAACAACACCGTCCTGCCCTCGCCGGCGACTTCGCCCATTTTGCCCAGGCATTTCTTCTGGAAGGCGGCGTCGCCGACGGCCAGGACCTCATCCACCAGCAAGATCTCGGGCTCCAGGTGAGCGGCCACCGCGAAGGCCAGCCGCAGGTACATGCCGCTCGAGTAGTGCTTGACGGGCGTGTCAATGAACTTCTCGACCTCGGCGAAGGCCACGATCTCGTCGAACTTGCGGGCGATTTCGGCGCGCTTCATGCCCAGAATCGCGCCGTTCAGGTAAATGTTCTCGCGTCCGGTCAGCTCGGGGTGGAAGCCGGTGCCCACCTCGAGCAGCGAGCCGACCCGACCGCGCACCTCGGCCCAGCCCTCGGTCGGTTCCGTCACGCGCGAGAGAATCTTCAGCAGCGTGCTCTTGCCCGCGCCGTTGCGCCCGATGATGCCGAGAACCTCGCCGCGCTTGACCTCGAACGACACGTCCTTGAGCGCCCAGATGGTCTGCTCATCCGGCTCGCGGCGGCCATCGCGGCTCAGCCAGCCGCGGATCGTCCGGACCGTGCGCTGGGCGCCCTCGACCAGTGTGTCGCGCAAGGTGCGGTAGCGCTCCTGCCGCCCGATGCGGTACCGCTTGCCCAGTCCTTCGACCCGAATCGCTATGTCGCTCATCGGCCCGCTCGCACTTTCTTGGCGCGAGGCACAAACGCGTAGATCTGGGTTCTCCCCCGGATGATCTCGTATTCGGGATTGAGTTGCTTTACCAGGCGAGGGATGACGGCGCGGTCATCCGGCAAGTGGTACACGCACACGGCGAGCTTCGGTGCAAACATACGCAGTGTCTGCTCAGCGCCCGCCAGCGCGTGCCGCTCGGATCCCTCGATGTCCATCTTGATGAAATCCACCCGTTGCAAACCCAGTTCCCGCACGACCGCGTCAATTGTGGTCGCGCGGACCGAGAGTGCTCCCGCGCCTGATACGTGCCCCGCCGCAGTGTTATTAAGCCGGGGCTGTTGGAACTTGAGCGTGCCTTGGGTGGACCACGCCGCCGCCTCCACGACCTTCACACTTCCGCGCCGGATTTGCTCAGCGAAAGTTTTCCGCAGGCACTGGGCATTGACGGGCTCAGGCTCGAAACCCACGACCAGCCCGGCGCCGCGCTGCAGAGCCAGGCGCGTGAAAAGACCTAAATGAGCGCCGACGTCCAAAACCACGTCACCGGGCGCGACGGTCACGTCGGCGTATTCATAAACCCCGTCATGGGCGATTTCGTGGGCAATCACTTCGATGGTCGGGGCGTCTTCAAAGCGCCCCCAAATAGCCCCCAACGGCGTTTCCCAAAACACGGAACACGCCGTAGGGAGATCCCGTTGGCGCATGTGAACCGGGCCATCGCCCAGAACAAACCCCACGTTGGCGGCAAGCCTGCGCTGGTAAGTGAGGAGCCGGTCAGGATACAGAGCCATGAAGATGTCCATCCAGCCCAGTTCTGGGAGCTGCCCCCGGGCCTTCAACCCGATCAGGGAAGCGCGCCAAGCCAGCTTGCTGGTGTCGAAACCGGCCAAGGCAGCGAGCGCCACTGCGGCGAGCAACACCAAGGCCGGCACCCAAAACTTACGCGAAATACGGACCGACATTCACCACCTGCCTTCGTGCATCTTTACGGACGAGAAACTTCAGCGCGTGGCTCCCCCACTCGGCGAGTGGGCGCTCGGTAAAAGGCGCCGTCACCGAGATCCTCGATCAGCTCGAGTCCGAGTTGGCCGGCGAGCTCCTGTTCGCTCGGCAGGTACCACCTCTGTGTTCCACGCAGGTAGACCAAGAGCGCGCCTTCGGCCTCCATCCGCTCCAGCAGCCGCGCGGACTCGGCCTCGAAGCTCTCGTTGACCCGCCGGCTCATAGGGTTGGCCTTCCGCGGGATGGGATATGCGGTCCCGCCGGCCAGAAACCAAATCGCGCCCGGATCGTTACTGTAGTAACCTGCGGCGTTTCCCAGTTCCCGGACCCGCCTGATGGCGGCCGACTCCCTCCAGGCCTTCCCGCTGTATCCCTCACCGACCGCGAGATACTGCTTGCTCCACGCCACGGTCCGCCGAACGTGCATGGCGACCAAGAGGCAAAAGGCGGCTGCGGCCGTCACCGTCACGATCCGCCCGCGACCCGAGAGGAGGCGCCAAGCTACGCTCACGGCCACGATAAGGCCGGAAGGATAAATCACGAACCGCAGTAGACGCGGGCCCAGGTCCAACGATGCGTCGTAGACCGAAATTGAAGTTGCAAGAAAGAGCGGGTAGATGGCGAGGAAGAGGGCGTAAAACCCGAGAATCCGCCGGCGGTCGTCCCCGATCGCGTCGCGCAATCGGGCTGGCCTGCCGAACAGCAACCCTACCAGCAACGCGCAAGCCAGCGCAAGGACCAGTGCAAAAGTGGCAGGCGATGCGAACCGCTCCGGCAATACGAGTTCTACCAACTCGAACGCCCGGGAGAGCTGTTCGCGCGTGATCGGGTGCCACACCAAACCTCGTCCGGCAAACAGCGCATCACCGCTGGACGGACCGCGGGGCAAGCCCCAGAGCACGGCTGGCGCGACGCCGAGCACCAGCAGGCCAGCGCAGCGCAAGAATCGCCGCCCGCTGGGAGCCCACAACCAGAGTCCTAACGCGCCAGCCAGCAGCAGGGCGATCCCGGCATAACGCGTGAGGCAAGCCAAGGTGAGCGAAACCAGGCCTACCCAGTACCGCCACTCAGCGCCGCGAACCGCGTAGGCGCCAAGCTGATAAAGACCGAGCAATCCAAAAAACATGAACAGCGGTTCGGTCCACGCATGGGCGTGAACGCCAAGCACGACTTGAGCCGTGGCCGTGAGCGTAGCACCCAGCGCCGCCGCAACCGCGGAGCAAGTAAGTCTCGTCAGGATGAACCCCACCAGCGCCACGTTGGCCGGAAACAGGAGCAGGTTCAGCAGGCGGGCGGCGCCGGGGGGATCGAAGCCGAACTTAACTAGCCCTGCCAAAACCAACGGATAAAACGGGGCCTGAAGATTGCCAGAGCTTAGCGGCCCGGACGACTCTGCACCGGCAAACTTGAGTGCGGTCCGGAAGTAGCCCAGCGAGTCGGGGCTTAAAGCCACTCCCCAACGCGACGTCACCACCGCCAGCCACACATCCGCAGCCAGGGCTATCACACCCAGGAGAACAACCGCCACCCACTTGCTCCGGTCCAGCGATCGCCAGGATTTCATCGCGTGCCTCCGCTACACCACGTCCGCGAACGTCTTTTCCATGCGGCGGAAGTAGAAGGCGCCGGTGATGAGCACGATGAGCGAGGCCAGGGCCGAGGCGGCGATCAGCGGCCCGGGCCGCGTCCGGGCGCCCAGCAAAGCCCAGCGGAAGCCCTCCACCACGCCAGCCATCGGGTTCAATCCGTAAAGCGTCCGCCACGGCTCAGGCAGCAGGCTGCTCGGATAGGCGATCGGCGTCGCGTACATCCAGAACTGGACCAAAAACGGCACCAGGTAGCGCACGTCGCGATACTCGACGTTCAGCGCCGAAAGCCACAATCCCACACCCAGCGCCGTCACGAAAGCGAGCAGGAAAAACGCCGGCAGCCACAGCGCCTGCCAGCCGGGCCGCACGCCGTAGAAAAGCATCATCGCGACCAGCAGCGCAAAGGCCAGCGCGAAATCCACAGCGCCCGCCAGCACGGAGGAAAGCGGAATCGTCAGCCGCGGGAAGTAAACCTTCTTGATGAGATTGGCGCTGCCCACCAGGCTGTTGGAGGACTGGTTCAGCCCGTAGGCGAAGAACTGCCAGGGCACCAGGCCCGCCAGGGAAAAGATCGGGTAGGGCAGCCCGTCGGAAGGGATGCGAGCCAGCCGGCCGAAAAACAGGCTGAAGACCACCATGGTCATGAACGGCTGGAGGATGGCCCAGGCCGCGCCGAGGACGGTCTGCTTGTAGCGGACCTTGATGTCGCGCCACGTCAGGAAATAAAGCAGCTCGCGGTACTCCCACAGCTCGCGCAGCTTCAGGGACACCCAGCCGCGCGAAGGCTCGATGCGGATGACGGGCGTCGCCTCTGCGGGCGCGCGAGTTTCAGCGACTACGGCCACGGCTGGCTCCTCGCAGGTTCGAAAGCATCAGGTGCGGCTTCTTCTTCGATCAGGATGTTGCGGATGCGTCGCAGCGACGTGGTCCCGTAAAGGTACAGATCGCGGCCCACGAAAAGCAGGTTCTGCGCGGGCCGGGCCTCCAGGACGCGCTCCACGTACCCGGTCCGCGGGTCAATGCGGCTGATGAAATTGTCCACGTAGAGCCAGACCCAACCGTCCGGTCCCAGGATCGGACGGCGGTTGTAGGACCTCATGTCGCCGAACGCCTGACCGCCCAGATCCTGCACCCACAAAACCTCGCCCGTACGCACGTCGGCCTTGAAGAAACGCGTGCCCAGCAGACCGAGAACGATGCCCGGCTCCACTTCCACGAGCTTGTCCAGCGCGGAGAGGCCGGGCACGGGAACGATCTCGCGCTCGATGGCGCGGGAGGCCACGTCGTAGACGAACAAGCGGGCCTCGAGGCCGGGCTCGATCGCGATGCTGCTGTAAACGATCTTGCGGCCATGGTCGGCGGCGATCAGATCGCGCACGTCGTACTTTTCAAAGGGCGCCCGCAGGCTGCCGCGAGCGCCGGTGACCGGGTCGTACCAGCCGAGTTGGCCGCCCACGCTGTCGCGCTCGTGATGCACGCCCACGTAAACCAGGCCGTCGGCTCCGCGCGCCAGGTAGTAGTGGTACTTGTGGAAGCCGGGCAGCATGTAAGGGTTCACGCCGGGATCATAAGGATTCGCCGTCGAATAAACCAGCGTCCAGGGCCTGACGGGATTCCAGCGCAGGGTGGCCGCAGGGTAGCCTGCGAAGAACCACTCGCCGTTGACGGGCAGGGCCGCGTACAGGCTGCGCTGGGTGCGACCGAGAGGTTTGACGGCGCCGCTGACCGTGTCATAGATGACCAGCGGGCCGTAACCGAACGGGAAGACCAGCAACTCGGAACCGGAGAAGCGGTAGAGCCGATGGACCGTTTCCGCCGCCATGCGGATGGGCGCCGATGCCGAGCGCCATTCCGGTTCGCCCGCGCGCCGCCAGCGGATAGTGGCGAGGCCGCCAGTGGCGGTGTCCGGCGTCGCTTCCGCCAGATCGAGCTGAACGCCGAACTCTTTCATGGCGACGGCCTCGGTCACGTCAGGGACCAGCCCGCGCGGCCAACTGGCCAGAGCCGGCCTTTGCCCCGGAGGCAGCGGCGCCAGCTCGCCATTTTCCAGCCGGAACCACGCGCCTCCCGGACCCTGCGTGTACCAGCCTCCGTTCGCGCCGCGCGAGACGCCCACGTAACTGAGGCGAGCGTCCTTCCAGTACACCTTCTGCTGTTTGGTCTCGCGATCGTAGATCACCAGATACCAGGGCATCTGGCCGATGGCGACGTAGACGTAGCGACGGTCGGCGCCCAGCGTGTAGGCGTAGCGATAGTAGGGCGGGCCGGGATCGTCCATGATGCCGAAGTTTTCCAGCACGCCGGTTTCGGGATCGTAGCGCTCGACGTAGCCCTTCGTGGTTTCGCCCAGGTAGACGGCGCCGTCGTCGCCCTCGATGGCGTACTGGGTGGATTCGGCCAGTTTGCCCAGCAGGCGCGTCTGGCCGGTCTCGGGATCGTACTCGGTAAGGTGACCCGAGCCGATGTAAATCTTGCCGTTCGAATGGAGGATGGTCCCGTTGGGTCCCGGACCGCCCGGCGCGATGTCCACCACACGCACCGCGCCCGTGTCCAGGTTCAGATCGAGAGCCTGAAACTGGGCGGTCCCCGTGTACATGAGCAGCAGATGGACCTCGCCGGTGCGAGGCGACCGGAACATCAGCCGTTGCGAAAGAGTCGCAGCCTCGATGACAGGTCCCAGATTTTCGACCACGTAGGGACCCGGAGCGAGGGTCATGCGACGCTGAGTCGGGCGGTCGGACGCCACGACAGCGAGAGCCACCGCACAAAGCGCGGCGGCTTTGCGCGGCGAGGCGGCTTCACTCGCCAGATGATTCCGCATGGTAATACCCGCCCGGATAATAATAGCGCCGGTAGTAGGAGTAGTAGCCGGGGCCGGAGGTTTGCGGGTTCCAGTCGTTCAGGATGACGCCCAGCACCGGGATACCGTCTTCGGCCAGGCGCTGGCGCACGGCCTGGGCGGCGTCGCGCGTGGTTTTGCCGGCGCGCAGGACGAGGACGACGGCGTCCGCCACGCGTCCGAGCACGCGGGCGTCCGGGATCTGGAGCACGGGCGGGCTGTCAATCAGAACCATATCGAAGTTCTCTCGCAGCCGCTGGATAAGAGCCGGCAGTTGCGGCGAGTACAGCAGGTTGGTGGCCGCGGCGGTGCTGGGTCCCGCGGTCAGCAGGAACAGGCCGCTGACGCCGGTCTCGCGCACCAGACCGGGCAAGGCGGCCGCCGGATCCGCGTTGCGGTCGCGCAGGAAGTCGCTCAGGCCGAAGCTGTTGGGCACCGCGAAGATTTCGTGCAGGTGGGGCTTGCGCATGTCGCCATCCACCAGCACCACTTTCTGGCCGGCCTCGGCCAGCGCCGCCGCAAGGTTGCTGGCCACCGTCGTCTTCCCTTCGCCGGCAGCGGGGCTGGTCAGGACGAGAACTTTGGGCCGGCCGCCGTTGTGCGTGGAGAACAGGATGGAAGTGAGGGTGGCGCGGAAGGATTCGGCCAGCGCGGAGCTGCGATGCTTCAGGGTGATCAGCTCGAGGCGGTCGCCGTCGGAATTTTCCGCAGCCCCACTTTCCGGTTCGGGCAAGGCGCGGCGCCGGGACTTGCGCAGGTAATAGAGGCGCTTGCGCCCCGCATCCGCCGAGGGGATCACGCCCAGCTCGGACAGGCCCAGATAGAAGCCGGCATCATCGGGGTTGCGAATGGCGCGATCGTAGCGGTGTCGCAGGATCACGAAGCCGACCCCGCCGATCAATCCGACGACCAGGCCGAGGCCGCCGCTGCGAGGCAGGTCCGGCTTGTAGGGCGCCGCGGGCGGCTTGGCCGGATCCACCACGCGCACGTTGCTGGCGCGAATCGCCGAGGCCACGCTGGCCTCCTTGACGCGCTGGAGCATGGCTTCGTAAAGCTGGCGGTTGGTCTCGACTTCGCGCTTGAGAATGTTGTACTGGATGGCCTTTTCGGCCTCTTCGCGCACCCGGGCCGCCTGCCGCTCGTAATCGGCCAAGAGCAGCTTCTCGCGACGCACTGCTTCTTCATAATCGTTTCGGATGCGGTTCAAAACCGCGTCGCGTTCCTTGTTGAAGGCGGCCTCGACGGCGGCGATCTGGGCTTGCACGCGCTTCACGCGGGAGTGGGCGGGCGTGAAAGTGGTGGAGAGTTCGGCCAGCTCGCGTTGCAGGTCGGCGATGCGGGACTGATAGGCGCGCAAGGAAGCGTCGTTCAGCACGTCGGGCAGCGCCTCGGGCGGGCTGGTGCGAGCCGTCTCGTAGCGCGACTGTTTGGCGATGCGATCGGCCTGGGCGCGGCTGAGTTCCTCCTGGATCTGGCGCAGCTTTTCCTCGGAGACGTTGCGGTCGGCCGTCATCATGAGGCCGGCGTTGCGCGCGTAGGTTTGCAGGGCGTCCTCAGAGCGCTCGAGCTTGATGCGCATGTCTTCGAGCTGGCGCGCGAGCCACTCGCTGGTGCGCTGCGCCATGTTCCAGCGGGACTCCAGATTCTCCCGGATGTACTCGTCGGCCAGGGTATTGGCGAAGGCGGCGGCGACTTTGGGATCGGTGGAATCGCACAAGATTTCGACGATGCGAGTTTCCTCGTCCGAGCGCACCTTGACGGCGCCGGCCGCCATCGCCACCGCTTGCTCGTACGCCGTGGCCGGGGGCGGCTCGGGGAGGTTCAGGGCGCGCCGCCAGGCGGAGATGCGGCTGGTCTCAAGGCCCAGGTCGGCGGGCTTGGCGGCCTTGAGCTTTTGCACGACGCGCTCGATCAGGGTTGCACTTTGGATGAGCTTGACCTGCGTGGGGATGTCGCTCAACCCGTACGCGCGCCCGCCCGACTGATCCACCGGGCTGACCTGCCGCATGTTGAGGAACTCTTCGTTGAGGGCCTGGATTTCGAGCGTGGTGCGCGCCTGGTAGACCGGGGTTTGGGGGATCGTCACGAGCACGCCCGCCAGCGCGCCCAGGAAGGCAAACAGGACCAGGGTGCCCTTTCGCCGTCGCAGCAGGTACCAGTATTCGAGCAGGCCGCTGCGCCCGGTCTCTTCGTGATAGGCGCCGTAGCCGTAGCCATAGGGCGGCACGTCAATGTACTGCGCGGGCGCCGGCTCCCGAGGAGACCGGGGTGCGACAGGACCCGGACCGGGTAGCTGGGCAGGTTGTTCAGGCATGGCAGGACCGTCCCTGCATTGCGTTCATCGCGCTCCGCGATAAATGGCGAAGCCAGTGCCGATCGCGAACATGGCCTCTACGCTGCGGTAGGCAAGGTTCTTGCTCGTGCTGCCAGGCACAAAGAGAATGTCGTCAGGGCCCAGAGGCACGTCGCTGGCCTTCCCTTGCAGAATGCGCTTCAGATCAATGGGGATTTCGGTGCGAGTGGTCGAGCCCTGCGAGGCCCGAAGAATCTTGGCGTTCTGCGGCGCCGCACCGCGATCGAGACCTTCGGCCAGCGAAAGCGCCTGGAGCACCGTAAGAATTTCCTTGTCGCCGAGCACGAACCCGCCGGGCTTGCGGACGGAACCGATCACGTAGACCATTTGCGCGCGCGGCACCGTGATGACGTCAAACGGGCAGACGAGAATGTTCTGCTCGGGGTTTTGCGCCTCCATCACCGACTTGACCGAGACTTCGGCGATCCAGAACTGGCCGGTGGGATCCTCGGTGGTTCCCGGCAAAGGAATGCGGCCCCATTGCTTGCGGCGCGTAATGCGAATCGTGTCGCCGGCGTCGGGTCGCAAACCGCCGGCCAGCGAGAGGACTTCGAAGAGGGTCTTGCGGCCCTCCAGTTGCAACACGCCGGGGCTGGCCACGGCGCCGAGGACGGACACCGGCTGGCTGCGATACTGGTTCACCGAGACTGCGACCTGCGGTTCGACCAGGTAGGTTTTCAGCCGCCGCGTCAACTCGGCTTCCAACTGCTCGATGGTGAGGCCGCCCGCTTGCACGCGTCCCACCAAAGGCAGATTGATCAAACCCTGCATGTCAATGCGCACGGGGCGATCGGCGATTTCGGGGGCGTCCGGCGCGCGGATGACGATCTCGTCGCCGGGACCTAGCACGTAAGTGTTAGGCGGGCCGGGCGACGGTTCCTGCAAGGCAGCCAGAGCCGAGCAGGAGAGCAAAGCGGCCCAGCTTATCAGACGCCTCATATCAAGTCTCCTGGGCTTTCCTATGCAGACTGCCGTGGCGGCTGGCTTTCACCGGCCGCCGTCTTGGATTCCACCAGTTGGGCGAGTCGTTCGACGGCGCGGTCCAGAACGCTGAGGCGACCCGCAAGCCACTCGATTTTGCTTTCCAGGTCACTGGGCCGCATGGCATTGCTGGACAGATAGTCCTCGATCGCGCGCCGAGCCAACTCGGATATGCTTTGTATGCCGTTATTGGCCGAGAACACCCTGAGCGCCTCGTACTCTTCGGGAGAGAGGCGGAAGCTCACGATACGACACCGGCGATTGGAAGCGATCATGCTGCCTCCGTCGGCCAGACGCTTGCGGAGCCTTGGTTAGGAGATGTTTGGCAGGAGGCTCTGTCCGTTCTTGGGAAAAACTTACCCCGGGAACTGGCCTTCCGCGCAGCGATCTGACTGCCAGCCCGCAGCAACCCCTGCCGTGGATCGTAGGACGCTAGTAAGTCAGTGTCCTACGCAACTGAGGAAACGCACAGCTCACGCTCTGTGAGCCCCAGCGGGCTTCACCGCGTACACACCCGCACCCGCGTGGTACCACTGGTACCCCTCTCGGGAGGGTTAACCAAGGCGCCAAGCGAGGCTGAGACTTTGTATTTACCATGGAGTGCACCTGTCTGACAAGACCTTAGGCGATAAAAAGTTTTTATACGAGGTGGGCATCAGTCGAATCACCTATCTCCCGAAGCAGCGCGTTACGCGAACCACACAAACAAAGCGCGTCGAAGTTGTGGGCAAGCGAAAGATCCTGCCGCTGTCAAGCCCGGGCGCCGCGGCGGCTTGAAGCGCATGGCTATGCTAACCCCGCAGCAGCGAGCCGACCTGGCCCGCCGGGCCGCGCTGGCGCGCTGGCGACGGGCCAAACCGGAGAAGTAAGCCGTGAGCGTCTTTCGTCCGCCCTACAAGGACCCCAAGACAGGCGAGCGCCGGCAGTCTCGCATCTGGTGGTATGAGTTCTGGGTCGGTGGCCGGCGCATCCGCGAATCGGCGCGCACAACGCGCAAGACCGTGGCGATCGAAGCCGAGAACCGCCGGCGGGCGGCGGTGGAGCTTCACGCATCGAGGCATGCGCGCTGGTTCGGTCCGATCAAGCCGGACTGGTATGTCTTCCCGGCATCGAACCGGCGCAGGCCGGTTGATCCTGCCCGCCCTGTGGGGAGCCTGAAGCGGGCTTGGGAAGCCGTACGCCGCGCGGCAGGGGTCAACTGCCGGTTGCACGATCTGCGCCACACGTTCTGTACGAAACTGGCCGAGGCGGGCATCCCCGCTCAGGTCATGTTTGATATCATGTGAGGTGAGCCAGGCGATGCTGAAGCGGTACTCGCACATTCGGCTTGAGGCGCGGCGGCGTGCGATTGAGGCGCTGGAACGCGCGGGAGCGGAAGTTTCAGTTGGGGTCCCCAAAGAAATCCCAAAGTGTGCGAGACCGCCGCGAAGGCGAAGCCTGTAACTAACTGAAAACAAAGGATTGGGCGCGTAGCTCAGTTGGTCAGAGCGCCTGCTTCACACGCAGGAGGTCTCAGGTTCGAGTCCTGACGCGCCCACCACTCCCTGGCACGAACCCTCGCTGAATCGGAAAGCCGTGGACCCGTTTAGCCGAGAGCAGGCTATCGCTGCGCAAGTCCGCCATCGCCGAAACGCGCCGCAAGCGTCACTGGGAGCGTAGCGGTTCGTCGCGCCGGCGCATAGACTACGGGTCTGGGGGCTGCCGACGGCCCGCGGTCATCGTCCTGCCCGATTCGAAACGCCTCCTTAAAGTGGCCCCCTTGCATTCCCCGGCCCGCGTGTACACTATGATCCAATGACGCGCAGGCAAATGTTTCCGGCCCTCGCCGCGGGGCTCCGCCTTGCCCGGGCCGCCACACGGGCGCCCAATTTCCTCTTCATCCTCACCGACGACCACCGCTACGACTTTGCCGGAGCTCTCGGTCACCCATGGCTGAAAACGCCGGGCATGGATCGCCTAGTGCGGGAAGGCGTCCTGTTCCGCAACGCCTTCGTAACCACATCACTCTGCTCGCCCAGCCGCGCTAGCATTTTGACCGGCCTCTACATGCACGCTCATCGCGTCGTGGATAACTTCACCCCGTTCGATCCGAGGCTGCCCACCTTCCCCGCCCTGCTGCGCGAAGCCGGTTACCGTACCGCTTTCATCGGCAAGTGGCACATGGGAGGAGAGAGCGATGAGCCTCGCCCGGGCTTTGACCATTGGGTATCCTTCCGCGGCCAAGGCGAGTATTTCGACCCCGAATTGAACCGCAACGGCACACGCACGCGCGTTCGGGGCTATATCACGGACGTGCTTACCGCCGAGGCAGAGCAGTTCCTCTCCCAAACGGCTGGCCGTCCTTTCCTGCTCTATCTCTCCCACAAGGCCGTGCACTATGACTTCCAGCCGGCGCCGCGTCACCGGCATCTGTATGCCTGCGATCCGATCCCTCTGCCTTCCACCATGCCGTTTCGCGAAGAGCACTACCGTCAGAAGCCGGAGTGGATCCTGCGGCGACGCTATTCGCGCCAAGGGGTGGACGGGTTGTTCGGTCACCAAATGACCTTCGAGGCGGCCTATCGCAACTACTGTCGGAGCCTGATGGCGGTGGACGAAAGCGTAAGTGCGCTCCTGGCGGCGCTCGAGAAACACAAGCTTGCAGACAACACGATCGTGATTTATATGGGCGACAACGGCTATATGTGGGGCGAGCACGGTCTGCTGGACAAACGGTCCATGCACGAACCCTCGATCCGCGTTCCGCTGATCGTCTGGGCGCCGGCTCTGTTCCGCCCCGCGGTGCGCGAGGAAATGGTGCTCAATCTCGATCTGGCGCCCACCTTTCTTGAGGCCGCCGGAATCACACCCCGCTCTCCGATGCATGGGCGCTCGCTGCTTCCTCTGCTGCGTGGCGAGCATCCGCCGTGGCGCACCGACTTTCTCTACGAGTACGAGTGGGAGTTCGATTTTCCCTACACGCCGACACTCGTCGGTCTGCGCACCGCTCGCTACAGTTACTGCCAGAGTCTGGGTGTGTGGGACAAAGACGAGCTTTACGATCTCACCGCGGATCCCGAACAGCGCCATAACTTGCTGGGCGACGTCAAAGTAGGCCTGCGACGGGGAAGGCTGGTGGAGCAAATCCCGGATCCTGCCCTCAGAGAGCTGGTGCGCGACCTCCAGCGCCGTATCTATGAGATCCTGCGCACGACGGGCGGCGACCCGCGTCGCTCCGGCCTGACGCCCGAAGGTCACGCGTATGCTCTCTGACGGCCGCGCGCTCCGGAGGATTTGCCTGAGCCGCGGCGCCTGGCGATCGCAATCAAACCTGGAGGAGCGTGAAACCCTATGTCAGAAAGAGTCGAATCCTGGACCCGCAGGGAATGGCTGCAAGGCGTGACTTGCGGCCTGGCCTCGGCGGCCGGGCAGGCTAGCCAGGCCGTTACCGAGTCACCCTACCGAACTTACTGGGGGGATTTGCACAACCACAATCTGATCGGCTACGCGCAGGGCTCCCTGCGACGGACCTTCGAGATCGCCCGCGAGCACCTGGATTTCTTTGCCTTCACGCCTCACGCCCACTGGCACGACATCGGCCATTACGAGAACGCCATTGAAAACAAGTGGATCAACGGCTTTGCCGTCACGCGAGCGCGCTGGCCCGAGGTCGTGCGAATGGCGCGCGAGTTCGATTCGCCGGGGCGCTTCGTCCCCATTCTGGGCTACGAGTGTCACTCGGCCAGTTTGGGCGACTACCACATTCTCTTCCCCGACCTCGATGCCGAGCTCGAGCTGTTTGACGATTTGCGCCGCTGGCAGGAGTTCGCCCGCCGGCGAGGATGTTTGCTGATCCCTCACCACCCTGCTTGCCGGCAAGGCCACCGGGGCGCCAACATCGCTTTTCTGGATCCCTCAGTTTCGCCTGTGCTTGAGGTCTACTCGGAATGGGGCAACGCCGAGCACGACCGCGCGCCCTTCCCTTACGTCCGCCATACTGAACCCGGTCGCTGGACTCGCAACACCTGGCAATACTTTCTCTCCCAAGGCCACCGGCTCGGCGTCATTGCTTCCACCGACGATCACCTGGGCTACCCCGGGGCCTATCGCGAAGGACTGGCGGCAGTGAAGGCGCGGGAGCTGAGCCGGCCCGCCATTTTCGAGGCCCTGCGCGCGCGTCGCTGCTACGCCGTCACCGGGGACCGGATCGCGCTCGAGTTCACACTCAATGGCCACAGGATGGGCGAGGAGCTGCCTTATGCGCGGCACCGCGAAATCCAGGTGCAAGTGAGCGGCTGGGATCAGGTGGATCGCGTGGAAGTTCTCAAGAACAACCGCGTGCTCCATCGCGATTTCCCCTGCGATCGCATCCCGTCAGCTCGAAGCTGGGAGCGACCTGTGCTAGTGCGTTTCGAATTCGGTTGGGGACCCTGGCCGGCGCTTGGCATCACGCGCGTCTGCGACTGGGAAATGCGGATCAGCGTGGAGGGAGGTCAGATCGCAGCCTTCCAGACCTGCTTCCAGTCGGGGCCGCTGGACGAGAGTCGGCGTGACCGCGTGCTGGAGGCCGGCCCCCAGCAGATTCGTGTCCGTTCATTCACTGCGCTGCGCGAGCGCATTGATGATATCTCGACCAAGGCCGTGGTGCTGAAGATCCAGGGCCGCCCCGACACCCGCCTTACCGTCGCCCTCGAGCAGCCCGTGCGCACGAGCCTGACGCAGACGCTGGCCCAGTTGAGCGAGAGTTCGGAGATGCTGTTCACCGGCGACTTTCCCAAGGAGTCGGCCATGCTGCATCGGCTGGTGTTCGCGGACCACTACGATACGCAGTTCACTCTGCGCGACGAGGATCCCGGCGGCGAGCCCACCTGGTACTACGTTCGCGTGGTGCAGGCCAACGGCCAGCTCGCCTGGTCCAGCCCCATCTGGGTCGCGTCGGCGTAAGTGAGCCTGCACGCTACCTCGCGGGCAGCGAAGCCACGTGCGCAGAAGAAGGCATCCACCCATGGCCCAACAATCTCCAGGGTTCGGGCGCGCAACCGCGCCAGCCGCTGGCAGCCGGCCTACCCAGAAAAATGCATAGAGTAAAATACGCCGAGGGATGAGACTATGAAGCTCACACGTCGCAGCCTGCTATCCGGCGTTGCCGCGCCCGCGATCCTTCAACAGCCCAAAAACAAACCCAACATCCTTTTCCTGTTGTCCGACGATCACAGTTATCCCTACCTCGGCGTTTACGGCGCCAGGTGGATGTCCACGCCCACCCTGGATCGCCTGGCCGCCGAGGGCCTGCGCTTTGACAGGATGTTCACCTCTTCCCCGCAATGCGTTCCCTCGCGTGCGGCGTTCATGACCGGCCAGTCGCCGGTCGCGGTTCGCGTAGGGCGTTTCAACACTCCGCTGCCGCCCGACGTGAAAAGCCTTCCGGAATATCTGCGCGAACTCGGTTACTACACCGGGGTTTGCGGCCGGTATTTCCACCTGGACGGCGTGATCAAAGCCGGCCCCATTACCCAGCGCGTCTACGAGAAATACGGATTGAAGACCTGGAACAAACGGGTGGATTACCTCGACGTGAGCCCGCAAGGACAGACGCCCGCCAGGTTCCGCGAATTTCTCTCACGCGTGCCCAGGAACACGCCGTGGTTCCTCTGGATCAACTTCAGCGATCCCCATCACGTGTGGGACAAAGACGCCGGTCACGTAAATCCTGCGGCGATCGAATTGCCGCCGCATCTGCCGGACCTTCCGGGGGTACGAGAAGACCTGGCCCGATACTGCGGAGAGATCGAGCGTCTGGATTCCCTGGTGGCTGAAAACCTGGAAGTCCTGCGGAAAAGCGGTCAGGAGGAAAACACTCTGGTGTTATTCGCAGGGGACAACGGCATGGCGTTCCCCCACGGCAAAGGATCCTTGTACGATCCGGGGTTGCACGTGCCGCTCATCGTCCGATGGCCGGGTCGGGGACGGACCGGCGTAACCGACGCGCTGATCTCGGGCGAGGACCTCGCGCCGACTTTCATCGAGGCAGCAGGCGGGAAACCTCCGGAACGGATGACCGGCCGCAGCTTCCTGGGATTGATTACGGGCGGTTCTTACCAGCCGCGCAAATATATCTTTGCCCAGCGCCTGCACCACGGTAACCAGCCTTTCACGGCGAATACAAAATCCGCAGGCTTCGACCTGGGCCGCTGCGTCCGCAGCGATCGGTGGAAGCTGATCTATAACTGCACGCCGTACATGGAATACCAGCCCACCGACAGCGCCCGGGATCCGAGCTGGCAACAAATCGTCCAAGCCCACGCCGAGGGTAAACTCCCGCCCGCCATCGAGCGCGCTTACTTCCAGCGACCCCGGCCTGTAATCGAGCTTTATGATCTGGCAAAGGATCCCGGCGAACTCAACAACCTGGCCGGCGATCCGAACTACAAAGCGGTTCAGGAAGAACTGATCGCTGCTCTCACCGAAAAGATGATCATTGACTTCGACTTCCTGCCGCCACCTACGGCGGACTGAAAGATGCGAACAGCGCGACGCGGGACCTTCCCACGGGCCGGTTTTGCTCTGACCCCACGCGATCGAGCCCTGCGCATCAGTCACTTGCCTGGCCGCTGACGGAAAGCGACCTGCCGCCGGCGGCTTTCTTCGTTCCCTCACCGCGCCGGCGCCAACAGTTCAGAAGGACAGCGATTCCGCCAGCAGCTCGGTCACATCGCGAACCACCATGCGCCCGTCGTAGCCAGTCACCTTCAGCGCGTCCTCGAAACGCGAAAGCTCATAAGGACAGGAGATCGCCAGCACGTCGGCGCCGGTCGCCACCGCTTCCTTGATGCGGCGCTCCGAAAGCCTCTCGTAACCTTTCGCCTTGAAGTAAGTGTCCAGCCACATCCCGCCGCCACCGCCACCGCAGCAAATCGCGTTCACGCGATTGTGCACCATTTCCACGAGGCGGATGCCAGGGATCGCCCGTAACAGCGCGCGGGGCTCTTCGTAAAAGCCGTTGTGCCGGCCCAGGCAGCAGGAATCGTGGTACGTCACGACGTACGGCAGCCTGCGCGTGAGCATGGGCCGCAACTGATCCAGGCGCCGCGCCAGAAAAGGAGTCGTCTGCTCGACGGGGTAACGGAAGCCGCGCTCGGGGTATTCGTAAACAAAAGCGTCGTAGGCGTGTACCCCTGAAGTTACGATCCGGTTGAACCGGTAGCGCGAAAAAACCACCATGTTGTAGTCCATCAGGGTGTCGAACAGCCCCCGTTCGCCGAGCAAGCGCGCGCACTCCCCGGCGCACTTTTCCTCGTTCCCCAGAATGGCAAAGTCAATACCGAGCGCATGAAACAGCCGCGCCGTGGCTCGGCTCACATCCTGGCCGCGGGGATGGTACGAGTTATGACACTCCACGATCCACAATACATCCACCGGTCCCGGGTTCTCGGAGAGGATTCTTACCGGTACGCCCGCCGTCTTTACCCACGCCGCGCGCTTCCGGGAGGGCTCGCCGAACGGGTTGCCGTAGCGGAGGGTATTCTCCAGCGCGCGGTGGAGCTCGGCCGGCACCTCGGAAAGATTCAGGAAAACCTGCTCCTTGATCAGGGGCAGCAGAATTTCAGTAAGTCGGATGCCCCGCGGGCATTTGGCCATGCAACTGTAACAGGCGACGCAACCGAGCAAAGCTTCGCTTCGAATTACTTTCTCGATTTGTCCCGCCCGCAACATGGCTATCAGTCGTCGCGGCGGGTACTCCATCACGTCCCCGTAAGGGCAGCTCGCCGTGCACATACCGCACTGCATACAGGCGAGGATGCGTCGCCCTTCGGGAAAATCGAATAAGTTGTCCAAACTTAGCTCCACGCCCGCGGGCAGCGGGAGCTGGCTCGTTGCCCCCCTATCGAACACGGCTGACTGCGTCACGCTCCACCTCCTCCCGGCCCAGGCTCAGACTTCAGGGCCGCGCAGATAAGCGACTCTTGGATACGAAGGTCATAGAATCCCGCTAGCTGAAACTTTCGTCCCGCCCACTCAATCCAGCGGCTGTCGCACATCCCAGACTTCCTCCCCGGGCAGCGAGCCAGTTCCTTCCTTGGCTCCGTTCCCTCGCTCCTCTGTCCCTACCGCAATTCCAGCCGCGCCCGCAGCTCCGGCAGCCCGGACGGCCCCCAAATCATCACGCTCTTTTTTCGACCACGCCTCAGCCACCTGGGCGAGCGTTGTCTCCCGGAGGTACCGCAAGATTTCGGACCTCACTTTCTCCCAGGAAGCGTGCATCGGACAAGGCGACGCTTCATTGCACTCTGCAATCCCCGTAAAGCATTGCCGGAACTGGCCAAGCCCGTCCACCGCCTCCACGACGTCAATCAAAGCAACCTTGGACGCAGGCACCCGGAGCCGGAAACCTCCCGTTAGCCCGGGGCTGGAACTTACAATGCCCGCACGAACCAACTGGTGGAGAACCTTGGCCAAGAAAGCGTACGGGATGTTTTCCTTGGCGGCAATCTCACGGGCCTTCAGCGGCGCGCCCGGCCCCTCGCGCGCCAGGCGAACCAAGGCCTTCACGGCGTAAGCGCAGGCTCGCGAGCAAACGAGCATCTGTCCCCCCCTTGCGCCGCTTGATACGAGCTTCCAAGCTCCCGGCGACCGCTGGCTACGCGCGGCTGCCCGGAATCGGGCTTTGGCCGTCTCGCAAGAACCTCGCTGCTCGACTTACCAGTCACTAAGTCTGGCCTCCGCGAGCGGAGTTTCAGACTCTAAGATCTGTTAGCTCCCGGGTACCACTTTTTTCGTAAAAATGACCTTAATACCCTTGATTCCTTTTGCCGCCCCGATTATTATACTGTCTGGAAGTTCCGGCCGCCAAGAAAAAAATTTCGGCGGTCCGAGGAGGGCACATGATCAGGCAATCCCACCGCCTGCCCGGCGCGCTACCCCCTCGCGAGCGGGAACTCCGGGAAACCTTCCTCAAGCAGGTCGAACTGGTCCCGGGAGGAGACCGCCTGTCCCGTTGCTTGCAGTGCGGTACGTGCACGGGGAGTTGTCCGGTCAGTTACGCCATGGATCTTTCGCCGCGCATGATGATCGCCCTTTTCCGGGCGGGCATGATCGAAGAGATCTTGCACAGCCGCTCGATCTGGATTTGTGCTTCCTGCTACATGTGCACCACCCGGTGCCCCCAGCAAATCAAGATCACCGACCTGCTGTACGCGCTCAAACGCGTCGCCATGGAAAAGAAACTCTACCCGGATCGCTTCCCGGTCTATCTGCTTTCCAACAGCTTTGTGAGGCTGCTTTATCGCTATGGCCGCAACCATGAGCTGCTTCTGCTCCTGCGTTTCCAGCTTCGCCGGGATCCGCTCCAACTGTTGCGCATGCTGCCACTGGGATGGGCCATGTACCGCCGGGGAAGGCTCGCCCTCTGGCCGAAACGCATTCACGGCGTTTCCGCAATCCGCCAGATGATTGACGCGGCGAAAACGCTGGAGCTGCCGCGCGAAGCCGCGCCGCTGGAGTTCGTGCCGGGCGCCATCGGCTACCGGGCCGTCGGTCAACTGCCCGAAAAGGCGGTTTGAGGAGGTGGGCATGGAATACCTGTACTATCCGGGATGCAGTCTGGAAGGCGCTGCCCGCCAGTATGACGAAAGCCTTCGTGCGGTATTCCAGGCCCTCGGGGTGGGTCTCCGCCCGCTCGAGGACTGGAACTGCTGTGGCGCAACCATTTACATGAGCGTGGACGAGACCACTTCGCTGGCGGTCAGCGCGCGCAACCTGGCCCTGGCCGGGCGCGACGGGCAGCGCGATCTCATCGCGCCTTGCAGCGCCTGCTACACCGTCCTTCTGAAGACGAATCGCTACCTTACCGAAAGTCCTGAACTGCGCCAGAAAGTAGACGCCCTGCTCGCCAAGGCCGGTCTCAGCTATCGGCTCAATGTCACGGTCCGTCATCCTCTGGACGTGCTGGTCAACGACGTCGGCATCGAGCGGATCGCGGCGGCCGCCTCCCGCCGCCTCGATGGGCTGCGCGTGGCCCCATACTATGGCTGCCAGATCGTCCGGCCCGAGCGGGGCTTCGATCACTCCGAGTTCCCGGAAACCATGGATCGCCTCTTCCGCGCGCTGGGCGCCGAACCCGTCTACTACCCGGTCAAGACGCGCTGCTGCGGCGGTATGCTCATGACCACCTTCCGGGATGTGGCGCTGGATCTGGTGCGCGAACTGCTCTCCTGCGCCGTCGAAAACGGGGCCGAGTGCATCGTCACCACCTGCCCCATGTGTCAGGTGAATCTGGAACTCTACCAGGACCAGGTCAACCAAGCGTTCAAGACCTCGTATCGCGTGCCGGTTCTCTTCTTCACGCAACTGCTGGGACTGGCGCTGGGATGCGAGGAGAAATCTTTGGGCCTGCAAAGGAATCTGATCCCCTTCCAGCTGGGCGTGGCAACCGCCTAGGAGGTGCCTGCGATGCAGCAAAACGGCAACGTCCGCATCGGGGTTTACATCTGCCATTGCGGCGCCAACATCGCCTCCACCGTCAAGGTGGACGAAGTGCGCCAGTTCATCAGCTCGGCGCCGGGCGTGGTCGTCGCCCGCGATTACAAATTCATGTGTTCGGATCCGGGCCAGGACCTCATCCGCAACGACATCGCGCAACTGGGCCTGAACCGCGTCGTGGTGGCCGCCTGCTCTCCGCTCATGCACGAGCTGACCTTCCGCAACGCCGCCGCCAAGGCAGGCCTGAACCGCTATCTGGTCCAGATCGCGAACATTCGCGAGCACTGCTCGTGGATTCACGACGACGCGCGCATGGCCACGCAGAAAGCCAAGGCCCTGGTTCTGGCCGCGGTGCGGCGGGTGGCGCTCCATCAGCCGCTGGAGCCGCTGCGCGCGCCGGTGAATCCCAACGTCCTGGTGGTGGGCGGCGGCATCGCAGGCATCCAGGCCGCGCTCGAGCTGGCCGAGGCCGGACACACCGTCTATTTGGTCGAGCGTGAGCCTTCCATCGGCGGGCGCATGGGCGTCTTCGACAAAACGTTTCCGACCCTGGACTGCGCCGCCTGCATTCTCACGCCCAAGATGGTTTCCGTCGGGCACCGGCCCAACATCAAACTGCTCACGCTGAGCGAGGTCACCGGGGTCTCCGGCTACATCGGCAACTTCAAGGTCCGCGTGCGGCGCTATGCGCGCTATGTGGACGAAACCAAGTGCACCGGCTGCGGCCAGTGCTGGAACGTGTGCCCGGCCACGCGCGTGCCGCGCAACCGCACCATCTGGCTGGGCAAGCAAGTGGTCAAGCGGGTGACGTCATGAGGCTGGAGGAAATTCGCCGGATCCTGAACTGTGAGGTTCTGAGCGGCGATGAGGACCTCGAGCAGGAGGTCGTCGCCGGCTGCGGCGCCGATCTGATGAGCGACGTGCTGGCTTTCGCCACGCCCGGGTCGGTTCTGCTCACCGGCCTCACCAACGTTCAGGCCGTGCGCACCGCGGACGTGGCCGACATCAAAGCCATCGTTTTTGTCCGCGGCAAGCTTCCCGACAGGGAAGCGATCGAACTGGCCAGGATTAAGGGAATCCCGCTGCTGGCCACGCGGTTGACCATGTTCGAAGCCTGCGGCCGGCTTTGGGCCGCGGGCCTGCGCGGGCAACCGGAGCAGGAACAGCCCCAGAATGCCGGGAGCGTCCGTCTTCACACAACAGTTTGAGGTCCGGGGGAGGGATTTTGCCAATGCCGGGAGAGCTTCCACCGCGATCAAAGAGATTCTCAAGGAGATCGGGATTCCCCCGGCGACTGTGCGCCGTGCGGCCATTGCCGCTTACGAAGCGGAGATGAACGTCGTGCTCTACGCGCGCAAAGGCACCGTGGAGTTGCAGGTCAGCCCCCGGGAGATTCGCCTGCTCGTGCGCGACGAAGGCGACGGCATCCCCGATATCGAGCTGGCCATGCAGGAAGGCTACTCCACGGCATCGGAGGAAATTCGCGAAATGGGCTTCGGCGCCGGGATGGGGCTGCCGAACATTCGCAAGAATGCGGACGAGTTCCGCATCGAATCGGTGGTCGGACAGGGTACGGAACTGGATATCAGGATACGGCTTTGAGCCATGGGCGATGATCTTCGCTCGGTGCGCGTGAACCCGGAACGCTGCCGGGGGCGCATGTCCTGCATGCGCGCATGCCCCACCGAGGCGATTCGTATCCGCCAGGGGCGCGCCGTCATCCTCGAGGATCGCTGCATTGACTGCGGGGAGTGCGTGCGCGCCTGCCCCAACAGCGCCATCCAGCCCCTGACCGGTTCCTTCACCGACTTCGCCCGATTCAAGTACACCATCGCCCTGCCCTCGCCCGCCATCTACGGCCAGTTCCGCCGCGATATCCTGCCCGGCACCATCCTGCGCGCGCTCACCAGAATCGGCTTTGATGAAGCCTGCGATCTGACTTGGGCCACGGAAGCCGTCAGCGTCGCCATTGACGAGTTCCTGGCCGACTATCGCGGCCCGCTGCCGCTGATCTCGCCCTTCTGCCCTGCTGTGGTCCGGCTCGTGCAGGCCCGCTTCCCCGCTCTGGTGGACCAGCTCGTGCCCATTGACTCGCCCATGGAGATCGCTGCCCGCGAGATCAAGAATCGCAAGGCGCGGGAGCTGGGCTTGCCCATGGACGAGATCGGCGTGATCTATCTCACTCCCTGCCCCGCCAAGATCGTAGCCGTCGAATACCCGCCGCGCAAGCGCGCCTCCTATCTGGACGGGGCCATCGCGATCTCCGATATCTATCAGCCGCTGTTGGCCGCGGTGTCGCGCGAGGCCGAGCAACCCGCAGATGCCGAGGCCGTCAAGGGACTGGGTCTGGGCTGGCCCGTGCTGGGCGGTCAGGCGGCTTGTCTGCGAACCGAAGACACCCTGGCCGTGGGCGGGCTGCGCGACGTGGCGCGCATCCTCGAGGACGTGGAGAACGGCAAGCTGGGCGAACTCCAGTATCTGGAGTGTCACGCCTGCCCGCAGGGCTGCTGCTCTGGCCCGCTGACCGTCGAGAATCCTTACTTCGCGCGCAGCAAGATCCTGCACCTGGTGGATCGCTACGGGCGCCAGCCCGGCTGCTCCCGCGAGGAGATCCAGCGGCTCTATCGGCTGGGCTACTTCTCCCTGCCCGGGCGCTTCTCGCCGCAACCGTTCCCGCCGCTGGACGCCGAAATCTCGCGGGCCATCGAGAAACGCGCACGCATGAAAGAGATCCTGGAGACGCTGCCGCACATTGACTGCGGCGCCTGCGGCGCGCCCACCTGCCACAGTTTCGCCGAAGACGTTGTGCAGGGACGCGCCGTGATCGAGGACTGCGTCGTGCTGGCCGCCGAACACGCTCGACGGAACCGGCACACCGCCCTGGCTTGAGGAGGCATGCCGATGACGGTACGCAGCATCGTCGAGGCGTTGGGGCTGGAGGTCCTCAACCAGGCGGATCCGGATCGCGAGGTCACCAGCGCCTACGCCTCGGACCTGCTGAGCGACGTCATGGCTCATGCCTCGCCGGGTGCCCTGTGGTTGACGCTGCAAACCCATTCCAACGTCGCCGCGGTGGCGGCGCTCAAAGAACTGGTTGTACTGCTGGTCAACGGGCGCAATCCCGATTCCGACATGCTGGAACGCGCCCGCGAACACAAGGTCACCGTCCTGCGCACGTCGCTGCCCGCTTTTGAAGCGGCGGGACGGCTGTACGCGCTCGGTCTTCGTGGGGGGGCATGATGCGAGTCTGGCGCGCCGACCTGCACGTGCACACCTGCCTGTCGCCCTGCGCCGATCTCAGCATGGCGCCACGCACGATCGTCGCCGCGGCGCTCGAGCGAGGCCTGGATGCCATCGGCGTGGCTGACCACAACTCCGCAGGCAACATCCCGGCCGTCGTGGGCGCAGCGCGCCAGACTCGCCTTGCGGTTCTGCCCGCCATGGAGATCACTTCGCGCGAGGAGGTTCACATCCTCGCCATCTTCGGCGACCTGGAGGCGGCCCGGGCCATGCAGGAGGTCGTCTACCAGCGCCTCCCCGGCGAGAACCAGCCCGAGATCTTCGGGCTTCAGGTCCTGGTCAACGAAGACCACGACGTGCTCGGATTCGAGCCACGCCTGCTGGCGGGCGCCACCGAGATGAGCGTCAGCGAAATCGTCCAGCGCGTGCACACACTGGGCGGGCTGGCCATCGCCGCCCATGCCGATCGCGAAGCGTTCGGCCTTCTCGGCCACTTGGGGTTCGTTCCGCCGGACCTGGCGCTGGACGCGGTGGAGCTTTCCCCGCACATGCCCGCGGCCGAATTCCGCAAGCGTTGGCCCGAATGCGCCGCCCTTGCCGTGGTGCGTTCTTCGGACGCCCACTGGCCCGAGCAGATCGGCGCCTGCACAACGAGCTTCCGCTTGCAGCGGATTACAGTGGACGAACTGCGACAGGCCTTCGCCCGCCGCGAGGGCCGCTGCGTGGTGAACGAGGGCAACGAAGGGGCGAGTGAGCCATGGAGGAACTAGCCTTGCACATGCTCGACCTGGCTGAAAACTCCATCGCCGCGGGCGCCCGGCGCGTGGACATCCGCGTGACGGAAGATCCCGCGAGCGACCGGCTCGTCCTGGAAGTTCGCGACGACGGCTCGGGGATGCCGGAGGAAGTCGCCCGGCGCGCCGCCGACCCCTTCTTCACCACGCGCCAGACGCGGCCCGTGGGCCTGGGACTGGCGCTTCTGGACCAGGCCGCTCGCATGGCTGGCGGAAGCCTGCGCATCGAGTCCGAGCCCGGCGTCGGAACCACGGTCAGGGCGGAGTTTCAACTGAGTCACCCGGACCGCCAGCCGCTGGGCGATGTGGCGGCTACTTTGCTCGCCTTGGCGGCCGGACATCCCGAGATCGAGTTCTCCTACGAACATCGCGGCGCAGATTTCTCGACCCGCTTCGATACGGCGGAATTCCGGCGCAGCCTAGGGGACGTGGCGCCCCACAGCCCTGCCGCCATCTCGGCTCTGCGCCGGGCGCTGGCGGAAGCGCTGCGCGCCTTGCACCGCGATAGCAGGCAGGAGGTCAGTCATGGATCTGGCAACCATTGAGAGCATCATCCGGCAGCATGGGGGCCAGAAAAGCGCCCTGATCGCCATGCTCCAGGACGTCCAGCAACAGTACACGTACTTGCCCAAGGACGTCCTCCAGTACCTTTCACGCACGCTCAACGTGCCTCTCAGCCGGGCTTACAGCCTGGCCACCTTCTACCGCGCTTTCAGCCTGAAACCGAAAGGCCGGCATCCCATCTCGGTCTGCCTCGGTACGGCCTGTCACGTCAAGGGCGCGGTGAAGATCCTGGAGAAGTTCGAGCGTGAGCTGGGCATCAAAACCGGGCAGACGACGCCCGACCTCATGTTCGGCCTGGAACAGGTGCGCTGCCTGGGGTGCTGCGGGCTGGCGCCCGTGGTCACCGTGGGACAGGATCTCTACGGCAAGGTCACCGTGTCCAAGGTGGATCAGATCATCAAGCGTTACCAGAAGCAGGAGGCGGCACATGCCAAAGCTTAAGATCGAGGACCTGGCGCGCATCCGCGAGCAAGCCCGCCGCGCCACCCTGCTGCGCGAAGGAGCCGGACGCGTCAAGATCACCGTGCACCTGGGCACCTGCGGGATCGCCGCCGGCGGGCGCAACATCATGACCGCCGTGCTGCGCGAGATCGAGGAACGCAACCTGCACGACGTGCTGGTCACGACCTCCGGCTGCGCCGGCCTGTGCAGTCGCGAACCCATGATGACAGTCGAGGTGCTCGGCCAGCCCCCGGTCAAGTACGTGGACCTGACCGAGGGCAAGGTCAAGGAAATCTTCGCCGAGCACATCGTGGGAGGAAAGATCGCCGACCGCTATGCCCTGGCTGTGGGCAGCGAGCGGGTGATGTGAGGAGGAGCCATGCCTTATCGCGTCCATTGCATGGTTTGCGCCGGGACGGGATGCGTCTCCAACCGGTCCCTGGAAGTGCGCGACGCCCTCGAAAACGAAATCCGCAAACGCGGCCTTCAGGACGAGATCCAGATCGTCACCACAGGCTGCAACGGCTTCTGCGCCGTCGGCCCCCTCATGGTCGTGCAGCCGGATGGAATCTTCTACCAGCAGGTTTCGGCCAAGGACGTCCCGCTGCTCGTGGAAGAGCACTTCATCAAAGGCCGGCCGGTACAGAAGCTGCTGTACAAGCCGCCCGAAGCCGCCGCGCCCATCCCCAAAATGTCCGACATTCCCTTCTTCAAGCACCAGCGCCTCATCGCCTTGCGCAACCGCGGACTGATTGACCCCGAGAAGATCGAGGACTATATTGCGCGCGACGGCTACCAGGCGCTGGTCAAGGCACTCACCGAGATGACGCCCGAGCAGATCATTGAGGTGATCACCAAGTCCGGACTGCGCGGGCGCGGAGGGGCCGGCTTCCCCACTGGCGTTAAGTGGCAGAAGGTCCGGCAGGCCAAGGGCGAGCCCAAATACATCATCTGCAACGGAGACGAGGGCGACCCGGGCGCCTTCATGGACCGCTCCATCTTCGAATCCGACCCGCACTCGGTCATCGAAGGCATGCTCATCGGAGCCCGCGCCATCGGCGCGCGTTACGGCGTGGTGTACATCCGCAACGAGTATCCGCTGGCGCTGGAGCGTATCCAGATCGCCATTCAGCAGGCGCGCGAGTACGGGCTGCTGGGCGAAAACATCCTGGATTCCGGCCTCGACTTCGACATTTCCGTCACTCGCGGCGCTGGCGCTTTCGTCTGCGGCGAGGAAACGGCCCTGATCGCTTCGGTGGAAGGGCGCCTGGGCGATCCCCGCGCACGCCCGCCTTATCCGGCCGAGTACGGGCTGTGGGGCAAGCCCACCTGCATCAACAACGTCGAAACCTGGGCCAACGTGCCGCCCATCATCCTGCACGGCTGGGAGTGGTACTCGCAAATTGGCACCGAGCGCAGCAAAGGCACCAAGGTCTTCTCGCTGGTGGGCAAGGTGCGCAACACCGGGCTGGTGGAAGTCCCCATGGGAATCACGTTGCGCCAGCTCATCTACGACATCGGCGGCGGCATCCCGGGCGACAAGAAGTTCAAAGCCGTGCAGACGGGCGGCCCTTCGGGCGGCTGCATCCCGGCGGGCATGATGGACCAGCCCATCGAGTACATCGCACCCGACGGCAAGCGGGAAGCTCGCGATTACCTCGACCTGCCCATTGATTACGAGAGCCTCACGGACGTCGGCTCCATGATGGGGTCGGGCGGCCTGGTGGTCATGGACGAGGACACCTGCATGGTGGACGTGGCCCGCTACTTCCTGGCCTTCACGCAGGACGAGTCCTGCGGCGCCTGCACGCCTTGCCGCGAGGGCACCAAGCTCATGCTGGACATCCTGAACCGCATCGTGGATGGCCACGGCACCATGGACGATTTGCGGGCGCTGGAAGAGATCGCCTGGGTCGTCAAGCAGACCTCGCTCTGCGGTCTGGGCAAGACGGCGCCCAATCCTGTGCTGACCACCCTGAAGTATTTCCGGGACGAGTACCTGGCCCACATCGAAGCGCACAAGTGCCCGGCCCACGTCTGCCGCGCGCTCAATACCTATCGCATAGATCCCGTGATCTGCGTCGAGCGCGGACACGGCTGCGGCGTCTGCCGGCGCGAGTGTCCGGAAAAGGCCATCTTCGGCGAAAAGAACCAGCCGCACCGCATTGACCAGACGCTGTGCAAGAAGTGCGGCGTATGCGTGGAGGTCTGCCACTTCAACGCGGTGATCGTGGAATGAGGGGGTGAACATGATCTCACTGACGATCAACGGAACCCGAACCGAGGTCCGCGAGGGAACCACGATTCTGCAAGCGGCCAGGTTTTTGGAGATCCCGATTCCCACGCTCTGTTACCACCCGTGGCTGAAGCCCTTCGGCGCCTGCCGGATCTGCACCGTGCAGGTCCAGCGCCCGCGCGGCTACGAACTGGTCACCGCCTGCAACACCCCCTGCGAAGAGGGCATGGTCATCCAGACCGACACGGATCATGTGCGGCAGGCGCGGCGCGTGGTGGTCGAACTGATGATGGCGCGCTGGCCCAACGTCCCCATCGTCCAGAAGCTGGCGGCCGAGGTGGGACTGGAGAAGCCGCGCTTCATCAGCGAAATGCGTGACGAGGCGCCCGATGCTTGCATCCTTTGCCTGCGCTGCGTGCGCATCTGCGAAGAAGTGGTGGGGGCGTGCGCCATCGGTTACGAAGACCGCGGCATCAAGCGCAAGGTGGTGACGCCCTTCCACGAAGAGTCGGAAGCCTGCGTGGCCTGCGGCGCCTGCGCGCACGTCTGCCCCACCGGGCACATGAAGTTCGAACCGGAGGACTACCGCGGCAAGCCGCCCGAGTTCCTGCTCGGTCCGAACACGGCCATCCACGTCATGACGCCGCAGGCCGTGCCGAAAGTCCCTCGCATTGACCGCGAAAGCTGCATCCATTTCAAGACCAACGGCTGCCAGAAGTGCGTCGAGGTCTGCGAGGCCAAAGCCGTCAACCACGAGATGACGGACCAGGAGTTGGAGATCGAAGTGGGCCAGATCCTGGTGGCCACCGGCTACGACCTGTTCGACGCCTCGGTCATGGCCCAGTACGGCTACGGCCGGCTGGACAACATTTACACCGCCCTGGACATCGAACGGATGCTCAATGCGACGGGGCCTACCGGCGGCCAGATCCGCCTGAAGAACGGCCAGCCGCCGCGCGCCGTGGGCATCATCCACTGCGTGGGTTCGCGCGACGAGAACTACCACCGCTACTGTTCGCGCGTCTGCTGCATGTACGCGCTCAAGTTCGCGCACCTGATCAAGGAACGCTGCCCGGAGGCCGAAGTCTACAACTTCTACATTGACATGCGCGCCTTCGGCAAAGGCTACGAGGAGTTCTATTCCCGCGTGCTGCACGAGGGCGTCAATGTGATCCGCGGCAAGGTAGCCGAGGTGGTCCAGGCAGGCTGGTCCAAGCAGGAGGAAGGGACCCTGCTCATCCGTTGCGAGGACACGCTCATCGGGAAGCTCCGCGAGATCCCGGTGGATATGGTCATCCTGTGCAACGCGATCGAGCCTCGCCGCGACGCCGAACGGGTGGCGCGGCTCTTTGGCCTCAGCCGCAGCCCGGACGGCTTCTTCCTGGAGCGCCACCCCAAGCTGGACCCGGTGGCGACTTCCTCCGACGGCCTGTTCGTGGCCGGCTGCGCGCAGGGGCCCAAGGATATTCCCGATACGGTGGCCCAGGCCAGTGCCGCCGCCGCCCGCATGCTGGCCACCATCGCCAAAGGCGTGGTCGAAATGGATCCGGTGCGCGCCGAGATCAACGAGGAGTATTGCAGCGGATGCAGGGTCTGCAACGCCTTGTGTCCTTATGAAGCCATCGAATACCTCGAGGACAAGAACGTTTCGCGCGTGAATTCTGCCTTGTGCAAGGGCTGCGGCACCTGCGTGGCCGCATGTCCGGCGGGCGCCATCACGGGTTACGGTTTCAGCGACCTGCAATTGCACGCGGAACTGGAAGGTCTGCTGGCGGTTCGCTGACAAGGAGGAGCCATGAACCAGCAGCAACGATTTGAGCCTCGCATCGTGGGCTTCCTTTGCAACTGGTGCTCGTACACGGGCGCTGATCTGGCCGGCGTCAGCCGGATGAAATCAGCTCCCAACCTGCGCACGATCCGCGTCATGTGCAGCGGCCGCGTGGATCCCACGCTGGTACTGCGCGCGTTTCAACTGGGCGCGGACGGCGTCCTGGTGGCAGGCTGCCATCCCGGCGACTGCCACTACCAGGAGGGCAACTACAAGGCCATGCGCCGCGTGCTGCTGCTCAAGCGCGTGCTCCGAGAGTTCGGAATTGACGAGCGGCGCCTGCGCCTGGAATGGATCTCGGCCAGCGAGGGCGAAAAATTCGCGCGGGTGGCCAACGAGTTCACCGAGCAGGTCCGGGCGCTGGGACCGCTCCAGCTCGAGGAGGCGCCCGCGGCCGTCGCTGAGCCCCAGCTCGAGGAGGTGCGGGCATGAGCAAACCCAAACTGGCTCTCTACTGGGCGGCCAGTTGCGGCGGTTGCGAAATCGCCGTGCTCGACGTGGAAGAAAAAATCCTCGACGTGGCCGCCTTCTTCGACATCGTCTTCTGGCCCTGCGCCATGGACTTCAAGTACAAGGACGTCCAGGCCATGGAAGACGGCAGCATTGACCTGTGCCTGTTCAACGGCGCCATCCGCACCAGCGAAAACGAAGCCATGGCGCGGCTGCTGCGGCGCAAGTCCAAGGTGCTGGTCGCTTTCGGCTCCTGCGCCACCGAGGGTTGCATTCCCGGCCTGGCCAACCTGACCACGAAAGAAGAAATCCTGGACTGGGTCTATCACCGCTCGCCCAGCACGGTGAACGAAAATGGCGTGCGGCCGCAGCCGCGTTTCCACGTGCCCGAGGGCGAGCTCGAAATCCCCGAATTTTACGAGGAGGTACGCACGCTCGCCCAGGTGGTCCCCGTGGATTACTTCATCCCCGGCTGCCCGCCGCAGGCGCCCCAGATCGTCAACGTGCTCAGCGCCATCATGACCGGGGCGCCCCTGCCCCCGCCGGGATCGGTGATCGGAGCGGGCGAGAAGACCTGCTGCGACGAGTGCGGGCGCAAGCGGGAGGAGAAGCGGATCAAGCGCTTCTACCGGCCGTGGGAAATCGTCCCCGACCCCAACCAGTGCCTGCTCGACCAGGGCATCATCTGCCTGGGTCCGGCCACGCGCAGCGGCTGCGGCGCGTTGTGCGTTAAAGCGAACATGCCCTGCCGCGGCTGCTACGGCCCGCCGCCCAACGTGATGGACCAGGGCGCCAAAATGATCAGCGCTCTGGCCAGCGTGATTGACTCGCAGGATCCCGAAGAAGTGCAGCGGATTCTCGATCAGATTCCGGATCCGGCCGGGACTTTGTATCGCTTCAGCGTCCCGGCTTCCTTGCTGCATCGCAAGCGAACCCAAGTCACAGCATGAGGAGGGGCTATGCGGACCATCACGATTGATCCCATTACGCGGCTGGAAGGGCACGGCAAGATCACCATCTTCCTCAACGACGACGGCGAAGTGGCCAACTGCTACTTCCAGGTCCCCGAGCTGCGGGGCTTCGAGCAGTTCTGCGTCGGGCGTCCGGTGGAGGAAATGCCGCGCATTACCACGCGAATCTGCGGCGTCTGTCCGGAAGCTCACCACATGGCCAGCGTCAAGGCCTGCGATGCGGTCTATCACGTCGAGCCGCCGCCGGCCGCCAAAAAATTGCGCGAGCTGCTGTACTCGGCCTTCTTCGTCTCCGATCACACCCTTCACTTCTACGCTCTGGGCGGACCCGATTTCGTGGTCGGTCCGGACGCGCCTCCTGCCGAGCGGAACATCCTGGGAGTGATCCGCAAGGTCGGCCTGGAGGCGGGCAGTAAAGTCATCGAATTGCGCAAGCGTGCGGGCCGTACGGTGGCATTGATTGGGGGCAAGTACGTTCACCCTGTCACGGCGCTGCCGGGCGGCATGGCCAAGCCGCTGACCCGCGAGGAGCGCGACGAGATCCTGGGTCACACCGATTACTTCGTCGAGTTCGCCAAGTTCACCCTCGGCGTGATCGAAAACGTGGTTCTGAAGAACCCGGCCTACGTGGACATGATCCTGAGCGACACGTTCACCCACCGCACGTACTCGATGGGCACGGTGGACGCCAACAACAAGGTCAATTTCTATGACGGCATGATCCGGGTAGTGGACCCCGATGGCAAGGAATTCGTGAAGTTCCATCCCAAGGACTACCTGGAGGTGCTGGGCGAGCACGTCGAGCCCTGGTCCTACCTGAAGTTCCCGTTCCTCAAAAAGGTGGGCTGGAAGGGGTTCGTGGATGGCAAGGACTCGGGCGTCTATCGCGCCACCCCGCTTTCCCGCCTCAACGCCGCCGACGGCATGGCTACCCCGCTGGCCCAGCAGGAGTACGAAAGGATGTATTCCACGCTGGGCGGCAAGCCCGTGCACCACACCCTGGCCACGCATTGGGCGCGCGTCATCGAGCTGGTGTACGCCGCCGAGCGGGCAGCCGAGCTGGCGCGCGATGAGGAAATCCTCAGCGACAAAATCCGGAACATCCCGACCGCCACACCGGATGAAGGCGTCGGCTGCGTCGAGGCGCCGCGCGGCACCCTGTACCATCACTACGTGACCGACGAGCGGGGGCTGCTGCGCCGGGTCAACCTGATCGTTGGCACAACCAATAACCATGCCCCCATCGCCATGTCCATTCGCAAGGCTGCCTTCGGCCTGATCAAGCGCGGCGCTGAGATCACCGACGGCGTGCTGAACCGGATCGAAATGGCTTTCCGCGCTTACGACCCGTGCTTTGCCTGCGCCACGCACAGCTTGCCGGGCGCCATGCCCTTGGAAGTCGAGGTCATTGACTCGGATGGAACCCGCATCGCGGTCCGCCGGCGAGGGTGCTGAGAAGCGGCGCAACCTGCTAGTTGGCGCCGGGAACACGCTGTGCGGTGACGACGGGGTGGGCGCGATCGTAGCCCGCCGCATTTACCAGCTCCTGGACAACCCCGAGGACTGGGATCTCGAGGAGATTTGTTCCTCCCCGATGGAAGTGGTCGAGCGCATGGCGGGCTACCGGCGCGCGGTCGTAGTGGACGCGCTCGTGGACTGGGAAGCACCGCCCGGAACCGTCGTGCGGGCCACCATGGAAGACGTGACGACGGATTCCGGGCCGCCTTCCCACGCCATCGGCTTTGGTGCGGCGCTCGGGTTGGCGCGCGCCGCGGGCCTGCCCCTCCCGGACTCCATTCATTTCTACGGAATCGTGGTCCGGGGGCCCCTGGTCTTCGGGGCCGGGCTATCGGAAGAGCTGGCCGCCCGGGTCGAGGACATCGCCCGGCAAATTGCCGACGAGCTCGCGACCGGCCCGGCTGCGGAAGTGAGCTAGGGATCCCAGCGGCGCGCATCCGGCGCGGGCAATCCCAAAAGATCGAGGACCCTCTCGACGGAATAGTCCACCAGATCCATCACGTTCTGCGGGCGATGATAGAACGCGGGAATGGGCGGGGCGATGATGGCGCCCATCTCGGCCAGCGCCACCATAGTCCGCAAGTGCCCGAGATGGAGCGGACTTTCCCGGATCATGAGAATGAGCCTGCGACGCTCCTTGAGGGTAACGTCGGCGGCGCGCAGCAGCAAGTTCGAGCTCAGCCCCGCTGCGATGGCCGACATGGTGCGGATCGAGCAGGGGGCAATCACCATGCCGTGGACAGGGTAGGATCCCGAAGCGATCCTGGCGCCAACGTCATGAATGGGATAGTGTACGTCGGCCATGGCTCGCAGGTCGGGCAGGCGCAAGCCCGTTTCCATCTCCACGGTCCGGATGCCGGAACGGCTGACCAGCAGGTGGATTTCGACGCCGGGACGACGGAGGCGTTCGAGCAGACGGATCCCGTAGATGGCGCCGCTCGCGCCGGTAATGCCGACGATGACCCGGGCGGGTTCGGCGCGATTTGGGGTTTGTTCCGAATTCGGAACAGACCGCGAGGCTTTTTCTTGCTCTTCGGAACCGGGATCGCTATAATTCAATTCCAGAACATCCTAACACTGCGGCCAGCCGCCCGGCAGCGCCGGTCCCCGGCCGGCCCACGGACTCGACATGCAGGAGGCCGGGCAGAAGCTCAAACGGGCGCGTGAACGGCTCAACCTGCGTTACCGCGACGTCGAGGAGGCCAGCCTCCGCATCGCCGAACGCCACAAGAACGACGAATTCATTATCGCTCTGAGCCGCCTCGCCGACATCGAGAATAAAGGCACCGTCCCCAGCATCTACCGCCTCTACAGCCTCTGCACCATCTACCGCCTCGACATCCACGAAGTCATGGAGTGGTACGGCGTGGACATCTCCCAGATGCCGGCCGACGCCATGAGCATCCAGATTGAGCGCACCCATACGGTTGGCTTTGACACGGACGGGCACGGAGAAGTCCAACTGCCTCTGTCCCTGGATCCGGGTCTGGACTGGCGCCGTACTACCTACCTGAGCCGCATGATCCAGCGCTGGGGCAAGCTCCCCCTGATGCTATTGAACGGTCTCGACCTCAAGAACCACCGCTACGGGTTCATCGGCACGGAGGACTGGACCATGTATCCCCTGCTTCAACCCGGCTCCTTCGTGCTCATTGACGAGACTCGCCGCAGAATCGTTAACACGGGTTGGACCAACGAGTTCGAGCGGCCCATCTACTTCCTGGAACACCGCAAGGGCTTTGCGTGCGGCTGGTGCACCCTCAACGAATCGCAGTTGATCCTCCAGCCCCACCCCGCTTCCATGTGCAATCCGGAAGTTTACTCCTACCCGGACGAGGTCGAGGTGATCGGACAAGTGACCGGGGTGGCTATGCGTCTGGATCAGGGCAAGCGACGCCGTACTCGTTCTTGAGCAACTCCAGAAGCGCCTGCAAATCCGACAGATAGAGCTGGCGTTCCGCCTGCGGGGCCGCGGCCGGGATGAGGTTGCGGTACGGCTCGACCCTGGACCAGGTTTCCAGAATCGCCCGCGGATCGCGGTGTAAGCCGGCCAGGTACTGATCCAGATCCTGCTTCTGCCGCTCCAAGCCGAAGCCCAGCCATTGCTGGAAGGTCTCCCAATGGCTCTGGCGCAGGGCGCGGTCGGCCTCGTCCTCGCCGAACATTTGGGCCAGCCCGAAGTGCTCGTAACGCCCTGTATTGGGATCGCGCAGGGAAGCCAGGTAGACAAGCCGCCCGAAAACCGTCGGGATCTGGGACAGGGTGCGCCGCCATACGTTGGCCACGGCGTCCCGCTCGAACCTCCCGGGCCTTCCCGAAGTTCCCATTTTTGGACTGAACCCTCTATTGTATCGGAAGGGCCGAGGCCGGTACGGCGGGCTTTGGGGGTGAAGGGGTTTTCTGGAGCGCGGCAAGGGGGAAGTTTAACTGTTCTGAATGGAGAAATTCCTCTTGCGCGGACTGGAGGATCTGCCGTAGGAGTACTAGACTCGGGGTTTGTAGTAAACATTTTTGGAAAGTACCAGGGAGGTCAAGAAAATGCGTCGCTGGCTGTTTGCTATCTTGTTGGTTCTGCAGACCTTGGGGTTCGCTACGATCCTCAATGCTTCCGAGGCCGAGCCGATCCCGATCTGCCTGCCTTGCCCGGACGGCCGCTGATCGTAATTGCAGCCACCCCTATTTTGTTTGATCGTTTGGTATTGCCAAAGCTTGGCGCGATATGATAGACTGGCGCTGACGTGCAAAGCGCAGAGCTCCTGCACGCATGGCGCCTCGCTAATATCGCCTTACAGGCGTGGCTGCTCCTTTGTCTGCTGCGGCGGCGCCTCTACCGAGTACGCCCGTTCTTTTTCGGTTACGGTGTCTTCGTCCTAGCACGGGGCATCACCCTCATTATTCTCCCGTACGGGCGTAATGCATACGGGTGGACCTACGTGGCCACCGAGCCCATCGCTTGGCTGTTTTACGTCCTTATCGTCGTAGAGCTTTACAGCGCAGCCTTATCAAGCTACAGGGGTATAGCGGCCCTCAGTCGCTGGCTGCTCAGCGTGATAGTAGCAGCAGCATTGATGCTCTCTCTCGCATCGCTGATTCCCGATCTGAGCAGCTCCCATCCCTTCCCCATCATCCACGCAGTTACCGCCGCCGGCCGCGCCATTTGCACCAGTCTCGCCCTCTTTTTGCTCGGCATCACGGTCTTTTTCCTCTCTTATCCCATCCCGCTCAGTCGGAATACGATCATCCATAGCGCAATTTGCTCGGTTTACTTCCTGACGCTGGCCGCGGCGTACTTCGTCCACAACGTGGTCGGGCCCAGCTCCTGGGCGGTGGTCAACCTCGCGCTTGTCGCGATCACGGGCGCCACACTGCTGGCTTGGATCCTCTTCTTGCGACCGGAGGGAGAGCGGATCATCGTCGAGCACCGGCCCCAGTGGAGCCCGGAAACCGAGGAAGAGTTGCTCAATCGGCTGAACGCGCTCAACAGCGTTCTGGTGCGATCATTGAGGAAATGATCCGATATGTTTGATAAGGGCATTATGTCGGCGGGAATCGAGGAGGCAGAACCCAAATGAGCACAGTGATTCCAGCGGCCGCGATCCTGTTCGGGTTCATCGCCGCTGCCCTTGTGTTCGCATTCCGCAGATTGGCGGCAACCCGCCAGGATGCCTTGCCGAGCGGCGAGTGGTGGGCCAATTTCTCGCTCGAGAAATACCGGCCCATGGAACGGCTGTTTGCGCCCGAAGATTACGAGTTTCTCGCCGCACAACCTGGCTTCACCCCGGCCCTGGCGCGACGGCTCCAGGCCGAGCGGCGGCGGATTTTCCGTCGTTACCTCAAGTGCCTGAGCCGCGATTTTGACCGGCTGTACTCGGCCACGAAGCTGCTCTTGCTGACCGCCGCCGAGGACCGATCCGAGCTGGCTCTGGCCCTGTGGAAGCAGCGGCTCGCCTTCAAGCTCGGTCTGGCCTCGGTTCACGCTCAGCTCGCCTTGCAGACGCTGGGCTTGGGCACCGTTCAGGTTCATGGGCTGGTGCGCGCGCTCGAGCGGATGCGGGAGCAACTTCAGCTTCTGAGTCCGCAGCCGGCGCCCGTGCCGGTCTACCGCCAATAAGGCAAGGGATCTCAGCGGGGCTGGCGGCGGTCGGGCAGCCTGCCGGCTGCCCACAGAATGGCGTTGCGCACGAGGCGGCGGTAGCCAGGGTGGTGCAGCGTACCCTCGCTGTGGCCGAGCTGGATGTAGATCGCCCTGCCACCGCCCCCCGGCCCGATGTATACGACCGGACGGTCATTCAACGGGTGGTCGGTCTCCATCAGAACCTGAATCCGCGGCGAGTGCCACATCCCTTTGTAAGCCTCATCATTGACCACCAGCGGAAAGACGCCTCGCAGGACGGGGTGGGATCGCATTTCGGCCACCGGCCTCACGACGAGGTCAACGCCCTCCTTGAACGTGGACGCCGGCCTGCCCGCTTGCGGCTTGGTGAAATATTTGCCGCCGATGACCTCCTCGTACCACCAGGGCCATGAAGTGAAATCCACGATCGCGTGATGGATCGAGACCACGCCCTTGCCTGCCTCCACGAAAGCCCGCAGGCTGGCCCGCGCTTCCAATCCCAAGTCCTCCCGCATGTCGTGGAAGACCAGCACGTCCCAGCGGTCCTTCAAATTCGGGCGAAACGCCTCCTGCTCCGTTGCGGCGTGCGCCCACACCAGGTCATCGTAGCCCTCGAATAACGAATAAAAAGCGGATGGATACGCGTGCCCGCCGGTGACGACCAGCACGCGCACGGGATCCGCCGCCCTGCGAGCCAGATCCAGCCAGCCTTCCAGCGTCACCGTCCCCATCGCCGCCCACTCCACAGCGCGCGCCATCAGTGTCGCAAAGCCCGGCTGGTACATGGCGGCCTCGTCATGTCCGAGAGTGGTGTGGAAGGTGCGCCCCTTGCCAAAGCTGCCCGCCCAGAAGACCGGCTCATCGCGTCCCGTGCCCCGCCACGCCTGATCGCTGAAAGCCACGCCGAGCACACGGACACCCGGCTCCAGCTCCAGCTTGTGATAGAGCTCGTCGCTGAAGGTGAACTCGGGCGGCATGCCGCGCGTGACGGGATGGTCGCGATCCACCAGCCTCACGCGAAAGGCGTGCGGGATGGAGTGGCCGATGTTCTGTGGCGGCCAGAAAGCGCCCAGCAGCCGCCGCCAGGCCGGCCACGCGGCTTGTGGATCGTAGCTCCAGCCGCTGCCGCGCTGCTCGGTGCCCAGGAACGGCCCATAGCTGACGCCGTGAAAGCTCACCAGGCCCTTTCCCGAAGCCACGAACGCTTCCAAGGCGGCCTCCGTCTCCGAACCCCAGCGCGGCCCGTTGTAGTTGACGATCACCGCGTCGTAGCCCTCGAGCGTGGCCGCGGTGATCCCCCGCGGCTCTTCGAGTCTGCGGACGGTGAAGCGCCGGGCAGCGCCCAGGATGCGCTCGAGCATGGCAGAGGTTTGCTGCCAGTTATGGGAAGGGTCGCTGGCGCCCGTCAGGATCAGGATGCGGACGCTGGCGGGAGCCGCGGGCCAGACAGGCTGGCCGGCCAGCCCCACGACGCCGATCAGCGTGACCACAAGATTGCACGCGTGCCGCGAATGCATCGTCGAAGATAATAGCAGGTAGGGGTGCGCATTGCCGCCCCGGGGGAGACATCACATGAAATCCAGCCGCGGCTTCTCTTTGATCGAGCTGCTCATCGTCATCTCGATCATCCTGATCATCGCCATGATCGCTGCCCCAAAGCTCGGACGCGCCCGCATGTACTCGCAGGAAATGGCGGCCATTCAGCACATCAAGACCCTGCACACGGCCCAGGCGCAATACTACTCGCAATACGGGCGTTACGCCGCTTCGCTGGCCGAGCTGGGACCGCCGACTGCAGGGAATCCCGGTCCCCAAGCCGCCGATTTGATCCCTGGCGATCTGGCCTCGGGCGAGAAAGGCGGGTACCGGTTCAGGCTCGAAGCAACGCCTTCCGGCTACGTCATCCACGCCGAGCCTGTGCAGTTCAACACCAGCGGGAGCCGGACCTTTTACTCGGACCAGACCCTGGTGATCCGCAACAATTTCGGACCTGAGCCGGCCACGGCCTCCAGCCCTGAAATCAAATAGGTAGGGCGGCGGTCAGAAGCTCACGCCGATCTCACCAAAGATTTGCAACCAGTGATCGCGCGTCCGGATGCCGGGCGCAGCCCCCAGCGGATCCCCTTCCGTGTGGCCGCGATACATCTTGACGTTCACGCCGGTTCGAAAATGCCGCCCGCGGTCCATGAACACGGCCACGCCGCTGAGGGCATAGTTCGCCCACCCGCTGCGGGAGCCACACACCGGGCATTCGATTCGCAGGTACTCGATGGGCTGCCGGATCAGCTCGGCGTAGCGCAGCCAGGCGATGCCTCCGCCCCCGAAAATCTGGAAGCGCTCAGCCCCCAGCGGCAGGATCACGCGGCCCCCCACGGGCAGCAGGAACTGGAAGTCCCGGATCCGCACCAGACCCAGCGGGCTCTCGTAATAATCGCGCACTCCCGCGGCCCCGAACACGGTGTCCAGGCCGGTCTCGACCTGAAAATTGCGCAGGAACCGGTAGCCGTAGGAGATGGCCACCGCCGGGCGCGTCGTGAAGTATGCTCTTAACCCGGCCCGCGGGCTGGCCCCGCCTGCGCCGAAGGTAATGTTGTGGCGGGGATAACTCGGCTGCCCCGAACAGCAGGCTGCCAGCGCCGCCACCAGAAAAACCGTTTTCCTCGCCATCTTGGACGCCCTCCCGTGAACTGTCACTTGCGGTAGGCCTCCAGAGTCCAGAAATCTACGTTGGCGAACGAGCGATGCCGCAGGACGTAACAGCAGCCATCATCAGCGCGCACGCGGAACCAGGTATCGTGGGGCCCGTACCACTGATCGAGGACCTCGCGAACTTCGTAGCGGCGCTCGCCGAGAGTAAAGCGGAGAGGACGCTCATCGGCCTTGTATCCCGAATACGTTTCCACCCGCAGCCGCAGCATCGCTCTTTCCAACGGGCGCCGTTTTTGCGGCCGCCGACAGTCTCATTATCGCGCCCCGAACGCCCATCCCACCAGAGCGTGGGCCTGCGTTAGGCTGAGAGAAAGGGGGCTCCGTCTTGCCCCGGGGAACGCAGTATGACTGAGGCCATCCGGATCCGCGGCGCCCGGGTCCACAACCTCAAGAACATCTCGCTGGATATCCCGCACAACCAGCTCACGGTGGTGACCGGCGTCTCCGGCTCCGGCAAGTCCTCGCTGGTTTTCGACACCATCTACGCCGAAGGCCAGCGGCGCTATGTCGAGTCCCTCTCCGCTTACGCCCGCCAGTTCCTCGAGCGCATGGAAAAGCCCGACGTGGACGAGATTGCCGACATCAACCCGCCCATCGCCATCCGCCAGAAGAACACGGCGCGCAATCCTCGTTCCACGGTGGCCACCGCGACCGAACTCTACGATTACCTGCGCCTGCTCTGGGCGCGCGCCGGTCGCACTTACTGCCCGCAGTGCGGCGGCCGCGTCCAGCCCGATACTGTGGATCAGGTCGCCGAACGCATGCTCAGCGAGCCGCCCGGTTCGCGCTGGTACGTGTTATTTCCTGTCCGGTTTCCCGAGCAGCCGTCGGAAGCTCGCTCTGCCAGCCAGGCCATCCGCGACCAGCTTTTCGAGCTGCGCCGCAAGGGTTTCAACCGTCTCTTTCAGCAAGGCCGCATCTTCGAGTTCTCAACGCCCGAGTCCCTGCTGGAGATTGATTTCTCGCAGCCGCTGTTCGTCCTCGTGGACCGTCTCGTGCTCGGACCCGAGGTGCGCGGGCGACTCGTGGACGCGGTCGAGATCGGCTACCGGGAGGCCGGCGAAATCCTGTTCGAGCGGGCAGGAACCGATCCGCCCCAGCGCCTCCGCTTCAGTGAACGGTACGCCTGCAAGCAGTGCGATCGCGAGTTCATGCGGCCCGAGCCGCAACTGTTCAGCTTCAACAGCCCGATGGGCGCCTGCCCCCACTGCCAGGGCTTCGGCAACACGATTGACTATGACGAGGACCTGGTCATCCCCGACAAGAGCCTCTCCCTGAACGAAGGCGCGATCGATCCCTGGACGAAACCACAATTCGATTGGGCCCTGGACGAACTTCGGGCGCATGCCCGCGGGCGCGTGCGCATGGACGTGCCCTATCGCGAACTGACCGAAGCCGAGCGCCACTTTGTCTGGAACGGGGATGGCCGTTACGGCGGGCTGCGAGGTTTCTTCCGCTGGCTGGAAACCAAAAAGTACAAGGTCCACGTGCGCGTGTTCTTGAGCCGCTACCGCGGCTATACCCTGTGCCCGGAGTGCGGCGGTTCGCGACTGCGCAAGGAAGCCCACTACGTGCGGGTGGGCGGACGCTCGCTGCCGGAAGTCGTGCGCATGAATATCGCGCAGGCCAAGGCCTTCTTCGACCAGCTCGAGCTTAGCCCGGAGGAGAGCGCCGTGGCCGCCCGTGTGCTCGAAGAGATCCGCCAGCGGCTGAAGTTTCTCAACGACGTGGGCCTCGACTATCTGACGCTGGACCGCCTCTCTTCCACGCTCTCCGGCGGCGAAGCGCAACGCATTCAGTTGGCCACCTGTCTGGGTTCGCGCCTGGTCGGCGCGTGCTATGTGCTCGATGAACCCTCCATCGGCCTGCACAGTCGGGATACGGAAAGGCTCATCCGCATCCTTTACGAACTCCGCGATCTCGGCAACACGGTCATTGTCGTGGAGCACGATGCCGACATCATGCGCGCGGCGGACTACATCGTGGATCTCGGCCCGGGCGCCGGCGAACGCGGCGGACGCGTGGTTTTCGCCGGGCCGTACCGCGAGCTGATCTCCAACGGGACGCAATCGCTGACCGCCGCCTACCTGCGCGGAGAGCGGCGCGTCAGCCCGGCGCGCGTGCGCCGAAGGGTGAAACCCGAGAGGGTGATCAAGTTCTACGGCGCGGCCGTTCACAATCTGAAGAACATTGACGTCGCCATCCCGCTGGACATGATCGTGGCGATCACCGGGGTCTCCGGCTCAGGCAAGTCCACCCTCGTCTACGAAGTGATCTACCGTGCGCTGGAAGCCCTGCACAAGGCGTCTCCGCTGGAGGACAACGGAGATCGCACGGACGTTCCCGTCCGCCTGCCCTGCCGGCGCGTCGAAGGGGCCGAGTTGATCCGACAGGCGATCATGGTGGATCAGTCCCCGATCGGGCGCACTCCGCGCTCCAACCCGGTCACCTACGTCAAGGCTTTCGACATCATCCGCGAGCTGTTCGCCTCCACGCCCGAGGCCCAGCGGCGAGGCTATACGCCCGGCCATTTCTCATTCAATGTGCCCGGCGGGCGCTGCGAGGCGTGCCAGGGCGACGGCGTCGTCACGGTGGAAATGCAATTCCTGGCCGACGTCGAGCTGGTCTGCGAAGAGTGCAAGGGTACACGCTACAAGAGTGCGATCCTCGAGGTCCGCTATCGCGGCCTCAACATCCACGAGGTGCTCCAGCTCACCGTAGACGAGGCCCTGCGTTTCTTCGCCGATCAGCCCCGGCTGGTCTCGCGGCTCAAGGTCCTCTCCGAGGTGGGCCTGGGTTATCTCAGGCTGGGCCAGTCGGCCACCACGCTCTCGGGCGGCGAGGCCCAGCGCGTCAAGCTGGCGGCCCATCTGGCGCAGGCGACCTGCCAGGATACGCTCTACATCTTCGACGAACCCACCACCGGTCTGCACTTCGACGACATCGCGCGCTTGCTCAACGCCTTTCAGCGGCTGGTGGATAACGGCGGCAGCGTTCTGGTGATCGAGCACAACCTGGAAGTGATCCGCAACGCCGACTGGATCATTGACCTCGGACCCGAAGGCGGCGATGCCGGGGGCCGAATCGTCGTCGAGGGGCCGCCCGAAAAGGTGGCCGGCTGCCCCGAGTCCCATACCGGCCGCTACCTTGCCCGCATTCTCAAAACCGACGCGGTGGCCGCAGCCCTGCCCCGCTAGAATAAAGGCATGCAGTGGCTGGCGGCCGCTCTCTGGTTCGCGCTGGCCTGGCAGCAGGACCCCGCACAGCACGGCCTGAAGGCGCTGGAAGAGCGAAAGTATCAGGAAGCCGCTGAGTGGTTTGCGCGAGCCGTGGAGTCCGACCCCAACGACTACGGCGCCTTGTTCCACCTCGCGCTGGCGCAGAGTTTGCTGGGCAAGGACGAAGAAGCCATCGCCGCTTACCGCCGCGTTCTCCAACTCAAACCGGGCCTCTACGAAGCCGAGCTCAACCTCGGCATCCTGCTGCTGCGGCAGAAACGTGCGCAGGAAGCGATTCCGTTGCTGGAAGCGGCAGCGCAAAAGAAACCCGAGATTGCGCGGCCACGGTTGCATTGGGGTCTGGCTCTGCTCGAGGTCGGGCGCCATGAACAGGCGCGGCAGGTGCTCGGCGAAGCCCTTCAGCTCGATCCGAATTCGGCGCTCGCGCACCTCGGACTGGCCCGCGCGCTCGCCAAATTGAACCGTTTGGATGAGGCGGCCACGCACTTCCGCAGGGCCGCCGAGCTGGATCCCGACTTCAAGGACGCGCTCTGGGAGCTGGCTGCCCTTTACGAAGCCGCTGGCCGGCGGGAACAGGCCATCGAGATCTACGCACAGTTCCCCGAGCACACCGGCGCACGCGAACGCCTGGGACAGCTCCTGCTCCAAACGGACCGCGCCAGGGAGGCCATCCCTCACCTGGAATGGGCTGTGGCGCACTCACCGACAGCGGCCAACCGCTCTGCGCTGGCGCTCGCCTACTCGAAGGCCGGAGAGCCGGAAAAGGCCCTCGAGCAAATGCGGCAAGCCGTGGCCATGGCGCCAAGCGATCCCGAGCTTCACTTGCTCTACGGGCGGCTCCTGCGCGATCAGAAACGCTTCGCAGAAGCCGCCAGTGAATTCCAGCGCTACACTCAAGTGCGACCGGATTCTGTGGAAGGCTGGAGCGAGTTGGCCGCCATGCTCGTCTCCCTGGAACAGTATCCCCAGGCGCTCATGGCGCTCGATCGCGTGCGCGCCCTCAACGGAGAAACCGCAGGACACCATTTCCTGCGGGCCATCGTGCTGGACAAGAGCCGGGATTACAAGGGGGCTCTTGCCGCTTACCAGGCCTTTCTCGCGGCCAGCCAGGGCAAGTTTCCCAACGAGGAATTCAAGGCCCGGCAACGGATTCGCATCCTCCAGAAGGAGCTCGAACGGCGATGACCAGGGCGATTCTGGCGCTGCTCGTGATGGCCTCCACCGGAGGCGCGGATCTATCCGCCGTCCTCGCCGAACGGAACCTTGAGAAACGGTCCCGAAAAGCGCTGGACTACGCCGCCCAGGCCCTGAAGGCGGCCCGTAACGCTTACCAGCAGGGCCAGCTCGATCAAACCCGCCAGCATCTCCAGGAGCTGAACGAGGCCGTCCAGCTCGCCTACCGTTCCTTGCAAGAAACCGGCAAGAATCCCGTTCGACACCCCAAGCACTTCAAGCACGCTGAGATCAAAACGCGCGAGTTGCTGAAACATCTCGGCCATTTCCGGGACCAAATGGCCTACGACGATCGTGCTGTGGTCGAGCCCGTGATCCAGAGCATCGAAACGATCCACGAGGATCTGTTGCTGGCCATCATGGGCAAGAAAAGCAAATGAGAGGTGCGACGTGACTGCTTTGTTGCTTGCTTTGCACCTGCTGATGCCCGCGGCCCAGGTCCAGCGCGACTTCCTCACCGCGGACGAAGCCGACCAGATCCGCCTGGTCCAGGATCCCAACGAACGCATCAAACTGTACTTGCAGTTCGCACGCCGACGACTGGAGCTGGTCCGGCAGGCGCTGGAAAGCCCCAAGCCCGGACGGGCCTCTCTGATCCACGACACCCTCGAAGATTACGAGCGCATCATTGACGCCATTGATACGGTCATTGAGGACGCCCTCCGTCGCAAGCTCCCCGTCGAAGACGGCATCCGCGCCGTGGCTGGCGCGGAGAAAGAATTTCTCGCCCTATTGGAAAAGATCGAGGCGATGGAGGCGCCGGATCGCGACCGCTACGAATTCATCCTCACGCAAGCCCTGGAGACCACGCGCGACAGCCTCGAGCTGGCCGAAGAGGATGTGGGGCGCCGCTCCCAGGAAGTGGCGGAACGCGACGAGCGGGAGCAAAAGCAGCGCGAAGCCCTGATGCAGCCCAAGGACCTGGAGGAAAAACGCGCCGCGGAAAAGAAAGCCGCAGAAGAGGCCCAAAAACGGAAAGCTCCTACCTTGCTGCGCAAAGGCGAGACCCTGAAGAAGAAACCGTAGCACCCAACTCGGGTACTGGAACCGGATCCCGAGTACTAAGTAAATTCTGCCCGCCTGAAGGGATTTACGTTTTCCAGCTTCTCTGGCAGAATGAAAGCAGTGCAGATCCGAAGCCAATGGGTTGCCTCGCTGAAGCTGGCGGCAGCCTTGTCACTCCTGCTGGCGTTGCCCTTGGGCGCGGGGCCCGTCAACTGCATCCCTCTGCCCTTGCCCGACGGAAGCTTCGTGCCCGGCTTGTGCGAAGACGATTCGTGGGTGCCCCAGCCGCCGTGGTGGTATCTGCCGCCGTGGCCGCCCGAACCCACGCCGCCACCGCCGTGGTTCTTCCTGCCCCCGACGCCACAGCCGGACCCGCCACCGCCGCTGTGGTTCTTCCAGAACGACCCGCTGCCGGACCTGCTCCTTCCCGATCCGGGCGCGCCTCCCTCGCTGGCGTCTTTCGATGACGGCTCGCGCCTTGCGCCCGGCGACGATCCCCAGCCCGCTCCTGAACCCGGCGGGCTGGCGCTGATCGGCCTCGGCTTGCTCGCGCTGGGGATTCTGGGGCGGTGGCGCAGCATGCGGCGACCGCGCTAGCGTACCGAGTACCGCGTCCACGCCTCCAGAAAATCGCGCCCGCGATAACGGATCGTTCGGTCGTCCACAACCTCGGCGCCTGCGCGCAGCGCTGCGTCTATGGGCAGCGAGTTGCGCGTCGTATATTCGACCTCGATCGTGACGGGTCCCTCGATCCTGTAAGGCCGGATTTTGCCAATCTTGCTCATGGCGCGCCGCGCAGCAGCGCGGATGGCTTCTTGGGCAGCCTTGGCGGACATCGTGATGCACGAGTAACGACCGAGGCCCTCCTTGACGGACAATAGCTCTGCGTCGGGCACAATCGCCTGGAGTTCTTTCACCGCGGCATCGTCGCCGGTCAAAAGGATCACGGGCACGCCGAACCAGCCTGCCAGCGCCGCCCGCGTTTCGATCTCGCCCACCGGCTTGCCGTTCAGCCGCAGATTCTGGATCCCGAGCGAGCTGTAGCTGTGCGCCATGATGCCGCCGCGGGTGTTCGCCATGCTGTGCTGACCGATGAAAGCGAGACCGGCATAGCCGCGCTCCATCGTCATCGTGACCCCGAGGCTCCCGATGATCAACCGCGCGCGGGGATGGATCGTGAGCGCGGACAAGGTCTGGCTGCCGTCATGGCCGTCCCAAACCACGACTTCATCCGCTCCGCCTTCGAGGAATCCCTCCACTGCGGCGTTGACCTCGCCGGTCAACAACTGCCGTAGCTCCGGATCGCGCGGCTCGGTCTGCTCCTGACGGCAGATGCCGGCTACGCCTTCCGCATCGGTGATCACGAAGATGCTCCTGCGGCCCTGACCGAACGCCCAAGGCGCGCACACCAGAATTGCCGCACAAATGATTCGCCTTGTCATGCCCGAAAGTATACTGCGGGTGGGGTCGTCAGGCGCCGATGTGGAACTCGGCTTCGACCTCGGGACTGTCGTGCCAGCCCAGACGGCAGGCTTTGGCGCGCAGCCGGGCGCTCTGCTCGAGCCGGATGGGACGCGCGTACAATTCCCAGTGCGCTTTCTCGCCGGGCTCAGTCGTCCACGCGATCGAGGCGCCCTCGGTCGGGCAGCTCAGACGCACCTCCACCGGCCCGCGGAAGCGGCCGCCTGCAGGCTCGATCACGGGCCGCGCCGTCGTCTGCCAGACGCCGCCCGGGCGCATCCGTTCCTGAAGCTCCGGCTCAGGAATCAATCCCAGATCGCCGCTTTGCTTCATGAAGTCGTCCAGCACGCGCCGCATCCGTTCGAGCACCTCGCGATGCGCCGGCGAGCCGGCCAGATTGTTGACCTCGTGCGGATCTTCGAAGGTGTCGTAAAGTTCCTCGGGCGGTTTTTCGGGAAGGAAGAAATTGCGCTGCGGCCCCACCAGCTTGCCTTCCTTGTTCAACCGGCGCATCTCGCGCATGGTGGGCATCTGCTCCATGTAATCAATGTACTGGGCGTACGGCTTGCAGGCCTGATAATTCCGGATGTAACGGTAACGGCGGTCGCGGACCGCGCGCATCATGTCGTAGGCCTCGTCCATGCGATCGCGCGCGTTGAACACGTACTCGCGCGGCGGCGCCGCCTGCGGGCCCAGAAACGCGCGACCCTGCATCCAAGAAGGAATCTCGACGCCGGCAATCGAGAGCACGGTCGGCCCGAGGTCCATCAGACTGACCAGTTCCTCGCGCACGGTCCCCGGTTTGATCTGACCGGGCCAGCGGATGATCAGCGGCACGCGGCAGCCCGAATCGTAAGGCCAGCGTTTGGCCCGCGGCAGGCCTCGCCCGTGATCGCTCCAGAAAAAGACCACCGTGTTCTCGGCCAGCCCTTCCTCTTCCAGTTGCTTGAGCCAGTCGCCGATCCAGTAATCCAGGGCCGTGATCAGGTCATAGTAGTTCGCCCAGTCGCGCCGCACCACGGGAGTATCCGGATAATAGGGCGGCAGCACGGCCTTGGCCGGATCGTGCCGCTCCTCGGGCTTCAGGCGCGCCGTCTGTTTGGCGAACACGGCAGGCTCGGCGCGGATCTGGCTCTCGTGCGTCACCGTGTTGTTGAACACGGCGAAGAAAGGCTGCCCCTTGCGCCGGTTGCGGTAGTGCGCGCGGTTGGAACACTCGTCCCACGCCGTCAGTGGCGCCGGGAAATTGTAGTCGGTCTTGACGTTGTTGGTGCAGTAGTAACCCGCCGCACGCAGGTACTCCGTGAAGCACTTCACGAAAGGCGGCGGAACGCCCTGCGACCGCATGTGATGCGTGCCGATCGAGGCCGGCCACATCGCGGTGATGATGGAAGAGCGGCTGGGCGCGCAGACCGGATAGGTGGAAAAGGCGTAACGATACAAGGCGCCCTCGCGCGCCAGACGGTCGAGATTCGGCGTATGCGCGTAGGTGTCGCCGTAGCAGCCCAGATCGGGACTCAGATCCTCGCAGCTCAGCCAGAGAATGTTCGGCCGCGTCTCGGCTCGCAGACCGGGGACAAAAACCGATGCGGTAGAGGCGGCAAGAAACTCTCGCCGGGTGGGGGCGGTCTCGCTCATCGTGAACTATCTTTACGCCGCCAGCGCACCGCGCGCAAGCTCGCGTCTCATTCCACGACCAGCACTTCTTTGCCCCAGCGTCCGGCCATCAGCGCCCGCCCGGCGCGAACCGCGTCCGTGAAACCTGCAGGACCGGCGGCCCCTGGCGCAAGCTGGACCCAGGCCTCGCCCGTCCCCGCGCCCATGCGCAGCCGCAACCCGAGCCAACCCCGCTCCTCGAGAAGCTCCGTCTGGAAGTCCTCACCCGGACCACGTACGGTCATCAGGGCCGCAATGCGCGTGGCCGCCACGGGCTCGCGCGTCTCAGCCCGGAAATGCCACTGGTTGGGACGCTCCTCGTGGTACTCGGGCGGATTTCCCGCATTGTAGGGCGTATCGAACTGATCGGTCAGGTGGAAAGCCAGCCCTTGCGCACAGGCCAGGCGCACTTCGAGCGACGCTCCCCGACGTCGCGCGATCACCGTGGCCGCCTTTTCGTCGCACTCCATTTTTTCCAAAGCATGGAGCAGCCACTGGTAACGGGCCGGCGCCGGGGCCTCCAGTTCGTCCAGCAAAAGGAGGACGCCGGGTCGCAGGAAAAGCACATGGCGGAGGAAACGCTTGAGACGCCCGCCGTAGGCTTCCGCCGCATCCCCGCAGACGTAGGTCAGGGCCTGCTGGTGACGGAAGGCGGCGATCCGCCCGCGGGCCCGCGCACTGCGCACGATCTGGCCTTCGCCGTTTACGAGCACGCAGTTGTTGGCCTTGGTCTGCCGCGTCCACTCCGCATGGTGCGGCATGCCGTACGCCGGCCCGTAATAACCCGAGGGAATGGCCAGGGCTCGACCGCCCTTCAGAATGGCGAAGGAGTTCTGATCCGCGTGGCTGTGACTGACGCTGCCGTAGGGACTTGATTTAAACAAAAAGAAGGTGTCCTGTTCCGGTCGGTCCAGCGCGCTGTGCAGCGCCGCCCACCCGATGCCGCGGAAAACCGCTGCCGAGGGCAGCTCCGAAGGCGGCCTGGGAGGCACGTTGTCTTCCGTCAGCACAGCGACCAGGGCGTCCGAGACGCCCTCCGCCAGCCCGCCCGCCTGCTGCGCCCACCACACGCAGGCCGGATCCTTCAGGCGCCGGCCGTGGTGCGCCATGAGTACGGCGCCGGCGGGGCCGGACGCCGGGCGGTCCGATCCGTCCCCGAACGGCCGCTGCTCGCCGATGGGCGAGGCGCAGTAAAGGAAGAACCGCCGCACGCGGTTGAAGAACGGCTTGCGATAAAGATCGAAACCGGTAGCCGTCCGCAGCGCCTCGATCGCCGGCAAATAAAGCGTGTTGTAACTGAGGGCGTAACTGACTCCTTCGGCCCAGCCCCCGTCGCTGTCGCCCCAGTGCGGATAAAAGGTGAGCAGCGCGCGCAACGAGTAATCGAGCCACTCGGCCGCATCCTGGGCTTCGCCTTTCAGTACTACCGCGTACTCGGTCAGATAGGCGATCAGCCGCCCGTTGTGGCTCTCGGCGGGAGTGGCCAGATAGTCGGCGCGTCGCAGACGCCGCAGCACTTGCCGCGCCCGCCCGGCCGTCATCTCGCGCACGCGCTCGCGCTCGGAGGGATCCAGCAACGGGTACAGCCAGTCGTACGCGCGGTGGCCGAACCGCGCCATCGAAAGTCCCGGCTCATCGCCGAACTCCGAAAGCACCGACATCGGCCCTTCGATGCCCCACCGCTCGATCTCCAGCAGAATGCGCTTCGCCGCCAGCCCGTAGCGCTCGTCCCCGCTCAGCAACCAGGCCAGCGCCAGCGTGTTCATGGCGCCGTCCACCACTCGCCGGAACTCGCGGAAATACACGGTGTAGCCCATGCGCTGGCGGACCTTGTCGGGGAACGTATGGTAGCGCGGCGGCTCGGGCGGGGGCGTGTTCAAAGCGCGGTCGGCTGCGCGCCGGATGGCTTCCCAGGCATCGCGCCGGGTGGACCCCAGAGTCGCGCGCACGCGCTCCAGTTCATCCTCGAGGAAGATGTATCGCGGATGCCCGTCTGGCACGCGATCGAGCAGTCTGGCCGGGTCTTCCCAGGGCAGCTCCGGCACACCTTTGGGAATGCGGAATCGCCACCAGCCGCGTCGGGCAACCACCCGATCCCGATCCAGCGCTTCCACATCCCACGCGTAATCTCCGGGCGGCAGCACGGTGGTGGGCAAGTGAACGGGATCCGGATGCGGCTGGCTCTCGTAGACCACTTTGCCGTGCCCGCGGCGGATCACCACCCGGTATGCCGTAGCGCCGGCTGCGCGCCACCAGGCAAAGCCCGGCGGGTTGATGGCCACCTCGGCGCCGTCGGACGGTTGCATGAAGCTGGCGCGCTCGGGTTGCTCACGGGGAAAGCCGCCGGACGCCAACGTCCAGGGCAAGGCAGGAACGGCCAGGAAACCTCGTCGCGTGAATCGCATGAGTACCCAAGACTACGCGAGGCCGGCCGCGACTGTCAAATCGCGGGCGACTTTCACGTTTACGCTTCTTCACTCAACGCCGCATCCACCAACGCTGCGAAATTCTCGCCCGACTCCGACCACAACTGCCGCTGGGCGACCGGCAGCGCTTTCGCCACTTCCTCGGCCAGACGCACCACGCTGCGCAGATTCGATCGCGCGATCAGGTCGGCCCGCGGCA
>JAPWUP010000174.1 GCA_028275505.1 Bryobacteraceae bacterium
CCTAATCTAAACAATAGCACAAAACGAGTTAGTGGAGTAAAGTTTCGCAAGAAAAATTAATGAGGGAAAGGAGCGCCGCCTGCGCCGGCTATTTCCCTTCTCGCGGGGAGTTGTTTGGGGCGGGCGCGGCGCCAGGAGTGGGAGATTCGCAGAGAAGGGTAACCGGCCCCTCGTTCACCAGGTGCACTTGCATCATTGCCTGAAAAACGCCGGTTTCGACTGCGATCCCCCGGGCGCGCAGGGCCTGCACGAAATACTCGTAAAGGGACCGGGCCTGCTCGGGCGGAGCGGCGCGGTCGAAACTGGGGCGCCGGCCTTTGCGGGTATCCCCGTAAAGGGTAAATTGCGAGACCACGAGAATGGCGCCGCCGACCTCCCGGACGCTGCGGTTCATTTTGCCTTCCTCGTCCGGAAAGATGCGCAGACCGACGATTTTTTCGGCCAGATAGTCAGCGTCGCGGGGCGTATCGTCGCGGGCCACTCCTAGCAGTACCAGCAAACCTCGCCCGATCGCTCCTACCACCCTGCCTTCCACCTCGACCCGGGCTTCACGGACTCGTTGCACCACGGCTCGCATATGGTATAAGTATGCCAGAGCGAGACCGTGATCGAGACTTACGCCTACGCGCGCGCCGGCCTTCTGGGCAACCCCAGCGACGGCTACTACGGCAAGACGATATCGTTTTCCGTGCGCAATTTCCGGGCCCGCGTGCTGCTTTATCCCAGCGCACGCCTGGAAATCCGCCCTTCCAAGGCGGACACCCCGGTCTTCGAAAGCCTGGAGGATCTTTACGAGACCACGCGCTGGCGAGGCTATTACGGGGGCATCCGGCTGATCCAGGCCCTGATCGTGCGCTTTATGGATTACTGCCGCGACCACGGTATTCGCCTGCCCCACCGTAATTTCACCATCGAATACGAAAGCAACATTCCGATGAGGCTGGGGCTGGGAGGCTCCAGCGCCATTATCACCGCCGCCCTCCGCGCTCTCTGCCAATACTACGGGATCGAGATACCCTTGCACTGGCAAGCCGACCTCGTCTGGAAAACCGAAACTGAGGAATTGGGCGTGCCCGCCGGCCCCCAGGACCGCGTCGTCCAGGTTTACGAAGGCCTGGTGTACATGGATTTTTCCGAAGAGCTCATGCGCGGACGGGGTTACGGCCACTACGAGAGGCTCGATCCTGCTCTTTTGCCCAATACATACCTGGCTTACTGGACCCGGTTGAGCGAAGGCACCGAGGTCTTTCACAGCAACGTGCGGGAGCGCTGGCGGCGAGGAGACCCGGAAGTAGTCGAGGCGATGCGAACCTGGGCCCAATACGCCGAGCGCGGCCGCCAGGCGCTGCTCGAACGCGACTACCGGACCTTGCACGAGCTCATCAACCTGAACTTTGACCTGCGCGCCAGAATCTACCGCATCTCCGAAGGCAACCTACGCATGATCGAGGCCGCCCGACAGGCAGGCGCCAGCTCCAACTTTGCCGGCTCGGGAGGCGCCATCGTGGGAACCTACGAGAGTGAAGACACCTACGAGAAACTGGTCGAGGTCATGCGTCCCATGGGAATTGCGGTGATCCAGCCGCAGATTCTCCCCGAGTAAGCCGTCGGCCGCCTGTCCAGTCTGTTTGCTTTCCTGCTACAATCGCCTTGCCATGACACGACGCGAATTCATGGGCGTTTCCGCCTCGGCTCTCGCCGCTCCCGCCCCGGCGCGATTCCGCAAGGGCATCTGCGCAACCATTTTTCCCAAAACCATGCCGTTGGAAGAGCAATTCCGGCAGACGCGCGCCGCGGGCTTCGAAGGCCTGGAAATCCCGATCGGCGACTTGTTGCCGCTGGATACCGGGCGCGAGCAAGCACAACGGCTGGCGGACGCCGCTCAAAAGGCAGGCGTGGAAATCGTAAGTTTGTGGGTTTCGGCGCCGCTCTCGGCCAATCCGCTCAATCATCCCGACCCCGAGGTCCGCGCACGCGGCGTGGAAGCACTGCGCAAGGCGATCACGCTCGCTTCCTGGATGAATTGCGGCGTCCTGCTCATCGTGCCTGGCCGTCTCGGCACCGGGCCCAAGTTTCAGTACGGCTACCAGGAGACTTGGGATCGGGTAAGTGCAGAAATGAAAAAAGTGGTGCCGGATGCGGAAAAGGCGCGCGTCTGTCTGGCGCCGGAAAACGTCTGGAACAAGTTCCTGGTGAGCCCGCTGGAAATGCGTGCCTTCGTGGATCAGTTCCGCAGCCCATGGGTCGGCGCCTACTTCGATATCGGCAACATCCTGCAATACGGTTACCCGCAAGACTGGATTCTCACCCTGGGCGCCCGCATCAAACGCGTGCACGCCAAGGATTACAAGCTCTCCACGCGCGCCGAGCAGGGGCGTTTCGTGGATCTGCTGGAAGGCGACGTGGACTGGAAGGACGTCATGGCGGCGCTGGTCAAGGTAGGCTACCGGGGCTTCATTTCACCGGAATACAGCTACCGCCCGGACGACCCGGACTATATCCGCCGAATTTCCGCGGCGCTGGACAAGATCCTGGCGATGGCCTGAGCGGCTCACGCACTGAGGCGGGAAGGCGCCGCTCCGATCAGCTCGGCGACGTGCTCGCGCAACAAGGCCGTCAGCCGACGGTGCTCATGCAGGCTCAGATGAGCCGTGGGGATCGGGCGTCCGATGCGCAGGACCGCCGGACCCGGCAGGACGGTGAGCGATCCGGTGGGCAGGATTTTCTCTGTGCCCTGAATGCCCAGGGGAACCAGCGGAACGCCCGCCTTGATCGCCAGGTAAGCGGCGCCCTCCTTGAACTCGCCCAACTGCCCCCGCGAACGGCTGCCCTCGGGGAAAACCAGGAGCGAGACGCCGCGCTCGCGCACAATCCGCGCCGCTTCGGCCAGCGTGCGCAAAGACGCCCGTGGGTCTTCCCGCTCCACCGGGATATGGCCCGCCCTCCGCAGATGCGAACCAATAAAGGGCACTTTGTAGAGGCTCCGCTTGGCCAGAAACCGAAACTGGACGGGAATGTTTGCCAGCACCAGCGGAGTATCCATCAGGCTGAGGTGATTGGAAGCGAACACGTAAGCGCCCCGCGGATCCAGATGCTCCAAGCCCTCTACGCGGACGCGCACGCCGGCAATCGCCAGCAGCAGGCGCGCCCAGAGCTGCGCGATCCGGTGCGGCTTTCGCCCGCTGGAATCGGCGAGGGCCAGCAGCCAGGAAACCGTGCCGCAGACGGCCGTGGCCAGCACGATCAGAGGCGCGGTCACCAACCAGGCGCGCAGTCTCAGCAGCACGGAACCATTTTACGCGCCCGCCCGGTCTTCCGCGGGGCCCAAAAGGGCCTGGGCTTCTCCGACCAGAAACAGCGAGCCGGTAATGAAGACAACATCCAGCGGGCCCGCCTCCTCTAACATTCGCAGCGCATCAGCCAGCCGCGGCGCCGTGCGCAGGCGGGGATGGTCCACCAGCTCGCGGATCAGCTCGGGTCGAACGGCGCGGGGTTGCGCGGGCGCCGTGACAATGACCTCGTCCGCAACAGGAAACAGGATGCCGGCCATTTCCGTTACGGCCTTGTCGCGCATGGCGCCGTATATCAGCCAGACTCGCCGTCCGGCATGGAAGCGCTCGATGTAAGCAGCCAGCGCACGCGCTCCGGCCGGATTGTGGGCGCCGTCCAGATAAATGTCAGGGCGGGAAGCGACGCGTTCCAGGCGCCCGGGCCAGCGCACCGTAGCCAGACCCTGACGAATGGCTTCCGGCGATACGCCCAGCAATTCGAGGGCTGTGATCGCCGTCAGTGCATTGGTCACCTGATGCTCACCGGGCAGCGGGCAACTTACCGGGATGCGCGTGGGACCGACGGCGACAAACGCGTTCCCTTCCGGACCCAGCACGACATCCTCAGCGCGCCAGCGATCGCTCACCCAGACCGGGGAAAGGCCGCGCAACCGCGCCTGCGTTTCCAGGACCGGAATTACCTCCTGCCTCTGAGGCGCGAAGACAGCCAGCGCGCCCGGTTTGAGAATGCCCGCCTTCTCGGTGGCAATCGAATCAAGACCTTTGCCCAGGTATTTCTCGTGATCGAAATCCACCGGAGTAATCACCGCCGCTCGCGGCTGCACGACGTTCGTCGCATCCAATCTTCCGCCAAGGCCCACCTCGAGCACCCCGACTTCCACGCCCTGGTCCCGGAACAAAAGAAAAGCCATGGCGGTGACGGTTTCAAAGTAAGTGGGGTGCTGCTCAATGGCGCCGTCGCGAATCAAGCCTTCGGCAGCCTGGTGGACTTTCTCGAACGCGGCCGCAAAAACCTCGGGCGCGACGGGCTTGCCATGGATGCGGATACGCTCCGTAGGTTCCACGAGGTGGGGTGAGGTGTACAGGCCCGTACGACGACCCGCCGCCCGCAGCGCGCTTTCGATCATCGCGCAGGTAGATCCCTTGCCATTGGTGCCGGCGACGTGGACCCACTCCGCACACTGCTCCGGCTTACCCAGAGCCTCCAGCAACAATTCCATGCGCGCCAGACCGAGCTCTGCAGTCCGGGACTCGTTGGCCAGCGAATAAAGAAATCGAACCGAGTCCGGGTAGGTCACGCCCCACGCGCCCTCGTGAAAACTATCCTAGCCGTTGCGGCCAGAACCGCGCAGCCGCCGATGAGCTTGGCCTCGAAAAGCCACGGGCTGCGCGCTTCTTCCGGCGGCGCCAGGGATACGGCAATCGCGAGCCATGTCACCACGAGGCCGGCCAGAGCGCTCCAGCGCAACCCCTGCCGCGTTGCCGCCAGGAACATGTACACGAACGGAACAAAGTAAGTGATCACCGTCATGTCCACCAGCAACTGGTAGCCCGCCCGCAGGGTTTCGCCGGCCTGCATGACGAGCAGGAAGAACGAACAGGCAGCGGTCTCCAGCAGGATGATCAGGTGGGGCGTGCCCCAGCGCGGGTGCAGGCGGGCAAAGGCGGACGGCAGGTAACGATCGAGCCCGATGGCGAAGGGCACGCGCGCCGAACCCGCCAGCCAGGCGCCGAGCTGCCCTGTGATGCCCGCCAGGATAAGTCCCGCCAGCGCTTGTCCGAACCAGCTCACGCCGAGGATCTGACCTGCGCGCGTTCCCGCCTGCGCCAATCCCGTGATCACGCTGATCTCCCCGGGCGCCACCAGAACCAGCACGGCCGCCGTCCCTGCCACGTAGAACAACGCAATCGCGATCCCGCTCAACCATGCGGCTCTCGGTACCGTGCGTTGGGGGTCGCGAATCTCCCCACCCATCACCGCACCCAGCTCCAGACCGCCGAAGGCAAACGCGATCTGCGACCAGAAGTTCACCGTGCCCCAGTTCCATCGCGGCCACAGCCCGGCAAGCGGAGTAGCGACGGCGTCGCGCTTCCACGCCACGGCGCCCGAGACCAGCAACAAAATCCCTGCTGCGTACGTAGCCAGCGCGCCCAGATTTTCCGTCCATTTGCCGACTCGCAAGCCGACGATGTTGCTCAACGCGCCGACCCACAGCACGACCAGCGAGCCGGCAATCAGCAAAGCGCGATTCTCCGACATCGCCTGGCCGCGCTCTCCGGCCAGGTATGCCGCGATCGCCAGGCCGGCCAGAAGCAGGTTGGGGAAGTAGAACAGATTGCTCAACCAATAACACCAGCCGCAGAGGAAGCCGTGCCAGTCGCCGAAACTGCGACGCGTCCACACATACAGGCCGCCCTGCTCGGGCCACCGCGCGCTCAGGCGGGCCACCGCCAGGGCCGCAGGCACGAAGAAAAAGACCGCCGCCAGCAACCACAGGGTCAGGGAAGCAGGACCGACCCGCGCCGCCGCCGCCAGCCAGCGGATGCCCACGACAGCAGCCAGGTTGAAGAGCACGAGGTCGCGCAGGCCGAGCTCGCGCTTCAAAAGAGGCGCGCCTGAAGCATCTCCGGGACGGTCCGGCGCCATGCCGCTTCAGCAGACCTGTCCGGCGAGGAATTCACGAATCCGCGCAGCCAACTCGTCGCGCACGCGCCGGAAAACTCCCAGACGTTCGGCTTCGCTACCTGTCGCGGCCGCGGGATCATCCAAGCTCCAGTGAATGCGTTGGGCCGGTCCGGGAAAGACCGGGCAGCTCTCGCGCGCGTGGTCGCAGACCGTAATCACGAAATCGAACGGCTGCCCGAGGAACTCGTCCACGGACTTGGAGCGGTGACCGGAAATGTCTATGCCCAGCTCGCGCATCACAGCGATGGCTTCCGGGCGGACGAAGCTCGGATGCGTGCCCGCGCTGAACACCTCGAAGCGGTCGCCGGCCATGTGGCGCAACAGGCCCTCGGCCATCTGACTGCGCGCCGAGTTGCCCGTACAAAGAAACAAAACTTTCCTTTTTTGTTTGACCGGCGTCGCTTCCGTCACGGACTTTCTCCTCCTTCCCCGATCATAACCGCCTCACCCGCACGGGCGTGCGCCTCAATCCAGCCAGTCCAAATTCCGCCCGATGAGTAGCTCGAACTTGCGCGCGTGATGCGTGTTCATCATGGGTACGCGTCGCGCTTCGAGCCCGTGATCGGCGGCCAGGGCCCGGATCTCGGCTGCGTCGTCGTAGGACATCAAAAAGGGACCGGTCAGCTCGCAAGCCAGAGCGAACAGACCCGGATGATCCACTTCCGAATAACGGTAAAGCCGCCGTCCGGCGGCGAGATACGGCGGGTCCAGGTAAAAAGCCAGATCGGGGCGCCCGCGCCGAGCCCTAATCTCAGCGATCCCGTCTCCTGCTACGAAACCAATGCGGCTCCGACGGGCGGCAATGTCCAGAATGCGCCTGGCAAGCGTCTGTGGATACCACCGCGAGGCCACGCCCCGACCATTCTCCCCTTTTCTCAGCAGGCCGGCGCCCGGCGCCAGAATTCCGCCGCGCTGGACCCGGTTGCGCAAGAGCGTGCGAAACGCCCGTTCCCACAGCGGCAATTCTCCCGTTTCGGCAAGCACGGCGCGGACGTTGTCGGGCGTCGGCTCGAAGGCGAGGATCCGCAGGGCCAGCCATTCAGCCCCCTCGGAATCGAGGATCGTCATCCACACCGCTGCCACGTCTTCGTCCTTTTCGACGAGCACCACCCGCTCGACCAGGTCCTCGAAGACGGCAGTCAGCCCCACGATGCCGCCGCCGGCGAAAGGCTCGATCAACTCGACCGGGCGAGGATCGAGACTGCTCAGCCAGCGACGCACGTAAGGGACCAGCCAGGTCTTGCCGCCCGGGTAACGAAAAGGACTGCGTTGCGGCACGCTCGCCACGTTGACCACGGGCGGAAACTTCCCCACCATCGCCGCAGTGTTCATTCGCCCTTGTCCGCATTGGCGCGCAGGCGGCGGGCCAGCGCAGCTGCGCATTCGAAGACGGCGGCGAGATCGTCGGACCCGATCTGTCCCTGAAGCTCGGTGAGCGTCGCTACGCAGGCGGCCAGGGCTTCGCGAACCGCTTCCTGGTTGGTGGCCAGGATGTCCCGCCAGATCTCGAAGGGACTGCCGGCGAGTCGCGTCATGTCGAGCAGACCCGGCCCGGAAGCTCGCAGGTGTTCTTCCTTGTCGAGTCGTTGTGCAAGCGTGAAGGCAAGCGCCGTGGAAAGCAACTGCGGCAGGTGCGAGGTGAAGGCCACTACGCGATCGTGCTCCTCGGGCGAGAGCACCACCACTTCGCTGCCGACCGCGCGGATCCATCGAATCAGCTCCTGCGCCGCGGGCGTTTCCAGTTCGGAGGGATCTTCAGGCGTCAGGATCCAGACGCGCCCGGCGAACAAGTCGGCCTGGGCCTCCCCTGCCCCACGCTTTTCCTTGCCCGCCATCGGATGCCCGCCCAGGAACCGAGCGCAGCGCAGGGACCGCCGGGCCTCTTGGACGATGCGCGCCTTCGTGCTGCCAGCGTCGGTGATGAGGCAATGGGGCCGCACGCGACCGTCCAGGCGGGGCAAAGCCTCCAGAATGCCGAGAATGGGGCGAGCCAGAAACACTAGATCGGCCTGCGCTGCGGCTTCTTCCAAGGTGGCGGCTTCGTCCACTGCGCCAACGCGGAGGGCGTCAGCCAGCGCGGGCGGGGAGCTGACGCCCAAGATCCGCCCGCGGAAACCGGCCTTCTTGAGCGCGAGGCCGAACGAGGCCCCGATCAGTCCCACGCCCACGATGGCTACGGTTTCAAACGAACCGGCGTTCACAAACTCCTGCCGACCGCCTGCGCGATGATGCGCAACTGCCCCATGAGTTCTTCGAATTGATCCGGCCTGAGCGACTGGGCGCCATCGCTCAGCGCGCGATCCGGTTCGGGGTGAACCTCGATCAGCAGCCCGTCCGCGCCCGCCGCCACCGCAGCGCGGGCCACGGGCAGCACCATGTCGCGCCGGCCTGTCCCGTGCGAGGGATCGGCCAGCACGGGCAAGTGGGAAAGTTTCTTGGCTACGGGAATGGCGGTGATATCCACCGTGT
>JAPWUP010000175.1:2500-8388 GCA_028275505.1 Bryobacteraceae bacterium
GAGTGGGGAGGTCCCTTTACACCGTCTTCCAGACTTCTTGCAGCACTACCTCGAAGTACTCGTGAACGAGAACATTGCGCATGGCTACGATTTGCATCCAGGTTGTCTCAGGGTTGGGCTCATGAAAGGCTTTGCCAGGGCGGGCGGCCACCTGCAGAAGGAGCTCATTGTGATAGCACAAGGACCCGGTCTGAATAAATTCCTCCTTTTCGAACGCCTCTCGGCTAAGGGCAACTTAGTGCTCGATTCTCGCGATGACATCCAGAATGTCCTTCAATCGCTCCTTCGAATCTCTCATAATGGAGTGGCTTCTCGCATTACTCGTTCACGGATGCGGGGCTTGATGCCGCGAGTGCTCACAACATCCACCTTGACTCCCAGCAGCTCCTGGAGTTCGAGCCAAAGCCCGGCATGGTCGAGGAGACTGCGTCCCGGCTCGAAGTCAACAATCAGGTCAATGCCGCTTTGTTCATCGGCCTCGCCACGCGCGATGGAGCCGAAGACCCGCACATTGTAGGCGCCGTACTTGGCGCACACGAGCAGGATCTCTTCCCGTTTCGCTTTCAGAAGAGCCTCAACCGCCATACCCCAGCTCCTTCAATGAGCCTCCGAGAGGCTCAACCCTCACCCCTTTCCCCTCTCCCACTGGGAGAGGGGAAGTTTTGGCGATGGCGGCGTCGAGTTTGGCGGCTTCCGCTTGTTGCTCGCGCGCTATGCCGACTTGTCGTTTTTGTGTCACGGCTGTCCATCCTTGGGTTCCTCGAAGAGCCGCTGATACAGCTCGAATCGGAAAATAACGCGCAGGGTGGATTTTCATATCAACAGTCCAAGTCATTGCAGAAAAGCAACTTGTAGCACAACCACCCGTTTGACCCGCCGTATTATTTGCGCGCGCTGTTATTGGATAACGGCGCGCCGTTATTTTACGTGCGCCGCTCATAATAGCGTGCCTTTTTCTGGCCTTTCGCAATCAGCAACCCTTTCTCCACCATGCTCTTAAGCAAGCGATACGCTTGGTAGGGGCCAACTTGGCAAAGGGTGCAAGTCTCCTCCCGCGTAATACGGCCGAATTTGTCCACGTATTGCAACACCATCTGTTCCTGCTGCAAAGGCTCGAAGCCGCGCTGGCGAACGTAGGCGGCAGGGTGGCCCAAACGGCGATAGGTGGCCGCCGAGAGGTGCCAGGTGCGGCCTTTGCGCTCCCCGCGCGGTTCCACTAGTCCTGCTTCCACCAAGCGGTTGAGCACGACACGGACGTCGGATTCGGCTTTCTGGGTGAGGCGGGCTGCCTCTTCGGTGGTCAGGCGTCGGTCCTGCCAGAGGGCATTCAGGAGCAGGAGTTCGTCGAGGCGCAGGACGCGACCGGCGCGGGCTTCTTCGGTCAGCAGGCGGACAAAGTCGAGGTTCGCCTGCCCGCCGGGCAGAACCACGACGACCCCTGACTCGTTGCTGCGCTCGTAGGACGGCGCGGGCCGGCCGTTGCGCAACTGCTCATAGAAGATGGTGTCAATGCCGCGGGCCGTGCGTTCGGCGATGCCTGCGCGCTTGAAGGCGTCGGCCAGGAGAGGGTTACGTGGACGGGGCGCGGTCACCAGCAGGTTGTCCAACCGCACGCCCTCCGGGAATCCGCCAGGATTGGAAATCTCGAGGTGGTCGTCGTGCCATTGGACGTGAACGGCGCCCAAGCGGGTGTAGTCGCGGTGAATCAGGGCGTTGGCGAGGGCCTCGCGGAACGCGGCGGGCGGGTAGTCCGGAACAGCCACTCGCACCATGCCGACGAGGATCTCTTGCTCGCGGTTGCGGGCAGCGAACCGTTGCTCGAATACTTCCATGAGGCGCAACAGCGGCCAGCGGAAGAAGTCGTTGACCTCGACGCTCTGCCCGCGAAGGACCTGGAAGGCGGCCTCGTGCGTGGGCAGGAAACGCCGCAGCGAATCTTCCTTGCCGAACAGGAGCAGGCCCAGAACGCGGATGCTGCGGACCTGCCCGTTGGCTTCTACGGCACCCAGGGCTTTGGCCAGTTCGAGGTTGGGCAGTGCCAGGAGGGACTGGTCGCCAGCGCGGTGCTCGCGGATGCTGCGGCGGAAACGCTCGAACTCCAGCGGGTCCAAGTCCTCCCAAGAGGCATCGGGGATGACCAGGGCCGAGTAGTCCTGCGCGCCGCGGTCGGCTTGCCGAGCTTGCATTTCGTGGAAAAACATCGGCAGGCAGCAAGGGCGGCCGTCGCCGCCGAGCGCCCGGCGGAGGTAACGGCCTGAGGTGGTGCCCACGGGAGCGAACTGGGGCGGGACTTCAACGACGATGACTTCCTTGCCCGAGCAAGGAACGACCTCGATGCGCGGAATGAGCGACGGCCGGGTTCGGTTGGCGATGAGGGCCGTCAGGCGGACGGGGTCGGTTCGCCCGGATTCATGGCGGGGTCGGGAGCCGGTAACGCGGCCGTCATCTTCCACGCCGATGAGCAGCCAGGCGGGTGTGTCGGCGCCGCGATTGGCCAGGCAGACCACCGCCTCCACTAAATCGTCGTCGGACAAGGGGCTGCGTTCTTCGCCCTTGAACTCGACGTCGAGCGATTCGCCGGCGGCGATCAGCTCCTGGAGCCTCTCGGGCGTCATGGTTCAGATTCCCAGAAGCCGAGCTCCCTGAGGTTGGCGACGATGACGGCGTCAAGCTTGGCAGCTTCGGCCTGTTGCTCGCGCAGTTGCGCCATCAGTCGCTGCATCTTCTGGTCGAACGGCTCGTCGTCGTCGGCCTGCGCCTCGGCGCCGACGTAGCGGCCGGGAGTGAGGACGTAGCCGTTCTGGCGTATTTCGTCCAGTGTCGCGCTCTTGGAGAAGCCGGGGATGTCCTGGTATTCGCCCGCGTCCGGGTCTCCGCGCCAGGCGTGGTAAGTGTTGGTGATCTTCTTGATGTCTTCGTCGGTCAGCTCGCGGTGGGTGCGGTCCTCCATGCGGCCCAGCTTGCGGGCGTCTATGAACAGGATTTCGCCCCTTCGGTCGCGAAATCCTGTTCCCCTCACCCCGGCCCCTCTCCCAGTGGGAGAGGGGGTTGCCGCCGAAGATTGCAAATCAGGTTTCTGATTTGTCGCAGCACTGCTGCCACTGGGAGAGGGGAGTGTTGCTGAAGCGATTTCGGCCAGTGCTTCCTCGGTCTGTTCAAGGAGTTTTTGGTTGGAGATTCGGATGACGGTTAATCCCAACGAGCGCAGATAAGCGTCGCGTTTGTGATCAATGGTGCGTCGGGCTGGGGTGTCGTGAACCGGACCGTCGAGTTCGACGACCAGTTTCTTTTCGTCGCAGTAGAAATCCACGACGTAGCTCCCGATCTGGTGCTGGCGGCGGAATTTCAGGCCGAGGAAGCGGCGATCGCGCAGCAATTCCCATAGCAGCGTTTCGGCTGGAGTTGCCTTTTTGCGCAGCTCGCGCGCGAGCTTGAGTTGTCCCGAAAAATCGAAGCCGCCGCGGTAATGCCCCTCGCCCTTTGGGAGCAGGCGTGCGGACTCCGCGCCCTTGTCGAGCCCCTCGCCCGTTGGGAGAGGGGTTGGGGGTGAGGGTTGCCCGCGCTTGTCGCGGGCAATAAACCAGAGACAGGCCGGGATCTGCGTCGAGTAGAAAAGCTGGCCGGGCAGGGCGACCATACAGTCCACGAGGTCGGCTTCGATGATGTTCTTGCGGATTTCGCCTTCGCCGGACTGGTTGGAGGACATGGAGCCGTTGGCGAGGACGAAACCGGCGACGCCCGCAGGCGCGAGATGGTAGATGATGTGTTGGACCCACGCGAAGTTGGCGTTGCCCGTCGGTGGCACACCATACTTCCAGCGCTTGTCATCGCGCAGCCGCTCTCCGCCCCAATTCTTCATGTTGAATGGCGGATTGGCGAGGATGTAGTCCGCCTTGAGGTCGGGGAAGCGGTCGTTCAAGAAAGAGTCGCCTTGCTCGATGCGGCCGTCGATTCTGTGGAGGGCGAGATTCATCTTGCACAGCCGCCAGGTCGTGTAGTTGAGCTCCTGGCCGTAAATGCTGATATCACCAATACGCCCGCCGTGGGCTTCGATGAACTCCTCGGATTGGACAAACATGCCGCCCGAGCCGCAGCAAGGGTCGTAGACCCGCCCCTTGTATGGGCGGAGCATTGCCACAAGGAGCTTGACGATGCAGCGCGGCGTGTAGAACTCCCCGCCCTTCTTTCCCTCGGCACTCGCGAACTGCCCGAGGAAGTACTCGTACACCCGGCCGAGGATGTCCCGGGCGTGGTTCTCGACGCCGCCTAGGGGAATGTTGGAGATCAGGTCTATGAGCTGGCCGAGGCGGGTCTTGTCGAGCGCCGGACGCGCGTAATCCTTGGGGAGCACGCCCTTGAGGGATGGGTTGTCCCGCTCCACCGCCTCCATGGCCCGGTCCACCAGCTCCCCGATGGTGGGCTGGCGGGCGTTTTTCTGAAGCTCTGACCAGCGGGCCCCGGGCGGGACCCAGAAGATGTTCTCTGCCCGATACTCGTCGGGGTCCTCGGGGTCGGCGTGGGGCTCCGCGAGGAGCCTCTTTCGGTGCTCCTCGAAGGCGTCGGAGATGTACTTGAGGAAGATGAGTCCCAGGACCACGTGTTTGTACTCGGCCGCGTCCATGGAGCCGCGCAGGGCGTTGGCGGCAGCCCAAAGCTGGGGCTCAAAGCCTAAGGTGGCCGATGATGTTTCGGGTTCTTCTTTTCTCTTAGCCATAGAGACCCTCCCTCGAGCTGGCCTCCACGCTCTCGCCAATATAGCGCATTGGAGAAAGAGTGTCAAAAACGAATCGGATCCCATGCACTGCCCATAGCCTCGCTCCTCGAAGTCCCCCATCTGTTCCTCGGGCTTTCTCATAGAGGCACTGCCTCTCGAAGCACACGCTCTCGGATACGAGGCTTGAGGCCCCGTTCCGTGACCACGTCCACCCGGCACCCCAGGAGCTGCTCCAAGTCGTACTGGAGACCTCCCAGGTCAAAGAGGCTGCGGCCAGGCTCAAGCTCAACGAGAAAATCGATATCGCTCTGTTCGTCGGCTTCGCTGCGTGCGACGGAGCCAAAAAGCCGCACGTTGTAGGCGCCGTACTTGGCACACACGGCCAGAATCTCTTCCCGTTTGGCTTTCAAAAGCTCTTCAAGCGTCATAGCCCAGCTCCTTCAGGTCCTTCCAGATCGCCTCATCGAGCCGGCGGGCCTCGGCTTGCTTTTCCGCGAGCTGTGCAACCAACCGAGCCATCTTGGCTTCGAACGGTTCGTCGTCTTCTTCCTGTTCCGGTGCGCCCACGTAGCGGCCGGGGGTGAGGACGTAGCGGTTCTGGCGGATCTCTTTGAGCGTCGCGGTCCTGCAGAAGCCTGGGATATCCCGGTATTCGCCTGCGTCCGGGTCTCCGCGCCAGGCGTGGTAGGTATTGGCGATCTTCCGGATGTCCTCGTTCGTAAGTTCCCGGTGCACCCGGTCCACCATCCGGCCCATGCGGCGGGCGTCGATGAAGAGCACCTGGCCACGCAGGTCACGAAAGCGCCCGTTGCGCTTGTCCCGTGCTAGGAACCACACGCAAGCGGGGATCTGGGTGGAATCAAAGAGCTTCCCAGGCAGCGCTACCATGCAGTCCACCAGGTCCGCCTCGATGATGTTCTCGCGAATCTGGCCCTCGCCCGATATGTCCCCCTAAAGATTCTCGCTCGAGCCTTGGCTTGGTGACCCGTCGCCTTTTCCGCTACGGGCCTCAATCTCCCCTAAGACCGGCTTCATCCTGGCCCCATCAGGTGCTAAAGCCAAGTCCTGGGAGGCTCGATTCCAGCTTGCCCCAAAGTGCTCAAAGTCCCTGGGCTCTCGAGGGAGTCCCCTTCACGACCCGGCTTTTTCCATGGAACCCCCTTGGAAGCCGCAC
>JAPWUP010000040.1 GCA_028275505.1 Bryobacteraceae bacterium
AGGCGTGCGAGCCGTGCCAGGGCCTCATTCCATGCCTGCAAGGTTTGGAACTCGTCGCTGTTGAGGGACCTTTCGCCTGGCCAGCCGAGGGCGTGGAGCAAGCGCGAGAAATCGCGCGCCCAAGCGCTGGGCGACTGGCGCTCGGGAATCTGTTGGCGGCGATATTGCCAGCGGAGCAGCGCGAGTCGAAGGCGCTTGCATTCGGGCGTGAAGCGCTTGCCGAGGGAGCGGAGGCGCTGGATCGAGAGCTCGGGGATCCCGAGGTCGCGGAGGTGGGCGTCGAGACGGGCGCGGAGTGCGCGTTCGGAGTCGGCGGCCATGAAGAACGAGGAGCGGAGCAGGCGGCTGATGGTGTCCAGGGAGTTGCGATCGGGATCGAGTTCGAGGGCGAGGAGGGCAGCGCGGACGAGCGGGTACGAGATGAGCGGGGGAGGCGCTGCGACGTTGAAAGTGCGCGAAGGGGAAGGCGGGCCGGGAAGCAGGAGCGCGGGTTCGAGAACGCGGCGGAAGATGCGTTCGACGTGAGTTCGTCTGGATTCCAAGTCGGGCACGATGATGCCGATGGAGCGGGCGCGGCCCTGCTCGAGCAAGGCGCGTGCCCAGCGGGCGGCGGTTTCGATCTCGTGGGCGGGATCGCGCAGGGGGATCCGGGCGACGGTCTGCGGAGCGCGCGAAGGAGGTTCGTGGACGGTCACAGTCACGCCCGCGCTGCGACAGGCATCGAGGAACAGTTGTTGCTGGGGCGTCAACTCTTCGAAGCCGGCGAGGACAACGGCGGGAGGCAGGGTGATCCGCTCGAGGCAGGAGGCAAGGACGTTCGGCCAACGCGCGGCTTCGCACCAGCGCTGATCTCGGCTGAATTCATTGAACTTGCGAGCCCAAGCGAGGAAAGCGGCGGTATCGTCACCGGCGTGCGTTGCGATGGCTTGCAGATCGAGGCGCCAGGCGTGGACAAGCTGCCAGGAGGTGCGAGTGGCTTCGGCGGCGGCGGGGAGATCCAGCAGCGTGTCCGGGCCGGCGGTGTCGGCGATGATGCGTTCCCAGAGGAGCAGTTCCTGGTCCGCATCGAGGCGGGCGGGCAGGTCAAGGCCGCGGTAGAGGGCTGAATCCCAGAGGCTTTCAATCCAAGCGGACCAAGGAAGGATCTGAGGGGTGCGCCAGGCGGCGGAACCCGTTGCGCGCGCCCTGGATGCGAATTCGAGGAGCAACGTCCGGGCGAGGCGGCGGCTGGCTGTAATAATGGGCACGCCGTCGGCGGCCCACTGAAGGAGGTCCGCAAGGGATGAGTGGCGGTGTGCCGTGGCGGTGGCGGGCGAGGGATTCATGGGAAAAACCTCGGACTCGCTGCGGGATGCGGCCTCGGGGGAACCCCCCGCAAAGTTCCGGCCCGGGCCGCAGGACCCGCAGCGAGGTTTCGTCTCCCATTGTCGCGCCGGGTGGCGAGGAGCCGTTGCCAGGGCAAGCTTTCCGTCGCCGATGCCGGCGCCGGCTGTGGGAGACGAGTTCAGTATGGCGGAGTGGGTGGCTCACAGAGTGAGCCCGGCAGCGCGAGTTTCGTAAATTTGCAGGGTCTGGCGGAGGCGATCGCGAATCTTTTGTCGGAGATCCGGGGGTTCGAGAACTTCGACTTCGGGGCCGTAGCGGAGCAGGTCCATGAGGAGCTCGCGGTCTTCGGTGTAGGGCAACTCGAGGCGGTAGCTGCCGTCGTCGAGGAAGGAACCGGACTGTTGGCCGTGCCAGATTTCGCGAGAAATCCAGCGAGCGATGCGCGGAGAGAAGCGCAGGATCGCGCGGCGGCTCTGTGGGCCGGAGAAGATGCCGTAGCCGGCGCCCAGTTCGCGGTCGAGCTGGTCTTCGGGGATGTCAAGGGCGGCAGTGTCGGTGACGGTTGCCTGCTGGATGGCGTCGAGGGCAAAGCTGCGGAGGGCATTGCGCTGGTGGCACCAGGCGTCGAGGTACCAGTTATCGCGGTAGTGGACGAGGCGCTGCGGGGAAACCTCGCGGCGGGAGAGCTGGCCACGGGTTCGGGAGAAGTAGAGGAGATGGAGGCGGCGGCGGGAGAGCAAAGCGGTGCAGACGGCCTGGAAGTGCTCGGCGGCGACAGGTCGGGAGGCGACGGGCAGGATGCGGACGCGACGCATGAGTTCGAGTGCGGTTCGATCGGGGGCGCCGAGGAGTTTTTCGAGCAAGCTGCGCAGGGGTGAGAGGTAAGGGCCGAGTAACTCGGGCTGGATGCGACTGAGGGTGTGGCTGAGGACGAGGAGGGCCTGGATTTCCTGTGCCGTGAGATAGACGGCTGGGATGGAATAGTCACCGTCGAAGCGGTATCCGCGAAGCGCGGGGTCCCACACGATGGGCGCGTTGAGGCGGTCGCGCAGATAAGCCAGGTCGCGTTTGATGGTGGCGCGGGAGACTTCGAGTTCTTCCATGAGCCGGCGCATGGAGACGGCGCGGTTCTGCTTGAGGAGACGTTCAATGCGGTAGATACGCTCGAGTGCGCCCATCGAGATCATGCTAAGCGAGGGCGGCGAGATTGAGCAACCGGCGGGTTGCGGGGCGGTTATTATAGACTGACGGAGCCGGTGGAAGGACGCAGACGGGATGGATACCGCCGGCGGGAGAAGGAGCTATGGCGGAGATGCTGAATGTCCTGGCGCTGATATTGCAGGAGGCGGAGACACAGCCTCAGGTGGATGATACCTGGGTGAAGGTCGTTTCAGGGGTCCTGGCTCTGATTCTGGTTGCGATCATAATCATCCGACGGAAGCGCAAGAAGAAGACAGAGGCCGAGGAGTTTTAGGGGCTAATTGCGGGCCTGGCGGGGTTGCAAGGGGACGGGTGTCAGCGGGGGCGTAGCGCACCAGGACCGGCCTTCCAGCACTAGGGTACCAGTAGTTCGATAACAAACTGCAGTTATCTTTTTGCGGCATTGACCTTTCCTCGGAGAGTGTTACCCTCGAAGTGGGGAAGTAGTGACCTGCGTGTGAGCGAGCGGGAATCGTGGAGGCTGCCCCGCCCATGAGCGCCACCTCTTCCCCTAGACGGCCATGAGGCTGAAGGTAGTCTGCCTGCTGGCGGCGCTAGGTTCGGCGCCTGCGTTGACCCAAGTGCGCGATCGCCTGGTCCCCGCCCTGGGAGCAAGCCAGCGCTTGAGCGGTGTGTTGGGAGCGCGGTTTGCCTTGGCTTCGAGGGAGCTGGAACGGCGGCTCGAGCAGGCTGCCAACGAGGGTGGCGAGCAGTTAGCAGTGCTCGTCGAAGCCGGTGCAGTGATGTGGGAGGGGGATGTTCAAGGGCCACGGGGTGACCTGCTGGCAAGGGCGGCGGTGCGGTTGGCGGGGGAGAGTTCCAAGTGGCGCAATGCGAGCAGCCTGCGGCGAGGATTGAGCGCTCTGCTGGCGTACTACGAGGCCAGTGGAGGCAGGCAGGCATTGGAGGCAGCCCGGCGGGTGGCAGACTGGGCGAGCCACAGCGCGCCGGCGTGGTGGGACCGCGATCTGGGTCCGGCGCCGTTAGCGGGGGTAGCGTGTGCGTTGTTCCGCCACACCGGAGAGCGGAGGAAGCTTACGCAGGGCATCAGTGCGACGATGGACCAGCCGCAGGCGCCGCGGCTTTTGCGGGCATTGTGGGAAAACGGAAAGCTTGCGACGAGAGAGGGAGTGGCGGCCGAAGAGGTGCTGGCCAGCCTGACTGGCCTGGTCGAGCTGTACCGGCTGACGGGGGAAGACGCTTATCTGTCGGCGGCGAAGAAGGGTTGGCAGCAAATCGTGGCTGAGCACCGGTACATCACCGGGGCGGTGGGGTGGCGAGGTCGGTTGCGAGGGGATGGAATGCTACCAGGCGAGCCTGGGGCCGAGGTGGGTGATGCGCTGGTGACCGCGGAATGGTTGAGGCTGAACCTGGAACTGTTGCGGGTTACGGGGGAAAGCCGCTTCGGGGATGAGATCGAGCGCACCGTCTACAACCATCTGCTGGCCTTGCAAGACGGCGTGAGTGGAGCGTGGGCTGCGCATGCACCCTTGTTGGGCAGGCGCAGATTCGGGTCAGATGCAGACGAGAGGAGCGCCGGGACCGGGCTTGCTATGGCCATAGCGCGGAAGGCGGTTTGGGGGACGCTGGCAGGCGGCCCGGCCATCGTTCTTTACGTGCCTGGGGAGGCAGTGTTCAGGCCTCAGGTCCAAGGAGCGGTGCGGGAAATCCGGATGACCAGCGAAACAGGCTTTCCGGAGCGCGGGCTTGTGCGGTTGACGATCGGTCGAGGGGGATCGGGCCCGTATCCCGTTTATTTGCGGGTTCCGGGCTGGTGCGGGCGGTTCGTGGCCAAGACGGGCGGCGCGGTTGCGGAAGGTCGAGCCGGTGAGTGGCTGAAACTGGAGCGGGGCTGGAAGGAGGGCGAAACGATCGAGATCGAGATGGACATGGGCGCGCGTTGGATTCGCGGGGAGCCGAGTTACCCGGGACATGTGGCTTTGCAGCGAGGGCCGCAGGTGATGGCGCTGGAGGCGACGGCGAACCCGGGCCTGATGTTCCTGCACCGGGCGGCGCCAGAGACGGGTAGCGAGTTGCAGCTTGGGGAGACGCCCGGGAGGCCTAATCAGGGAGCCGGAAGGCCATCGTATGCCGTGGCGGGGCTTGCGGTAACGAGTGTCGCGAGACGGCAGGTTGTGGCGCGGACCAAACTGTTCTTCGTGCCCTTCGCTGAGGCGCGGGAGTACAGGGTGTGGTTGCCGGAGCCGGGTCGGTTAGTGCTCGGACCGGTGGCGGTCACAGCGTTTTGCAAAGAGGCGACGTCGGGGGATGGGCCGGTGCAGGATTCGATCTGCGATGAGCGGAGCGACACGTACCGTACGGCGCGCGGGAACGGGCAGGAGGGGAGCTGGTATGCGGTCGAGCTGGACCGTCCGGAGTGGGTGGATCGAATTGTGTACCGGCACGGCAAGGTTACGCGGGAAGGGGGCTGGTTCGATACGACGAAGGGCAAACCGGTCGTGCAGGTGAAGCGGAGCCGGGATGGCGCGTGGGAAACCGTGGGCCGGCTGGAGACGTATCCGAACACCAACGGGAAAGAGCCGCCGACGCTGGTTGATGGGCAGGCGTTCGAATTGAAGTTATCCGAGCCGCTTCAGGTGGTAGGCATCCGGGTTGCCGGCCATCCGGGCAGGGAGTACTCCAGCTGCGCGGAGTTATCGGCTTACGGAGCAGCCACGGGTACGGCTACAGTCAGCAGCAGGGAAGGCGCCGGCTCGCGGACACGACTGGCGCAACGGAAGCAGGTCGCGAACCGTCAGTAACGGGCAGCGCTTCAGGACGTTACTTCGACAGAGCGCGCGATGTTACCACGCCGAGTGGGGACGAAGCGCACGCTGACGCGTTGATTTACACGAGAGGACAAGTCGGCGAGCTTGAGGCGCTGTTTTTCGGCGGTGATTCGAGTTGCGGGGGTGATGACGAAGTTGTAGGGGACGCCGGCGTCACTCTTGACGATCAGGATCTTCTTCTCAGCATCGACCATCATGATGGACCCCGAAAGGGTTTCAGCGGGGCCAAGGGCGCCTGCGACAGCTGCCTCCTTTTTCGCAGCTTGTTCTTGTTGTTGAGCGATGGCAGGGCCAGCCGTCAGTGCGATCAGGAGCGCGGAAAGAGCAGCGAACAGGAAACCACGCAGGAAGAGATTTCGCATTTGGACCTCCTCGCGATCACTATGTTAGCGCGCGGGAGGCGGATGTCGCAAAGGCAGGCCGGAGGCAACTCCCGAAGCGAGAAAACCTCTTGTAGACCCACCTCCGAAAAGGCAATTTTGGGGCCACGGCGAAGTGTCGAAGAATGAAGGGGGAAATGGCCGAGGTCTTCCAGTTTTGGTAGCCAGGGACGGCGGGTGGATCCCAAGATTAAGAACCGAGGGTTGAAGCTTGGCTACAATACCCGGTTAGCGCGAAACTGCGGCTCGCACGAAAGGCCGCGGGAAGCCAAGCGGTCATGGAGAACCGAGCAGAAACTTTGCTGGCGCGGCCCGGGCTTGCCGGGTTTTTTCTATCGGGTATCTTGCTGGCGCTGCCAGGGGCCATCTTGCCGGCGTGGGGATACCATGTTCGGGAAGATCATTTGACGGTGGGGAACTTCTTCCTCAGCATGAACGCCGGCCTGCTGCTTTCGGCAGTGGTGGCGCGGAAGTTGCTGCGGGAGACGGAGACGGCTTTCTTGCTGGCAGTTGCGAGTGGGGTGTCCAGCGCGAGCCTGTTTGTGCTGGCGTTGCTGCCGCCCGGGGTTTGGGACGGGTGGCGGATGGCGGGCATTCTGGGGGTGGGCCTAGGTGCAGGCTTGTTGCACCGGGGAGTTTTCCAAGCGATCTCACCGCTGTACGAACGGGACGGGACGGCGACGGTGTACCTGGCGGGAATCCTGTTCGGCGCCGGGTGCGTGACGGTGTCGCTTCTGGTGGCGGGGACTTTTTACGTTTACACGGTGAGTAGCATTCTGGTATGGACGGCGCTGATACCGGCATTTTTCAGCGGGTTTTATCTGAGGGTTCGCGCGGCGGGGGCGCGATGCCGAGGCTCGTGGAGGGAGGCCGGGTGGCGAGAGACGCTGGCGGGTCTGAAGAGCCCGGTGGCCGTGCTCCTGGCGTTGTTGCTGTTTTTCCAGTTCGGGAACGAGTGGTCGCTGGCGGGGTGGCTACCGTTGCTGTTGACGAAGCGGGTGGGTGTGAGTCCCGCGTCCTCGCTGTTGATGCTGACGTTGTACTGGCTAGCGCTGCTAGTGGGGCGGGTGGGGATGCTAGCGATCCTGAGCCGGATAGGTCATGGGAAGCTGCTGATGGGTAGCGTGCTAGCGGCGCTATTCGGGTGCGTGGTGCTGGCGGCGACGAACAACCGTTTCGGGGCGGTGACGGGGATTCTGCTGGTGGGGGCGGGATTTGCCTCGGTGTATCCGCTGGCGGTGGAGAGGATTCGGGGTCGGTTTCCTTCCTATCATCCGGGACTGTACAACGGGATCTTTTCCTTCGCGGTGACGGGAGGGTTGCTGGCGCCATGGTCGCTGGGGATCTTCGTGGAGCAGTGGGGGGCTGGAGCTGTGATCGCGGTGCCGTTGCTGGGGACGATGATGGTGGCGGTTTTGCTGCTGGTGCTATGGGCGGAAGCGAAGCTGGCGGCGTACGATTGAGGGGAGTCAGAAGAGGCGGAGAGAGCCGGAGCCGGCGGGTCCCGAGTAAAGAAGCTCCAAGGAGCGGATGGATTTCGTTTTGCCTTTGAAAGCGAAATAAAGCAGGCCTGCGGCGGGCAGCGGAATTTCACCTTCGGGGAGGGCTGCGAGCTGGACGAATTCGTCGGGAGGCGTGGGCTGAGGCTGGCCTGGTCCGGGGTCCCGATGGGGTGGGACGGGTTCGGGCAAGCGCTGTCTGCGTCCGCGTGGGTCACCGGGGAAGCGTTCGACGGGCGGGGCCGGTCCCAAAATGACGCCGGCATCGCCCAAGCTGCCCCCGACGATGACTTGGGGGCCGGGTTCCCAATCCGGATACTTGATTTGAGCTGCAACGAGGCCCGGGGCTTGAGGCAGGACGGGGGTTTTCCTGCCATTGATGCGGAGGGAGAAATGGTTGGAGGCGACAGTGAGCCGGGTGCTGGAGGCGGGGAAGACGGCCACTTCAAGGACCAAGTAGTTCGAGATGGTGAAGGGTGAGTCGGGGAGAGGGACCGTTCGGGCGAGGTAGTCGGCGGCGATGGTTATGGCGGGCAAGCGAAGCCGGGCCTGGTAGTCGTCGGGGCGGGCGCGGGGAGGGAGACCCTGGGGGAAGGCCGTCGAGAGAGCGAGGGCGCCCAAGAGCGCGAGTGTGCGAGGGGAAGGCACGCTCCCACTATAGCGCGGTCAGTGCTGTGGTATATTGAAAGGGAGCGCGGGCCTGTGGCGCAGTTGGGAGCGCGCTTCCATGGCATGGAAGAGGTCGAGGGTTCGAATCCCTCCAGGTCCACCACCCACCAGTTTTCCGCACCTTCGCAGGGGACATGATCCGCGAGTAGTCTGCCTTCAAGTCGCCTGAATCCACCCATAGACGGAGTCCGCAGCAGGCCGAGGGGGCCTTTGTGTCTGCCGAAGGGCGCGGGGCCGGAGTGCGGTCAGAGGAGTCGAAGGGGTGGTCTGGACGTGCGGGGCGTGAAGGGGCATAATGTGTGGTATGTCGAACACGGGACTGATTCGTGACGCTTTGCTTGCGGGAGACGGAGTGGTGCGGCTGGCGCCTTGCTGGGTGCCGCGCGCGTTCTTGATGCCCGGCGGGCGGCTGAAGCTGGATCCGCGCGACCTGTACGCGCTGGGAGCGCACCGGGGCGGGATTGACGAGCGCTGGTTTGCGTCCACGACGAATGCGGACAACGGTCCGGGCACGCCGTGGGACGAAGGATTGAGTTATCTGGACATTGACGGCAAGCGGGTGTTGTTCAAGGAAGCGATCGAGGAATTGGGGGACGAGTTTCTGGGCAAGGAGGTGATGAGGGAGCAAGGGGGCTGGAACCTGCTGTGCAAGTTTTTCGACAATTTGGGGCCGATCCCGCATCACATGCATCAACGGGACGAGCATGCGGCGCGAGTCGGGAGGAAAGGGAAGCCCGAGGCATATTATTTTCCGCCGCAGTACAACATCAAGGAGAATAACTTTCCCTACACGTTCATGGGGTTGAACCCGGGCACGACGAAAGAGGATGTAAAGAGATGCCTGGAGCGGTGGAACGAGGGTGACAACGGGATTCTTTACTATTCGAGGGCGTACAAGCTGGAGGTGGGCACCGGGTGGCAGATTGACGCAGGGATTCTGCATGCTCCGGGTTCGTTGGTGACATATGAGCCGCAGGTAAATTCGGACGTGTTCGCGATGTTTCAGTCCATGGTGGAGGGGAGGCCGGTGCCGCGGGAGTTACTGGTGAAAGATGTTCCGCCGGAGCACCACAACGATCTCGACTATATTGTGGGGATGCTGGACTGGGAGGCGAACGTAGATCCGGAGTTCGAGAAGAAGCGGAAGATCCGGCCGAAGCCGGTGCGGGACCCGCGCGAGATGGCAGAGGAGGGGTACGAAGAAAGGTGGGTGGTGTACGGGACACGACATTACTCAGCGAAGGAGCTGAGGGTATTCCCGGGGCGGTCGGTGGTGATTCGGGATGCGGCCGCTTATGGCTTGATTGTGGTTCAAGGATACGGGACGGTAGGGAAGCTGGAGGTGGAGACGCCGACGCTGATCCGGTATGGTCAGATGACGAAGGATGAGTTATTCGTGACGGCGGAGGCGGCGCGAAACGGAGTACGAGTAACCAATCGCAGCGGGACGGAAGACCTTGTGATGCTCAAGCATTTCGGGCCAGGAAATCCGGACGCGGAACATCTGGTGGCGAAGGGCTAAGAGGCCCAGGAAAGCAGGGCTTGGCGGATCGCAAGGACGTGCGAGGGCGGTGTGTCGTAGGCGACGATCCCGCAGCCAAGCAAGAGGCCCGGGAAATGGCCGGCGCGTTGCAGGAGGGAGAGCGTAGCTTCCCGGATGGCCTGAGGGGGACCGGAGTGGACGAGTCGCGCGTCCACATTGACGCGGAAGGGGAGGCCGGCGCGGGAACAGTGGAGCAGGAAGGCGTCCAAGTTAGCTGGGGCGTCGCAGAGTAACTGGGTAGCGCCGGAGGCGATCAAGGAATCGAGCAGCGGGGTGGTGTTCCCTCCGATGATGAGGGGCAGGAAGCGGCCGCCGGCAGATTTGAGAGAGGGGAAGAGGTAGTCGCGGTAGACGGGCAGGAGGAGTTCACGGAAGAGGCGAGGGGAAAGCAAGGGTGGGGCGGCGCGGGAGTCGAAGATAATCGGTTGTGCGCCGCGTTGCAAGAAGGCGGTTGCGTAGAGTTCGGTGACGCGGGCTGAGAGGGCGAGGAGGCGTCGGACGAAATCGGGCTGTTCGATGCAGGCCATGAGGAGGGGTTCGGGGCCGAGGAGCGCGGAAGCGAGCGAAAAGGGTCCGGTGACAGCGCCGCGAACGATCAAGGAATCGCGGTAGCGGCGGGCGAGGGCGCCTGCGACCGAGAGGAACAGGGGCATGCGTCCGTCGCATTCGGGGTCGGGCAAGGAAAGTTTGTCGAGGTCTTCGGGGCGATGGAGGGGAGGTTCGGCGAGGGTGGGGACCGATGAATCGTCGAACCAGATGACCCTGGCGCCGAGGGCTTCAGCCTCCACGTTGTAGACGTCCACACCCACGACAAGCATATCGGGGTCGTAGACTGCAAGCTCACGCTCCAGCGCGGCCTCCAGGAGTTCCGCCGAGCGGCAAATTTCGGAGGGGGTGCGAGAGATCAGGCGGGCTTTGTGTTCGTAAATCGCGGGTACAAAAGGTGGTCTGTCGTGGGGGAGCAGACGGTGAGTAAGTTCGACGCGCCGGCGTTTGGTGAGAGAGTCCACGGGATCAGGATACCAGGCGAGAGGCTCGGGTATGGTTCACAGACCGCCAGGGGAGGAATGAGTCGAATTTTCAGTCGCATAGGCGCGGAAGGGGGACGGTGGTGGGCGGCAGCGTGATAGGTTCAGGCTGGAGCGAAGGATCTCGGGTGGACCGGCAAGGGACACCAAGAGGTCGGCAAGGTCGGGAGCAAGGAGCTGGAAGGAGGCAGCGAGAGCTAGCGCATGGGAGGGAAGAAAATCTTGAGTCCGGAAAGCGGGGAAGTGACGAGGGGAGGTCGCAGGGGCGGGCGGCGCCGGAAGAAAGACAAAGCGGCGCTGGTGGAGCAGGTTATCGAGAACCTGGAGAAGCGGCTCAAGAATGACGAATTGAAGGCGACGGTGGGGGATTTGATCCGACTGGTGCAACTTGAGAAAGAACTGGAGCAAGAGCGACCCAGGGAGATCAAAGTTACATGGGTGGAACCCGAGCAGGGGAATGGCTGAGAAAAATCGAGTATGTTCCCTTGCCGTCGCAGGCGCGCTTTCACCGATCCACGGCGCGGTTCAAGGGGTTCTCCGGGCCGATCGGCTCGGGCAAGAGCCAGGCGCTGTGTCAGGAAGCGATCAAGCTGAGTTACTTGAATCCGGGACGGACAGGTCTGCTGGGGGCACCAACCTATCCGATGCTGCGGGATGCGACCCAGGCGACGCTGCTCGAAATCCTGACGCGGAATCAGATCCCGTACGAGCTCAACAAAGCGGAGAACGTGCTGACGTTCAAGGATACGGGATCGAGGGTGTTGTTCCGGGCGGTAGAGGAGTTCGAGCGCCTGCGGGGAACGAATCTGGCGTGGTTCGGCTTGGACGAGCTTACGTATACGCAGGAAGAGGCCTGGGTGATCCTGGAGGGACGGTTGCGGGACCCGGAGGCGAAGCGTCTGTGCGGTTTTGCGGTATGGACGCCGAAGGGTTACGACTGGGTGTATCGGCGCTTTTTGGCGGATCGGGTGGAAGGGTACGAAGTGATCATAGCGTCACCCTTCGAGAACCGGTATCTGCTGGCACGGGTACCTGATTTTTATGAGAGGTTAAAGCGGAGTTACGATCCGAAGTTCTACCGCCAGGAGGTTCTGGGCGAGTACCTGGACATTCACGGAAGCCTGGTTTACTGGGCTTTCCGCCGTTCCGAACATGTCCAAGCATGCGGGTTGCGGAGCGATCTGCCGCTTTTGTGGGCTCTGGATTTCAACGTGGATCCGATGTGTTCTATCGTTGCGCAGACGGACGGGGAAACGGTCTGGGTGCTGGAGGAGATTGTGCTGAGCAGGGCGACGACGGCTGAGGCCTGCGAGGAATTCCTCGCGCGTTTTCCGCAGCACCGGGCGGGTGTGGTGGTGTACGGTGACGCGTCGGGCGGGTATGGAAAGACGACCGGGGCCAGCGATTATCAAATCATTCGAGAGTGCCTACGGCGAGCGGGCTACGAAAAAGTAAGCTTCCGTGTTCCGCGAGCCAACCCGCCGGTTCGGGAGCGAGTGGGACTGGTCAATGCCAAGTTAGGGTCAGCGGCGGGGGACAAGAGGCTTTTCATAAGCCCGAGGTGCAGGGAACTCATCAAGGATCTGGAAGAAGTGACGTACAAGCCGGACAGCACCGTGATTGACAAGGAGAAGGATCCGAGGAGGACACACCTGTCGGACGCGCTGGGCTATTTGCTCTGGCAGGAGTTTCGGGCACGGGCCCCGGTAGGAGAGCGAAGCGAGCGGCTGCTTTAACGGGATGGGGAGGCTGAAGGCGATGAGAGATTTGCAGCGAGAGCATCCGGAATATGTGGCCAGGAAGACAATGTGGCAGACCTACCGGGACCTGTACGCTGGTGGGGAGCAATTCAAGAGCCGAGCCGGTCTGTATCTAATTCCGAGGCAGAAGGAGCCGATGGCCGTGTATCAGGAGCGGCTTGCGCGGGTTTTCTACGAGAATTACGTCGGCTCCATCATTGACTGGTACGCGGCCACGCTTTTCCGGCGGGAGCCGATTCTGGTTCTCGAGGGTGAGGATGCGGCGGGGAGGGAGTTTTTCAGCGTACTGGCGGAAGACTGCGACCGGCGGGGAACGGCGCTAAGCGACTTTTTCCGGCGGCTGCTAGTGGACGCTCTTGTGGTGGGGAAGGGCCTGGTGGCGGTGGACTTCCCACGGGGGGACCGGCTGCCAGGGAATCGGGCGGAAGAGGAGGCGCTGGGGCTGTCGCGGGCCTATCTGGTGAGGTATGCGGCGGAGGAGCTGATCAACTGGAGTTATGACGAGGAGGGGAATTACGAGTGGGTCGTCTTGAGGACGAGTTACCTGAGACAGGGAGAGCCGGGACGGGGCGACTGGGTTAGGGAGACTCGCTGGATCTATTACGACAAAGAGAATTACGAGATCCAAAGGGCCACCGGAGAAGGAAGCGCGGGGGAGCGCGCGGAGGTGGTCGCGGCTGGCAGGCACGGTTTGTGGGCTCTGCGGCAGGTGCCGCTTTTCGAATTGAAGGTGAGCGAGGGCCTCTGGCTGATGAACAAGGCGGCGTTGCTTCAGCTAGAGCATTTCAACAAGTCGAACGCACTTTCCTGGGCGCTGACCATGGGATTATTTGCGATGCCCGTGGTTTATTCGGAACGGGACTTCCGGCAAGTGGTTGGGGAATCGTACTACATCCAGTTGGGGCCGGAGGATCGTTTTGGGTGGACAGAGCCCGAAGGGAAAGTGTACCAGATTGCGATGGACAACCTGATCCGGCTGAAAGACGAGATTTATCGGGTGTGTTACTTGATGACGCAAGCGGGTGGAGGGTTGGCGGGGACAGTGCCGCAGTCCGGCCTGAGCAAGCAACGGGACTTCACGATTACCCAAGAGGTTCTGCGGGCGTACGGAGACGCGGTCAAGGACGCGATGAAGAGGGTGCTGAACACAATTGCGGCGGCGAGGCAAGACGGCGTGCGGGTGGGGGTCTCGGGCCTCGACGAGTTCGATATCGGGGACTTCCGCGCGGAGCTGGAGGATGCGGAGCGGCTGCTCGCTTTGGGGGCGGGTTCGAAAACTCTGAGGAAGGAGGTACTGAGGCGATTGGCGTTCAAGTATCTGTGCGACGCGCGACAGGAGGTGAAGGAGCGCATCGCACAGGAAATCGAGGAAGAGATCGAGGGAATGCAGGGCAAGTTTGGTGAAAAGGAGGTAAGGAAATGAGCGAAGAGACGAAGGGAATGGGAGAGGTGCCGGAAACCGATGAGAGGCGTGCGGTGATACGACAGGTTATCGAGGAGTTCATCAATTTGCAAAAACAGAACGCCGAGCCGGCATACAAGGCGGAGCTGATGGAGGAAAGGAGGAAGCGAGAGGAGCTGGAGCGGCGGTTAAACGAGCTGGCGGAGGAAAACCGGCGGCAGAGGCAGCTTCGCGAGGAAGCGGAAAAGGGCGCGGCGATACGTGCGGAGCTGCAACGGTTGGGCGTTTCGAAGGTGGACCTGGCGTTCAAGGTGGTAAAGGACGACATTTACCGGACCGAAGACGGGAGACTGATGGGACGTGGAGAACACGGTGAGCTGAGCCTGAGGGAGTATCTGACGCGGTTCGTGCAGGAAAACCCCGAATTTTTGCCGGCTCGCATAGGAGGGGGTTCGGGGACGGTAGAGATACCGAGAAATGCGGGCGCGGGGACGAGCTCGATCGAGCTGGAGAGAATCCGGCCGGGCATGAGCCGGGAGGAAGCGGAACGGGCCCGTGAAGAGATCGTGCGGATCGCGTCGCAATTGCTGGGCAGCCGGTGATGGTGAGAATGGCCTGGCAGAGGGGTTAGACGCGGCGTCCGAGGAAGGCGTCGCGGGGAAGGAGCAGAGAGGTAAAGATGCCTGCGATTACATCACAGAACGTAGCGAACGCGATTGTAAAGCTGGTGGCGGTGGACGCGCTGCCTGCTTTGATAGGGAACCTTGTCATGGGTAACCTAGTCAATCGCGATTACGAGCCGACCCTGGCGCAAGCCGGGGACACGGTCAACGTGCCGATCCCGCCCACGCTGGTGGCGAACAACCTGGCGGAAGGCGGGAGCGTGCAGCCACAGAATCCGAGCCTGGGGAACGCGCAGATCGTGCTGAATACCCATGCGGAGGCGACGTTCCTGGTTCCGGACGTGACGAAGGTGCTGGCGGTGCCGGACCTGCTGAAGCTGTACATGCAACCGGCGATGGCAGCGCTGGCGGAGAAGATCGAGACGGACCTGCTGAATCTGTACGCGCAACTGACGGCGAATCCGCCTGTGGGCGCGCCGGGGACGCCGATCACCGAGGCGGTGGTGGATGCGGCGGAGACGGCGCTATTCCAGGCGCGTGTGCCTGCGAACGAGCCGAAGTATCTGGTGGTGGATGCGGCGACTTACTCGCAGTTGCGGCAGATTCCGCGGTTCAGCGAGTATCAGACGGCTGGAGAGGCCGGCTTGAGGGCGTTGGTGGACGGGACGGTCGGGAAGATCAAGGACTTTTACGTGTTCCGTTCCCAATTCGTTGCGAAAACAGGCAGCTCGCCGGTAACGACGCACAACATTGCGTTTGCGCGCAACGCGTTTGCGCTGGTGATGAGGCGGTTGCCGCAGCCGTTGCCCGGGACGGGTGCGATTGCGGAATACGCAGAGCTCGGCAACTTCGGCATGCGGATCATTATGAGTTACCAGCCGAACACGCTGGCGCAGCAATTCACGGTGGACGTGCTGTACGGCGTGGCGGTGCTGAGGAACAACTTCGGTGTGCAGGTGCTTACGTAGTCGGTAGAGGAGCGGGCCGGGGGTAAGCGCCTCCGGCCCGCGGAACTTAGAGGAGGGAGACATATGGATTTGAGAGCTTATTACCGGAAGCTGCGTGAGGTGGAGGCGAGTCTTACGGAAGAGTATCCGGTTGTAGTGAGCCAGGAAACGCCGGATGGGGGAAAAGCCGGCGTGCCCAACGAGGTGCCGAGAGCAGTGGCGGCGCGGATGATCGTGGAAGGGAAAGCGCGGCTGGCGACGGAAGAGGAGGCCAGGGAGTTCCGGAAGCAGTTGGAGGAAGCGAGGGTGCGGGCGGAGCGCGCGGCTGCCGCGAGCCGCATTCAGGTGACAGTAATTCCGGAGGCCGAGCTGAAGGCTCTGCGGGGGATGCTGGAAAGGTCGAAGGGGTGAGGGAGGGGCGGATGGCCCTGTTCACAGACGGTGCAGGAAACGATTTGGAGGACCTGGTCGCTTACGATTCGACCGTGCTGGAAATGGCGCGGCAGGAAGGGATTGACCTAGGGGTCAAGCTAGACCTCGCATGGGAGGAATTGGGGATCGAGCTGAGGCGGTTCCTGATTCTTGCGGGCAGGGGCGACCTGGAGCTCAGGAACATCTGCGTGACCAAGCCTCTCGAGAAGTGCCACGCGTTCAGGTCTCTGGCTCTTGCCTATTGGGATGCGGCCCACCGGCAGCGCAGCGACCGGTTCGGCGAGCGAGCCAGGGAGTGGGAGAGACAAGCGGCGTGGGCGTGGACGGCGCTGCTGGATACCGGCATTGGCATAGTCGAGAGACCTGTTGATAAGGCTGGCCGGCCGGTCGTGGAGCTGGCGCCGATGGAGATGCCAGCCGCGACTTATTGGGTCAGGATTGCGTGGGTAGATGAAGGCGGACAGGAGGGGGCGGCCAGCGAGGCGGTGATCGTGAATGTCGGCGAGAACCAAGGTCTGGTGGTGATGCCGGGAGCGGCGCCAGCAGGGATCAGCGGCTGGCATGTGTATCTGGGTTTTGAGGCTGAAGCGCTGCGGCGGCAAAATTCGGCGCCGATACCGATCGGACAGAGCTGGCGGCAGTCGTCGGCGGGATTACTGGAAGGGCCGCGACCGAGCGAGGGTCAAGCACCGGACTATTACCTGAGGCGAGGCGGACTTCTATTCCAAGAGGGGAATGAGGGCTTCGGGATAGCAAGCCTGCTGCTGAGGGGCTGAGGCGAAGGAGTCACAGGATGGCGGCTGTGGGGAACCAGGCGACGAAGCGGGCCGTGGAGATTCTCTCCGGTGGAGGGAGACTCGCTGCGGAGGCGTCGAGAATTGCGGCAAGAGACGGGATCGAGCTGCCCTCGCTCGAGGCCGAACAGGTGCGGTTCCAGAACGTGAGCAGCGAGATCGCTGAGAGAAGCCTTCAGGTCCGGTACCCCGGACTTTACGTTTATTGCGAAGGTCTAGCGAATCAGGGAAGAGAGAAGTTTCGGAACTTTTCGGGAAAGGTTTACATGGTCGCTGAAATCCGGGTCACTCACGATCATCTCGAGGGTGTGACGGATCAATTGATGAGTTATGTGGAGGCGATTACGAACGTGCTGGAAGGCAGCCGCGGCGCATGGGCGGAGGGTTTGTATTACGCGGGGGGATACAAGGTAGAATTTGGGGCGATCAAGCCGGGCGGGAAGAATTTTCTGCAGGCGGCGAAGATCAGGTTCGAGCTGGACGCGAGCACGGACTAGGCGAAGGGACGGCGGGGAGGAAAGATAGAAGGAGCTATCAAGAATGGCCAGGTACGTATTGTCGAACGCGAATCGTTGGTACGTGGCGCTGGAGCAGAAGTACGGGGAAGTGGCCAGCGTCAGCGCGGGAAACCGCATTCCTGCTGTGAGGATGGCGGTACGACAGCAGTGGGAGCGACGGGAACGACGGGACAAGACGGGCAGCCGGACGTTCGGGGGCTGGCCGGCAGGGTTGAGGAAGCGGACAAGTTTCACGCTGCGGACTTACATGACAGGCTGGAGGGAGCAGGACCGGGAACCCTCGTACGGACCGTTGTTCCAAGCGGCGCTAGGCGGGAGACCTGAGCTGTTCACGGGAGGCGCCATCACGGCGGGGAGCACGGAGACGATGATCCGTTTTGCTCAGCCGCATGGGTTGGCGCCCGGGCAGGGCGTCAGGATTGGCAACGAACTGCGGTTTGTGGGTGCGGTCGTGGACGGGTGGACAGTGGTCTTGAACGCACCTTTGAGCAGGGTCCCGGAGCAGGGGGCGATGGCGGGGCCTGCGGTGAGTTACCGGCCGGCGCTCGAACTGCCCAGCGTCAGCATTTTCGATTACTGGACGCCGGTGACGGCGGTGCAGCGGGTGGTCTGCGGGGCTTCTGTGAACGTAATGAGGATTCGGATCAACGCTGACTATCACGAGTTCGAGTTCAGCGGCGCGGCTCGCGACGTGATTGATAGCGTGAGCTTCACAAGCGGGCAGGGTGGGTTGACAGCGTTCCCCGAGGAGCCCGCGCTAGGGGAGTTCGACTACACGTTGGTGCCCGGAAATGTAGGGCAGGCGTGGCTGGGAGCACCGGCGCAGCGGTTTTGCACGATTACAGAGGCCGAAGTTGTGATGGAGAACGACTTGGAGCTGCGCGATCGGGAGTTTGGTTGCGAGGGACCACAAGGGGTGTGGCCTGGGGTTCGCTCGGTGACGCTGGATCTGGAGCTGTATGAGCTCGACGACGAGGGAACGAAGATTTTGTACCAGGCTGCGCGGCAGCGATCACCGATCGGGGTGACGTTCCAACTCGGCGCTTTGCCGGGGCAGCTCTTTGCGGTCTATCTACCCGGCCTGGTACCGGAGGTTCCTGAGTTTGACGACTCTGAGAACCGGCTGCGGTGGAGGTTCTCCGGATCTCGAGCGCAGGGAACTGTAGACGACGAAATCTATATTGCGTTCGCGTAACAGTGAGGCTTTATGGACTATCAAAGCGTGAAGGTAATCGAGTCGCGGGTTTTCCCCGGGGTGCGACTGAAGATCCGGCGAGTTTCTTTCGGAAGGCGGATCGAATTGCTCAAGCAGGTAAGCGAGCTGGCAGCGAAAGTTGAATATTTGCGGGCGGGAGAGGATGAGCGCGAGAAGCTCGAGGCCGGTCTACTAGCGGGCCAGGTAGACCGTATCTATCTGCTCTGGGGCCTGGCCGAGGTGGAAGGTCTAAATATAGACGGGGAACCGGCTACTCCGGAGACGCTTGTGGACAGGGGACCGGAGGAGTTGTGCGGGGAGGCTTTGCGAGCCATCAAGGCGGAATTCGGTCTCAACGAGGAAGAGGAAAAAAACTGATTCTCGCCTTCCACTTTCAGATGGAATCCCAGGCCGGGTGGAAGTGCGAAGAGTGCAGGAGGAATGGCCTGGAGGACAGCCGTGGGTGCGCGTGGAAAGGAGCGAGAGGTAGCGATCGGGTGGTGTGGGTGAGCAGAGGGGTGGCCTCGCGCTACTGTCCGCGGTCGGTCCTGACGGGAGAAAGTCTGGCTTTGGTAGAGGCGTACTGGGCTTGGAAAAAAATCGGCGGTGCGCGATTCGACGAGATGGATGCGCGACAAGTACATGCGTTTCTGGTACTCGAGCGGGAGCTGAGGAAGCTGAGCGAGGAGGTGTGACGGATGGGCGTGTTGTTGCAATTTCGGGTAGGTTCAGACGGTCCGGACAACAGGCAGGAAGTGCTTGCAGGTGTGAGTCGCGAGCTCTGGCCGCCGGCAGCAGAGGGGTTCGAAGGCGTCGTGCGGGAGTTGTCGTTTCAGATGGAGCGGCTGCGGATGGCCAGCGAGACGCAGACGGAGGCTACGAGCGAGAACACCGCGGCTATCGTGCAAAACACGCTGGCGCAGGGCAGTCGGGGTGAAAGTGGCGTGGCCAAGGTTGGCGGGACCCTTGCGCGTGTCTTCGGCAGCGCGCTGGGGCTATCGCCGCTGATCAGCGGGCTACTAGGTTTGTTCAAGGGGGATGAGCCGGAGCCGCCCCCACCCCTGGTGAAGTACATATCGCCTCCGCCTGTGCACGTGGAAGGCTGGATCCGGCGGGCCTCTGAGGAGGATGAGTGGAGCGAGTTGGTCAGCCGCCCGGATTGGGGCACCTGGCCGGGCGTGAAATCAGACCGTGAAACACGAACTGCGCCGATTGAGGTGACGGTGCAGGTGCAGGCAATCGATAGCCGATCCTTCCTGGATCATAGCTGGGAGATCGCGCAGGCGGTGCGCGAAGCGATGCTGCAATCGCACGCGTTGAATGACGTGGTCAACGAGTTATGAATTTCCCCAAATTAAAGACGGGAGCTGTCGGCCAGTATCCCAGCGCGAGGCGGGTGGAGTATCGGACGGAAGTACTACGTTTTGTTGATGGCACGGAGCAGCGGTATCGCCTGATTGGAAGGCCGCTGCGGAGGTGGAGGTTGCATTTTTCCAGCATTGACGATGAGGAAACACAGCGACTCGCGGAATTCTTCGAAGTCCAGCAAGGAGCGTTCGGGAGCTTTGTTTTCGAGGATCCGTGGGACGGGAAGTCTTATTCGGATTGCAGCATAGCGGCGGACGAATTGCAAACGGTGCTTGAAAAAGAGGGACGGCACCGGGCGTGGGTCGAGCTGAAGGAGAACAAGAGCTAAGATGCCATATTTTCCCCAGCTTTCCAGCGGCGCGAGGGCACAATTTCCTCTCGTGCGAAGCGTGAGGCGGAGAACGACGAAATGCGAACTGACGGACGGGCTGGAGTGGAAGGTGGCTGATCCGGGCCTGCGGGAGCGGGAGTGGGTTCTGGAGTTTCGGGGATTGAGCGAGGAGGAGTGGCGAGCGCTGGAGGGGCTTTTTCACGAAGTGGAGGGCAGGAGAGGGACGTTCGGTTTTGTGGATCCTACGGATAACCTGCTGGTATGGAGCGAGGAACTTAGTCGGGAGGCGTGGTACAAGGATCCTTATCTGGAGCTGTTAGAGGGGGTGCCCGATCCCAGGGGAGGCACACGGGCGGCGAGACTTCGCAACAGCGGCGAGGCGACGCAAAGGATCGAACAAAGTCTAGAAATTCCGTCCTGGTATCAATACTGCTTCAGCGTGTGGCTGAAAGGCGATCCTTGGAGTGAGGTGACATTATTTGCCAGAACGGGGACGGCCGGTGAGGCACGGACAATCAGAGTGTCCGGGTCATGGCAGCGGGCGTGCCTGCCGGTGAAGCTGGGAAGTGCCGAGGAGCTAGTAAAGTTCGGGCTAGAGCTGGACCCGGGCAGGAGCGTTGACGTTTACGGCATGCAGGTTGACGCACAGCCAGGTCCTTCGCCTTACAAGCAGACCAAGGCGCAAGGCGGCGTCTACACGGAAGCCAGGTTCGGTGATGATGCGCTCGAGGTCGTGGCAGAGGGCCCCGGGAGTTTTGGCTGTCGGGTCAGGGTAGTGGCAGCGAGGTAGCAGGGAAGGCGGAGATGGGGACGATCGCGGAGCTCAAAGAACAGAGTGTGACGGAAACCCCTCTGTTGCTTTTTGAGTGCCGGTTTGCGGATGGCGCGGTGGAGAGGTGGAGCACGCATCAGGTGGTCTATGAGGGAGAGGAATACGAGGCGCGCGTACTGGCCCATCGAGTTTTTGAGATTCGTTCTGCGCCGGAGGAGGGGATAGACGCCACAGCGAAGGTGACCGTGATTCTGGCCAACGCGGATTCGAAGTGCTCGCAAATCGAGCGTGCGCGGGGCTGGAAAGGGAGTCGGCTAAGGGTTCGATTCTTGTTTTATGACCTCAAGCGGGGGGAGGCCGTTTCCGAGAGCAAGACTGTCTTCCAGGGGGTGGTGAACGCGCCGGAAGAGCTGACCGAGACGCGATGCCGTTTGACGGCCACGAATAGTTTGAGCCTGCAAAGAGTCTGGCTGCCGGATGTTCGGGTGCAGCGCCGGTGTCCCTGGAAATTTCCGAGGACGGCGGAAGAGCGCCGAGAGGCAATTGACGGTGGGACGAGGGGTGAATACTCGCCGTTTTTCCGGTGTGGCTACTCGGCTGACCAGCCGGAAGGCGTGGGCAACCTGGACGGCGAGGCTCCTTTTGTGAGCTGTGACGGGACGAGGCTTCAGTGCGAACAGCGCGGGATGTTCGATCGGGACTCGCGCGGGAATCCGACGCGTCGCTTCGGGGGCATCGAGTTTGTTCCGCCGACGACGATCGTGCGCAGCCACGGGGAACGGGGCCGTCACCTTTCCGAGGCGCTGGAAAACGAAGCCCGTTACAACGATTTCGTTCCGCTCATTTACGGGACTGCGTGGACGACGCCGCTGATCGTGTTTGCCCGTAACGACGGCAATTTGACGCACATAGAAGCGCTGCTCGGGATGGGAGAGATCGAGCGGGTGCTCAAGGTGCTGGTGAATGACGTCGAAGTGCCGGCAGGGCAGGCTGACAGGGATATGACGTCCACGGGGTGGTACAACGTCGTCAGTTTGGGAAACCGCACTGGGGACTTCAATCTGGATTTCACGGACGGAGAGGGTCGCCCGCTGGGGGATTGTTACGGCAGTATGGCGTACCTTTCCGTGGTGGTCCCGAACCGGTTGAGCGATGGTCGTTCCCTGCCGCGTCTGCGTGCGCTGGTGGAAGGCATGAAGCTGGCGCGGTACGATGCGGACGGGACCTTCCTCGGCAAGAGCTTTACGAACAATCCTGCGTGGGTCATTCTCGATATTCTCCGGCGCTGCGGCTGGGAGTTAGACCAGATCGATCTGGCAAGTTTTGCGAGGACAGCCAGTTATTGCGAGGAGCTGATCCCGGCGCATGACATTTTCGGCAATCCGGTGCAAGTGCCGCGCTTCCAGTGCAACTTAGTGCTGAAAAAGAGGGCCAGCGCTGCGGAAATCATCCGTGGCATCCGGATGGGCGCCAGGCTTTATCTCACCTATGGCAAAGACGGCCGATTGGAGCTGAACTGCGAGAACACTCTTGCCTTACAGCAACCAGAGAAGCCGGAGGGGAGCAACAGTCGTGAGCCACTGAGTGGTGGCTGGCCGGCCTATGAATTCGGGGATGGTACGGACGGCTTTTCGGGAATCCTGCGGCGGGCCAATGGTGAGCCGGCGGTTCGCGTGTGGTCGCGGAGCACTGCGGAGACGCCGAACCGGTACTCGGTGGAGTTCCAGGATGCATTCAATGAGTACCAGCAGGACAGTGTGTCGTTGGTTGATGTAGATGACGTCTTGCGGACGGGTCAGGAGGTCTGCGCGACGCTGCCGGCACTTGGCATTGCCAACCTCGACCAGGCGTTGCGCGTGGTCAAGTTCTACCTGGACAAGTCCATTGAGGGAAACACGTACATTGAATTCGAGACGAGCGTGAAGGGATTCGGGCTGCGACCCGGCGATTTGATCACGGTGACTTATCTGAGGGAAGGCTTCCAGCGGACGCCGTTTCGAGTCCTGAAGGTGGTTCCGGGGACGAATTTCGGCCGGGCGCAGATAACGGCGCAGATACACAAGGATGAATGGTACCGGGACGACAATTTACGGAGCAGAGAAGGGAGCCGCCGAGTCTGGGGTGGGCAGCCTGGGGGGCTGCCGAGGCCCCTCGCAGGAGTGGCAGTCAACGGCGACGGGCTTTCCGAGCTGGGCATCGCAGAGCGGTATAGCGAGGAAGCGGAGGGGCGTGGCGAGATCAGTTTGGCTGTAAGTTTTACTCCACCGCGGGTGCCGGAAGTTTCCAGGGCAGAGCGCCCGATCGTGAGCCTGACCGCGCAGGTGGAGGCGGAAGGGGGTCGGCTGCGTGGGGGCCAGGTGCTTTATTACGCCGTGAGCGGCGTGGACGAAACCGGGGCGGAGGGACCGCTTTCGTTCGTGGTGCCCGTTGCGATACCGGGGGTGACGGAAACTAACGAAGTGACTCTAACCGGCTTGCGGTTTTCGCAGGGGACAGTTGGATTTCACGTCTATCGGGGACCGTCTCCCGCGACATTGTGGCGGATCGCCGAGAACCAGCAAATCGCGACGAGCTTCACTGACGAGGGAAGGGAGTACAGCACGATTGCGCCTCCGGACGAAAATTTCGATCGTGCGAATTTTTACTGGCGACTGGAGCTGCAACCGGAGTACTCGGCCAACATATTTGGCCCGGATCGAATCGGCAACACAGAGGGGCGGATGCCGCCGGATGGCTACCAGGGGATGGTCGTCCGGATCACGCGGGGGAAAGGCGCGGGCCAGGAGAGGAGAGTAGTTGCAAACGACGCGACCACATTGATCGTGGAACCTCAATGGCTTGTAACGCCGGACCACACCAGTTACTTCGTGGTCGCGGAAGCGGGATGGCACCTTGGGGCAACGGGTCGGAGCAGTCCCGTTGAGTTCGTTGTTCCGGGCCGGATTGGGGCGACGGTTCATGTGTTGGGGCGCGCGGCGAATGCGCGGGGTGAGGAGTGCGCCGCCGAGATCTCACCATTCGGCCGGTGGCGACTGGGTTCGGGCGAGGTTCCATGGGACACGGGAGCTGCGGGGAAGCCGAGCTTCGGTCTGGCAGGAAAAGGGGAGGGTATCGTAGAGCTGGTCGGCGTTGCGTTTGATCAGCTCTTGAATACACGGAGCGTTCAGGGCGCCACTCTAACAATGCACTACTGGAATGAGCTCGAAAGTCCGACGCCTTACTATCTGGGGCAAGCGGCGGCGATAGACGGCGAGGACCTCCTTCTTGGATCCGAGGGCATCGGTTCGCCGGGAGACTACGTTCAAGTGGAGCAGGAGCTATGCCGGGTGGTAGAAGTCCGGGAAGGGGGCACGTTGTACGTAGTGGAGCGCGGCGTGCTGGGCAGTCAGCGATCGGAGCACCCGGCAGGGACGCCGATTTACCACCTCAAGCGGAAGGTTTACGTGGTACCTTTTGTCCGGGACTTTTTCGGCAGCCGGGCCAGCGGCAGCTACGCTTATCCGATTTACCTGCCGGACGCAAGGATTGCTGCCGCCGAGCTTTATGTGACGAACGCGCATGGGCAAAGTGAGACCTCATGTTTGTGCCTCACCAACACAGAGGATGAAGGTTTGCGGACGCTATCGGGGGGACAGATTTCCCTTCAGGTTGAAGGATTCCTGGGGATTCAAGCCGAAGCCGTGCCTCCCTTCGTGGTGGACGAGACACATAGCGTCCGCGATATTTTTGCTGTGGTGCGGGAGCCATCGGAGGGAGGTCCGATCGAGCTTCGGGTGAAACATGACGGGCAGGTCTACTGCGAGCTGCGTATCCAGTCAGGGGACAGCGTTTCCAATACGGTGAAGGGGTTCGGCCTGCCGCCCTTACGTGCAGGCGCCACGCTTGGGCTGGACATAGTTTCTGTGGGGCAAGAGCGCCCTGGAGCAGACCTCACGGTCACCATAAGGCTTTGAGAGCGGCAGATGAGATTGGAGAAGCTGCGCCCCGACCAAGATCTGCAATGCTACTTCGAGCGTCCCACGGCAGTAGCGGCGCTGAGCGGCGCAAGTGCGAGCGGTTTTACGGTGTCGGGGTGTTTTCGGCAGCAATTCGATTGGGCGGTGGTTGAGTGGAACCGGGATAACGTATTTGAGCATCCCGCTTTCCGGTGTTTGCCAGACGGGGATCTAAGCGGGCTGGTTTTAAGCTATGAGGAAACGCGGGAGAATTGCATTCCGATTGATTCGGATCTGTACCCGACGATTGATTGGCCGTTTTTGAGAATCTGGACTGAGGAAAGCGGGGGGCAAGGGTTCTACCGGGTGCGACTGAAGGATTATGCTGAGCCGGTGGAAGGAACGTACAAGCCGGCGGAGGCAGAGTTTGAGTTGCGGGGGACTGTAACAGCTGGCGATTACGTGGGTTTGGCTTGGTTGTGGGAGCATCACACGTACCAGGTGCTGGAGGGGGATACTCTCGAGAGTATCGTCGCCCGGCTTGCGGAGAGCGTGAACGCCTTTTCGAACGCGATGCGGGCGGTGGCAAGTGGAAACAAGATCCGGCTCATTTACGTTGGTCCAGGTCAGACCCTGGAGACGAGCCAGAGTGGCGCCAACGGGAACCGTATGGGGGCGTATGGCTTTGTGGCAGGAGCACGAACAGAATACTGGGAGCCTTGGTACTTGCAGTTTGCGGGCGGAAGCTCACCGAGGAAATGGCGGATCACGCTCGACTTTGGAAACCTTCGTGACGAGCTGGGCCGGAGTGTGCCGACGACGGCGGTCCGCAAGATGCGGTGGACGTATGCGGCTGATCTCCAGCATGGGCGGTTCACGCCTTGCGAGTTCCGGGTGGAGGTAAGCAACTGGGAGGTGAGGGGAACGGGGAGGGCTCTACGGGTGGCTGGCCTCGGGAGCCGAAGGATCGAGGATGACGCCAAGGAGGTCGAGTACAGCGGGGAGTGGCTTTCGGCGAAGGGTAACTTTTCGGGCGGTTCGGTGCGATATACGGCGCAAAGGGGCGCCGAATTGAGATGTCGCTACGAGTTAACCATACCCCATGAGCTGTATCTTGGTGTCCGGCGGGCGGATAACAGCCCGGTGATCGAGGTCGAAGTTGACGGCAGGTTGTACACCAGTGCGGCTCTCCGCATCCCCGGGGAAGACGTGCTTGTCAGGCTGCCGGTGGGGCAGTTGGATGCAGGGGCTCACATTGTGTGTGTGAGGCACGCGGGCCCGGACGGTGCAGTCTTTTATTTTGATTTTCTGGAGGCAGCGGTGCCCAGCGATGAGCTGCCGACGTTTCCCACGGAGAGCTGGCTGGGACTGGCTACCGACTGGGACACCGACCATTCAATGGCTCTCGCACCCGAGAGGACGGCGGAGATGATCAAGCGTCTCGGCATGGGCGGGCGGGTCAACCATTATGTCGGCGCCCTTTGGTTTTACGAGATCGAGCCGGCAGGATATGAGTATGCAAGCGCAACCATACGATTTGTGGGGACGCCGCGATTCAGTGGGATTACCGAGTTGCGGATCGGGCGCGCCGGGCAGCCTCCCGAAAGCGATACCGTGATTCAACATCTGAATTTGATCGGGGACACAGCCGAGACGATTGCGAAGGCTTTCGAGCTGGAGATCAATCGCGGTTATACTGCGATTCGGGCTGAGGCCGAGGGGGATGTGCTTAGGATTTACGCGCGGGCCATAGGGGCATCAGGCAACGAGATTACTCTAACCGGAAGCCCGACTGAAGGCGAATTCCGTGTTGAGATCAGCGGAACGAGACTGAGCGGCGGGACGGACGGATACTGGCGTACTGCTCTCGATGCAATGCCGCGGTTGAACCGAGCAGCACGGGACTGGCATCGGAGTTTTTTTCAACGGCTTAACGAGCTGGGGCTGGAGGCCGTGGCTGCCCTGAGCATGGAGTTGCAACACGGCGACCCTTCGGAAGAGGCGGGCATTGCGCAGCGGTATCCTGACGGGAGCCCCGTGCTGCTCGACACACCGGCCCTCCAGACGAATTTCTCCAATCGCAGCCTGGGCTTTTGGCGGCAGGTGTATTTGGAGCTGGCCAAGCTCATGAGGGAAGCGGGCCTGGCCCCATACCTGCAGTTCGGGGAGGTGCAGTGGTGGTACTTTCCGAACGCGAGCGGCATGGCCTATTATGACGACGCCACCCGGGAACGGTTCCGCGCAGTTTACGGGCGGGATCCGGCGATCATTCGGAACAACGATACCGACCCTGAGGCGTATCCAGAAGAAGCTGCATTTTTGGCCAGTCTTCTCGGGCGTTTCACTGAAGAGGTTGCCAGCTACGTACGTCAGGAAGTGCCGGAATGTCGTTTCGAAGTTCTGTACCCAGCCGATGTGAACGCGCCACGCTTCAATCACGCGGTGAATCTGCCTACCACTTATTGGAACAGTTTCAAGCTTGACAGTTTCAAGACGGAAAATTTCACTTATACTATGGGCCGCGATCTCAACAAGGCACGCCAAGGGTTACAGACCTCTCGCCAACTTGGCTTTCCTGCGCATTCGCGGTTTCACCTGGTGGGAGTGAGCGATGCGACGGCGCCGTGGCTCAAGGAAGCCAGGCTGGCCCGGACGGACGGTGTGGGGCAAGTGGTTTTGTTTG
>JAPWUP010000176.1 GCA_028275505.1 Bryobacteraceae bacterium
ATTTACGGCCCTGCCGCAATCCGTACCAGCTTCAGGCCCTCATAATCCACAATCCAACGGTCCGTGGCACCCCAGAACTCAATTTCGAAGCCTTGCTCGTTCCGTGCGTCGTAGACCAGCATCCCGGCGCCCCCTGCCATTTGCCGGCAGGCCTCACTCCAAAGCTTCTGACGCACCACCGGACTCAGACTTCCCACGAACACCCCCGCTTTCAGCTCCAGCATCCAGCGGGTCAGCTCTCCCCGGAGGCTTCCGGGTACGCGTTCCAGGATCATCACCACCATCGGCCTCCTCCGTGTAGGCAGCTCCGCCAGCCACCACCCCCTGCTCGGGGTCCCATAACCATCCCGGCGCCTCGTCCTCGCCGTCCCACATCTGCCCGCCCTCCACTTCTTCGACCACTCCGGGCAGGTCGCGAAACAGTGCCTCGATGTCAGGCAGCACCCTCTCAAGCAGCCGCCGTTCCAGGAACACGTCTCGCATGGCCCGCCGCACCCGGCCCTCCAGGTCAGTGTGCCCCTCGCTGGCGACAAGGAAAGCCACCGGAATGGCGGTCTCCGTCTTGTACAGGTCGGCTACATCGTAAACGAAAGAAAGCGCCTTGCCCGTGTGGATGAATCCGATCGCCGGCGAGTATCCCGCCGCCACGATCGCCGCATGGCAAAGCCCATAAAGGCAGCTATTGGCGCACGACAAAGCACGGTTGACCGCATCGGCACGGCTCCAGCTCCGCCGATCGTAATTCCTCCCCTTCCATTCGACTCCGGTCGCCGCGCTGGCGGCCGCGTACGCCGCCTGCACTCGCTTGCCTTCGCGACCCCGGAGCTGGCGCAGACTCACCGAAGCCTCCACCGGCTCGTCAAATCGCATCTCATACATTCGCCGCACCACCATCAGCCGGGTTTTCGGGTTCGCCCACGCCGCTGCCTGCCGCAGGATGTTCCGTGCCGACCTGGTGTGTCCCAGCCCGGTCGCATAAACGCGCACGCCCTCCTCGCCGCACCACACAATCAGGCAACCCGATTCCGCCAGCGCCCGCACTGCTGCATGCGTGATCGAGCTGCCCGGGCCAAGCATCAGCATGGACAACATCGCGCAGGGAACCAAGGTTCGCCCTGAGGCCTCGAAAACGGAAATGGACTTGCCCTCCTGTTCGATCCGGCAGTGCTCCACGTACAGGAAACTCCAGCGATCTTCCATTCGCGGCAGAAGGTGCAAGTCCCGTGGCATGTCACCACCGAGGCAACCGCGCTACAGAAAGCAGGCCAAAGCCGAACGCCTTTCCCGGCCCCACGCCCGCCCTTACCGCCGCAAGAAAGCGCGCCCGATCGCACACTTCCAGCGCTCCCTCGAAGAGCACGCCGAAGAAGGTCAATTTCCGGGTGCCGGTTGTGCCTTCTTTGCGGCCCACCACTCGCCCGATTTTCTGCGTGACTACGTCAGGCAGTTCGGTCGCCTGCACCTCCCCCACTCGAAAGCCATGCTGCTCGCCCTTCCTTGCCAGCCAGGCCAGCCATTGGTCATCGCCCCTCAACTCGACCCGTTTCCCGTTGCTCCTCGTACCGTCCACACCGCTTTTCGTGCAGATTTTGCGCGTCGGATTGGCGAGCAACCGGAATCGCAGCGCCATCCCCACCTCAATGCAATCCAGCAGAGGGCCAATGTCCTTCACCTGCGGCACGAAACCTGCCGCATGCCATCCCGCCGGAAGCCGTCGCCAATCGGGCCGAATCTGCGACTGCACCAGAATCCGGGGCACGCCGCTTCGCTCGTACTCGATCCGGTATAGAAGGCCGATTGCCGAGCGCGCCGCCTTGGGCGCGATCCCGTCGGGAAAGGCGCGCATCAGCGTCCGGTGCATGCTCACGCAATCCGCCAGGTCTTCCCGCGCTTGCCAGTTCAAAGGGTTTGGCTTGAGCAACGAAAGGTAAACCGATTCGCCCATCACCCTGCCTCCCGCCGTGGTGCCGTCCCCGGCGCCTTCAGCTCCACCCACTTGCTAACGACCCACCGCGGGCCGAAACGCCTCTCCGCAAAGCTTCCCAGCGGCTGATCCAGACGCATTGACCCCTCCCGCTGGCTTTCGACAACCAGGCGCACCCGCCACCGACCTTCATCCGGCCCAATCTGCACGATCGGCGGCCAGCGGCGAAGCGCCTCCTCCAAGGGTTCCTCCCGCAGCCCGTCTGGAAGCCACAGGGGCAGGCTGGGCGGAAAGGCCTTCCGACCAAGGTACAGGTGCCACCGCGGCCAGCGCAGTGCGCTGTGCACCCGCTCGAGCAAAGGGCGATCCTCACCCTCCAATCCGACCAGGAACGCGGCGTCCGCCAGAAAGAAACGTACCGTAACCACCCCGTCTTTCCGTTCGGTCTCCCCGCTGGCCTTGAAATAGGGCGGCTGGATCGTGTGGTAGTCCCTCATCAGCACCCCCGGGCGATCCACCCGCACGCCCATGCGCAACCGCGCGAGGTCGTCCACCGGTTCCGAGCGCCCGCGGCCCAGCGCTGCACAGATCAAACCGATCACTCCCGACTTGGAGGGTTCCAGTTGCGTATCGCGCTCACTGAATCGGCTCGTCGTGCCCCAGGATTGCAGCGGTCCCACGAGTTGGAGCAACAGAGTGGGCATGAGTTCCCCCCGATCTGGCCTTCAGGCCTTAAGCTTCTCCTGCACCCAGTACGCCAGCTCGTCCAATGTCTCTTGCCGATCCCCGGGGCCTCCCTGTGCTTCCCAGCCGCCCGTGAGATCCAGGTAGGCCCACTCATGCTGCTCGAAACCGTACGCCTTCCGCAAATCATTCTCCAATTTCGCCAGCGCGCGCACCGCCAGAAGGGAAATCGGCTCGTCTGAGTGGGGCCAGATGGGCGCTTCGAACGCGTTGGCAAGGTTTACCGGGCAATCCCGCAACGCTACGCCCACAAAACTTGGCAAGTTGTGAGCCGCGAAGCTGTTCTGTTTGCCCGTCGGGAGCGCGCGCACGAGGGCCTTGGTGAAGCCCGCAACGGCCTTCTGGGCAAGCTCCCGATCGCCCTGAAGGTTATGAATCAGTGTCTCCCAGTCAATCACCGCATAACGGTAGTATGTGGCCGCGTTGAATTCGATTTCGCCGATCATGCGAGCCCGGGCCTCTTCTTCCCGAGCCAGATCATCTACCGCCGTGTAGTAATCGAATTCCCGCTCCACGCGATGCACGGAAATGGCATGGGCCACCTGGCAGGCTGCCTCCATGTTCAGCTCAGGACGATCCGCCAGCATGCGACCGAACAGGGCAATGTCCACCGCTTTACCCCCGTCCAGGAGACTACGAAGGTCCTCCTTCAGCTTCGTGAATCCGGCTCCTTTTTCCCCTTTTGCCCTCCTGACCCTCTGCTTCTGGCTTGCCGGATCCTCGTCTTGCGACGCCTCCTGACCCTCACGCTCGGCAAGCTTGCCCAACTCGTCCCAGTGCTCGCGGATCGCCCTGGCAAGCCTGCGGACCTCCTCGTCACCCAAGAAAAGCAGGTACTCGGTGTTTCCGTCTCTGGTCACCCCGAGTCCCAGCGCGTTAAGCGCCCGGGTTACCCGCTGCTGGGCTTCCACTTCACCCGGATCACCCAATTCCTCGAGTAATCGCGGCACCAGCTTTCGCGTGCGGACCGCCAAAAACTGCGGCTCGACGAAAGAGTGCTCCTTCATGTAAAGCCGGATTGCCCGCTTCAGGCACTGGCTACTGATCCTGGCCCGGCGGTGGCCGCCGAACATGGCGTCCTTGGGGGCCCCCGTATCGTCCCGGTTGAGGTTCGAGGGTGCAAAACTCTGAATGACGTGATACTCGATATACCGTGTCATGCTTCCTCCTTCCCTTGCGCGCTCTGGTTGGACTCACTGCTGCCTTCCTCCCCACTGGAGCTGAGCCGGGAGTAAAACCTCCTGGCCCACTTCTGCTTCACTTTGTCCGCCCGCCCAAGCTTCCGAACGTCGTACCAGTACACCAGATCCCGACACAGCTCCTTGTAATCGAAACCCTTGTCCCTGGAGGCCAGCAGGCTGGTCGCCTGTCGCAGGTGCACATGCAAATCCTCCGGATGCGATTCCAACAAGGCAACAAAACGTTTCTCGATGCTCTGGCTATTCTTTTCGTTCATCAGCTCGGCCAGTGCCTCGGCATAGTGGACCCCTTCGACGTGCTCCGGGTGCATTGCGAATAGCCCCGCTGTTACGTAAAGGGCGATGCGCTGCGGGGCATCCTCCCGCTGACCCCGGCCCACGAAGGGCTCCACGTAGGCATAGGCCGGCGGATAGGCGCCCGGCGACCGCGATAGACTCCGGCGGAGGCGAGCCATGGCCCCGCGATCCTCATCATTCAACCTCTGCAGGTGTTCCAGAAACTCCGAAGCAAGGCTCGACACACGTCCCATGTCCTTATTCCTCCGCGTCCGGCCCCAGCTTCCTGCGGCACTGGGCGAAAAATCTACCTCGTTCGTGCGCCTCGGCTATCCAGACCGCCGGCGAAGGCCCCAAGTGACGGATTCCCGCATCCCAGGCCTCCCGAGCCGCTCGCCGGAGCTCCCGGCGCCAGTTCGCGGCAGTGCGGTTGTTGACGGCGTCGGAAAGCAGCTCGGGCAAAGCCCACTCGGCGCGCTGGAAATAAACGGCCGCTGCGACGTCTGCCCTGAAAGTATCCTGCCGACTCCTAGAAGCTGAACCCGTCCCCTGAGCGGCCCCACGGTCACGCCGCTTGTCAGTGGTGTGTGGTTCCGCGACCAGCTTGTGCACACGGGCGAGGGATTTTCGCAGATCGTTGAAAAGTTCTTCGCACAGCCCGACCCAGGACCTCACGAAACGAGCCGCCTCCAACTCCTTTAACAACCTGGCGGGAAGCCGCACCAGTTCCGTGCGCCACCGCAATAGTTTAGCCTGGTCGCTGGTGACGCCCAGGACCAAGACCGGCACGTCACGGTCGAATTGTCCCAACTCCAGGCATAGCTGCCTCGCCCAACTGAGCACCGCCGGAGGGTGAACGTTTGAATTTTGTGGGTCCGGCACAAGCGACGGAAGGTCCCGCCAGAACGCCCTGCCCTCCTCCAGCCGGATCGGCTTATGGCCCTCCGGGCCAATCCTGTAAGCGACCATCGCATCGAGGTTCTGAGGGTCATCCGCCAGAGCAATCCCCGCGCCAAAGCGGATCCAGCGAATCCTTCCAGGAGCGTCTTCTTCCTCGATGAGAAGCACTGCCCGAGAGAGCCAGCTGTAGCGGTCGTTCGGCCCCGTGGCGAGCCGCCCACGCTCGTCCCTCAGTTCGGCCTCCGTTGGCGGATTGCGCTCCCAACTCGGCATATCTTCCGACCTGCTCCGGTGCAAGGCCAACAATAAAGTTTGCTCCAAGTTATCTCCCAAGGGGAGCACGGCGGCCGAGTTTGCAAGGGGTCCGCCTTTGTCGGACCTCTTCAGCACACGAACCAACCCGCCCGGCGTGAACTGCAGGAAACCGATGAGACTCCATAAGAGTTGCTGCCAGGACGCCGGCTCCGGCGCGTCATCTACGGAGTGATCGAACAGCGTAGGATTGTTCCCCGAAGCCCGATCCAGCGACAGTTGCGTCCAGGGTTTTAGCTTGTCCCTGGTATCCTGGATCTGCTCCAGGACAGGCACCTGCAGAAAGGGATGCTCAGGGTGGAACAGCCAGAAGCGATCGTACCACTGGCTCAAGTACGGCTCGATCAATTTTTGCGGGATACCTTGTTGGAACCACTCAGCCTGCTGCCGCACCGTCCAATCGCCAAGGCTGAGCGTGAGCGCCCGGTTCAAAGCCGCTAGCAACAGCCGGTAAAGCCCGATCAGACCGGGAGGCGTCAGTTCCTCGGAAAGACCTGCGTAGGCCCGCGCACGCACCAGGGCGTCTCTTAAGCTCACCAGGCGCCGCTCGCCGTCCAGAGTTCGCACAGGAATCCATTTCTCATCAATAAGATTGATAGCCACCTTGCACCCGGCGCTCATATCTCCTTGGTATCTCCATACACCAAACCCAGGACCGGGTCAAGCGAAACCTCCAGGTGCCCGAACTTGGCTCTGCCATCCCGACCCAACACCAAGGGTTTGAGGTGCCGCAGCCACGGATGACGGCGAAAAGCGGGCGGCGTCTCAGTCTCCTTGAGAGAGCTCACTAACTCCCAACGCCCGATCCGGACCTGCCGGCGGAACAGGCGCAACGCCAGGCCATCGTCCACACGTCCGTCCGGTTGGAAAGCACAGTCATGAGGCCCGATCGCCCAGCCCTCGGTCACCTCGTACACGGGAACGGCCAGCACACTCTCACCTTCTTCAAACCGCGTGGATACGCGGAGCACGCCTTTCGCGCCGGGATCCTCGTCCTCACCCGCGGCCTCCGGCTTGCCCGCATAAGCGGCTGTAATTTCCGCTTCCACGTCGATCCTCGCGTTCAACGCGGCCTGGCGCTGCTGGGCAAGGGACGTCTGGTATCGCCGGAACTCCTCGTCCCATTCTCCCCGAAGGCTTCCATCACCATCCCCGTACACCGACTCAATCAGCGGCTCGAGGTCCTCCGGCACCCTTAACTGCCTTCTTTCCCGCATGACCCGCCACGTGCGCAACAAGATATAGGGTTCATAAACAAATGCCCAACGGGTACCGCGCAGGTCCGGTTCACGCTCCGCCAGCAATCCCGCTACGGTCAGGCACGGTCGCTCATGCGCGCGGGGCCGGGCAAGCTCATCTCTGTGGAGTCTCCCGGCTCGTTGAAACACGAGATCCACCGGCGCAAGATCCGTGATCATGAAGTCGAAATCCAGGTGCAGACTTTGCTCGATCACTTGGGTGGCCACAAGCAAAGCAGCCTTTGGCCGGGACTCTCCACGCAGACCGCCGAAGCGTCTCATCACCAACTGCTCGAGATCGCACCGTTGATCCGCCGGAAAGCGCGCATGGAAGAGGTGCAACTCGCCCGTACCCTCCAGCATCTGCCACAGCAACAGGAATAGTTTTTGCGCGCGCTCCACAGTGTTCACGATGACCGCGCCGCATCCGCCCTGGTTGAGTTTGTTCACCGCGCGCCGCGCCATGCTCTCCAGAGACTCGTCCAGTGGTTCCAGTTCGATGACCCGGCGAACGCCGCTGCGAAAACTCACTGCCTCCGCTTTGCCGGCGGTGCATACCACCAACCGCGGATATGGTGCAGCAGGCGGTTGGTCAACGCCCCAGGCCTCCAGCAACTCGCGCCGCTTCGCACTCGGCAGAGTCGCGCTCATCAATACGACCGAACAATTCAGTTCCTTCAACCACCGCAGCAGCTCCGTCAGCAGCGTGCTCGTGTACGTGTCGTAGGCGTGTACCTCGTCCAAAACGACGACGCGGTTGGAAAGACCCCAGACCCGGACCCCGTGGTGCTTCACGTTCAGCACGCTGTAAAGGGCCTGGTCAATGGTGCCCACCCCGTAAGGCGACAGCAACGCACGCCGGTGCTGCGCGAACCAGGCGGCCGAGGCCACCGATTCATCCAGGGACTCGCCCACCCCACGCAGCCGCGTGATGGGTTCGTAAAGCATGGCCCCGGCGTGCGCCAGTTGTATGTCGAGCCTCGCTCCTGGTGAGCACGCCTTGAGGAATTTCAAAGCCCGATCGAACATCGCGTTCCCGGTGGCTTGGGTCGGCAGCGCTATATAGAACCCGCGGTGCCCGTTGACAGCTTGCAAACGAAGGTGAGCCAGAAACGCCAGCTCGGTTTTACCCTCGCCCATTACCGCCTCGACCAGCACGAGCGTAGGGCCTCGACAACCTTGCAAGAGCTGATCCCCCAGCCACTGTAATTCGCGCGGTCGCACGCCTTCTTTCTTCCCTAGCGCCAGGGACAGCAGAGCCGCGGTATCGCTTGGCGCCGCGACCAGAGGTATGAACTTCGGCCAACCCAGCCCGTCCAAGGCTTGCTCGGCAGTCCCCAAGGCTCCGGCGTAATAATCTTCCGTCGAACGGTACCCACGCGACCCAAAAGGGAACCACTCGTCATTGGAGGCAATCCAATCCGCCACCGCCGTCAGGCCGACCAGCCAGGCGAACAAACTTACTCCCTTGTCGCTCGTCGTAGGCCATGCCGGTCGCAACGTGTCCCGGTAAACCCGCACGAGATCGCGCCGAACCTCTTTCCAAGCGCCGGGTTCACCCAACGGCCCCGCCCGAGCAACGCGCTCCAGAGGCGGCACATAACCGTGGTGCCCGGCGGCG
>JAPWUP010000003.1 GCA_028275505.1 Bryobacteraceae bacterium
ACCGGCCTCAGCGCACGCGTGGGGACGGGGTTACCTCCGGTTCAGACGCCGATTTTCAAGGTGCCCCGCACCTTCGCAGATAATTACGCTGAAAATACCCAGAGCGCCTTCGGCATGCCCGATCCCAACCTGCGCACCCCTTATGTGCAACAGTGGAATTTCGGCATCCAGCAGGAAATCAAAGGCGCCGTCGTCGAGGTGCGCTACGTGGGCAATCACGCCACTAAGGCCTTCCGGGCCTTCGATTACAACCAGGTCGTGATCCGCGAGAACAGTTTCTTGGACGACTTTATCCGCGCCCGCAACAATGGCTTTCTGGCGCTGGCCAGACGAGGCGCTTTCGATCCTCGCTACGACCCCAACATACCGGGCAGCCAGCCCCTGACCGTATTTCCGCTCCTTGCCAGCGGCGGTTTGCTGACCAACGCCACGATCCAGACTTACATCCGGCAAGGGGCGGCCGGCGAGCTGGCCAATATCTACCAGATCAACCGGCTGAACGGCCAGATCAACTTCTACCGCAACCCAGTGGCGCTCGGTTGCAACATGTTGACCAACTACAGCAACTCCACTTACAACGCCCTGCAACTGGATATCCGCCGGCGCGTTTCCCGCGGCCTGTTCATGCAATTCAACTACGGCTTCTCCAAGGTGCTCAGCGACGCGGCCGGCGACGGTCAAACCCGCTTCGAGGCCTTTCTGGACATCAACAATCCCAAGCTGGAACGGGCCCGCGCACCCTACGATCTGACGCACCAGATCAAGGCCAACTGGGTCTACGACCTGCCCTTCGGCGAAGGTTACCGGCTCAATCCGCGCCGCCTCAGTCGTCTGGTGAGCGGCTGGAGCATCTCGGGCTTTCTCACCTCGCAATCGGGCACGCCGTTCTCCATCCTCTCCGAACGCGGCACGCTCAACCGCGCGGCGCGCTCCACAGGAACCAACACCGCGGTGGCGCTGGCGACCAAATCTGAGCTGGACAAACTGTTGACGCTGCGCATGACGGGCATCGGCCCCTACTTCGTGGCTGCCTCCGCCATCGGCCCGGACGGTCGCGCCGTAGCGCCCGACGGCAGCGCCCCCTTCCAGGGGCAGGTGTTCTTCCACCCCGGCCCGGGCACCGTGGGAACCTTGCAGCGCCGCATGTTCAGCGGGCCTTGGGCTTCGAATCTGGATTTCGGCATCCAGAAGCGCACCCGAATCACGGAGACCCAGTCCATCGAAATTCGCATGGAATCCACCAACATCTTCAACCATCCCACGTGGTTCGTGGGGGATCAGAACATTGACTCGACGACGTTCGGCCGCATTACGAGCACTTTCTTCGGTCGCCGCCTGATCCAGTTCGGCGCCTACTACCGCTTCTGAGCGGTGCGCGCAGAAGTGAGCGGGGCAGCCGCGTGGCCGCCGGCGCTGTGGCTGGCGATTCTGCCCGCAGCCTGTCTGGCCCAGGGTCCGCCGCTGCGCCACGAAATTCTTGTGACGGGCGCCTGGGAGCCCATCCCATTGGAAGAAGCCGATCGCGCCGTTCGGTCACTCCCCGTCCGCTCCCAACTGCTCACGCACAGCGTCTGGACCGACTTCCTGGCCTACGATCCGTCACTGGACTTGCGGTCGCGCGCCCCCTTCGGCGTTCAGGCCGATCTCTCGATCCGCGGCGCCACGTTCGGCCAGACGCTGGTGCTGCTGGATGGCATGCGCCTGAACGATCCGCAAACCGGACACCATAACCTCGACGTTCCTCTCCCGCTCGAGACGGTCTCGCGCATCGAGGTCTTGCACGGCGCCGGTTCCACGCTTTACGGTGCGGACGCGGTGGGTGGCGCTGTGCATCTCGTCACCCATATTCCCGAACGTCATGAGCTACGCCTGCGTGGCGCCGCCGGAAATCACGGCTTGCAGGACCAGCGCATTTACCTGGCGGGAGTGCGGGGCATCTGGAGCCAGCAACTGGCCGCCTCCCGCCAATTCTCCAGCGGCTTCATGCCCAATCGCGATTTCCGCAATCTCTCACTGGCCTCCATCACCCGGCGCGAACACCCGCGCGCCGGCACTGCCGTTACTCTGGCTCATAACGATCGGCCTTTCGGCGCCGAACGCTTCTATGGCCCCTTCCCCTCGTGGGAGCGGACGCGGACCTGGTACGGCGCCATCCACCAGCGGCTGCCGAATACTAACCTGGCCGTAGCCTGGCGTCGTCACACCGATTTGTTCGTACTCTATCGCGAACGCCCCGAAATTTATACGAACCGGCATCGCTCCGAGACGTGGCAGGCTTCGCTGCGCCGCCGCCACTCGCTGGTCGCTTCGAGCACCCTTCACTACGGCGTCGAGTATCTTCGCGACGGCATTCGCAGCACGAATCTCGGACTGCACTCGCGAACCCGCGGTGCTGCGTACGCAGCCTGGGACGCCCGCGCGCTGCGGCGCTTTTCGTTCACTGCGGGAGCCCGGCAGGAGACCTACCGTGCCGGCGCCTCGCCCTTCGCTCCCACTCTCAGCGGCGGCGTGTGGATCCACCGGCAGCTCAAACTGCGGGGCGCTGCTGCACGGGCTTTTCGTTTGCCCACCTTTACGGACTTGTATTACCGGGACCCAGCAACGCGCGGCTCTCCCGACCTCCGCCCCGAATCGGCGCGGAGCTTCGAATCCGGGCTAGACGTATACGCTGAGCGCGTTCAGCTCGGGCTTACCGCTTTCGAGCGTCGCGAACGCGACGGAATTGACTATGTGCGTCGCCCAGGCGAAAGCTTCTGGCAGGCAGCGAACCTGCATCGCCTGCGCATGTGGGGATTGGAGCTGGATTTGCGTGCCGATCTGGGGCGCGGGCACCAGCTCGCACTGGCGTGGACCGCCCTGTCGGGCTGGCGGAAGGCGCTCGGCAACTTGGAGTCACGCTATGTTTTCAATTACCCGTCTCAGGCCGCGGTAGCGAGCTGGCACGCAGTGATCGGCCAAGGACTGGCTGCGCGTTTGCGATTGGGCAGCTACAAGCGGACGGGGCGCAACATTTACTTTGTCGCAGACGGCGCGCTGGCGTGGGAGCGGGGATGGCTGCGTCCCTTTGTGGGGCTTCAAAACATGACCAATACCCGTTACGAGGAAATCGCGGGTGTGCCGATGCCCGGGCGCAGCGTACTGGCTGGCGTGGAAATCCTGCTCGGCAAGCCCTAGGCAGGGCCTTCGCAGCGTTGTCGTCGGAGGTGACGCCGTGGCCCTGGCGCGCCGGTCGGGTGCGGTTGACAACCGCCTGCCGATCGGCCTAAGATTTGGGAAGTATTGTTCCATCAAGGGCTTGTCTGTCAGGGCTACGATTGGCCAGGCGGTTCGGCTTCCCCAAAACGCGCTCATCCCCGTGTTAAGCTGAATTGGCGAGGACTGCCGACGCCCGGCAGCGCCAGTCCAGACAGGCAAGTCCAAGGCTTCCGGCGGAGTGATGGCGATGGCCCGCGAGCAGGATGACGTACGTCCCCAGGCGCAGACTCCTCCTGGCGCCGAGGAGGACTATGAAGAGCTGCTGGAGGACTACAGTCATTTCGCCCCGCCGGCCCAGGGCGAGATCTACGAAGGGCGCGTCCTGAAGGTCACCGACAAGGAAGTCATCGTAGACTTCGGCTACAAGACCGAAGGCCTCGTGCCGATCGAGCAGTTCGTCCTGCCCGATGGCCGCGTCACCGTGCAGCCCGGGGACGTGGTGGACGTGATGGTGGATCGCGGCATCGAGGTGGACGGCTATATCCTGCTGTCCCACGAAAAGGCGGTCCGCGTCCGCGCCTGGGAAAACCTGGAAAAGGCTTATCGCGAGCGCCTGTTGGTCTCCGCGCTGGTCCTGGGTCGCACCAAGGGCGGCCTCACGGTGGACGTGGGCGTCAAGGCCTTCATGCCCGCCTCCCAGATTGATGTGCGCCCGGTGCCCAACCCCGAGTCTCTCATCGGCCAGTATGTCCCGGTGCGCATCCTGAAGCTGAATCGCCGGCGCGGTAACGTGGTCGTCTCGCGCAAGCTGGCCATCGAGGAAGAAATCAACGCACGCAAGGCGGCGATTCTGGAAGCCCTGGAAGAAGGCGCGGTGGTCACCGGGGTGGTCAAGAGCCTGACCGATTATGGCGCCTTCATAGACCTGGGCGGCCTGGACGGGCTGCTGCACGTCAGCGACATGTCCTACGGCCGCGTCAATCATCCCTCCGAATTGCTCAACGTGGGCGACGAAATCACGGTCAAGGTCCTCAAGGTGGACCGTGAGAAGGAGCGCGTTTCGCTCGGTTTGAAACAGCTCCTTCCCGACCCTTGGGAGACCGCCGCCGAGCGCTATCCCGTCGGCTCGCGCGTCGTGGGCCGCGTGATGAGCATCACCGACTACGGCGCTTTCGTCGAGCTGGAGCCGGGCATCGAAGGACTCATCCACATCACGGAGATGACGTGGTCGCGCCGGCTCAAGCACCCCTCCAAGGTCGTGAAGGTGGGCGACCAGGTACAGGCAGTGGTTCTCTCCGTGCAGCCTGCGGAGCGACGCATCTCCCTCGGCATCAAGCAGCTCGAGCCGGATCCCTGGACCACGGTCGAACAGCGCTACAGCGTCGGTTCCATCGTAGAGGGGCGGGTCCGCAAGCTCACCGACTTCGGCGCTTTCGTAGAGATCGAGGAGGGTATTGACGGGCTGGTTCACATCTCCGATCTCTCTTGGAGCAAGCGCGTCAAGCACCCCTCCGAAGTCCTCAAGAAAGGACAGGTGGTGCAGGCCGTGGTGCTTCACATTGACGGCGCCAATCGCCGCCTTTCGCTCGGCATCAAGCAATTGCAGCCCGATGCCTGGGAGACTTTCTTCCGTTCCCATCAGGTGGGCGACGTCGTGCGCGGACGCGTCACCCGAGCCGCTACTTTCGGCGTCTTCGTGGAATTGGCGGAAGGCGTCGAAGGGTTGTGCCACAACTCGGAAATTCCGGGGGCCGCCGAGCGACCCAAGGGCGAGCCGCCGCTGGAGATCGGCAAGGAGTACGACTTCAAGATTATCCGGCTCAGCGAAGCTGAAAAGCGCATCGGCCTGAGCATCCGCGCGCTGACCGCGGACGAGGAACGCAGCCGCCTGATCGAATACCAGCGACAGGCGACCAGCGCCACCATGACCATCGAGGAGGTCATGAACCTGAAGAGCCAGGGCGAGGCGCACTGAGCAGGCGCCTGGCCCGTGGATCGCGGAAGCAGACACTGAGCAGGAGAAAGGACCGGGAGCATATGACCAAGGCGGAACTGATCGAAGAGGTCTCGCGGGTCGTGGAAATGAGTCGCAAGGACTCGGAAGTGATCGTCGAAACGATCTTCGACAGCATCGTGCGCGCTCTGCGGGCAGGCGACAAGGTCGAAATCCGGGGTTTCGGCAGCTTCCGCACTCGCCAGCGCAAGGCGCGCATCGGTCGCAACCCCAAGACCGGCGAGCGCGTGGACGTGCCCGCCAAGCGCATCCCCTTCTTCAAGCCCAGCAAGGAGCTCAAGGATCTGGTGAACGGCGCGGGCCGGCCTGCCGAATCCACACTGCCCGCAGAGGACCAGGCCGCTCCCGGATCCTGAGGGCTGTGGCGCTCCTTCGGTCAGCACGCCAATCCTGACAGGACAGACCATGGACCGTCTCTGGAGTCCCTGGCGCTATCAATATGTCAGCCGGGAAGCACCCAAAGAGTGCATCTTCTGCGTCAAGGCCGCGGAGCAGCGCGACCCCGAGAACTTCATCCTCGCCCGCGCCCGGCTCAACTACATCCTGCTCAATCTCTACCCCTACACTACAGGCCACCTGATGATCGCCCCCTATCGCCACGTGGCCACGCTGTCGGAGGCCGACCCGGAAACTCTCGAAGAGATGATCCGGCTCACGCGTCTGTCCGAGGCCGCGCTCCAGACGGTCTACCGCCCCAAGGGATTCAATATCGGCATGAACATCGGGGAATGCGCCGGCGCCGGCGTGGCCGGGCACATTCACATGCACGTGCTGCCGCGCTGGCCCGCCGATTCGAATTTCCTCACCACCATTGGCGAAACCCGCGTGCTTCCGGAAGATCTGCCCACCACGTACCGGAGGCTCCTGGAGGCGTTCCGGGAGCACGCAGAGAAGGCAAGCGATCCGCTTCGCTTCCCGCCGTTGGACGTGCGCTAGCGCACCGCTGGCGCCCGCAATTCCCTGCAAGGGGACAGGCGGCCTTGCTTCCCCGCGAAGCGCGCTAGCAAGCAGCGGCGCCCCGCCGGGCCACCGCCCCCTCGATCTCTTCGATCAGCAGACGCAACGAGGGGTATTGGAACACGGGGATCACCGCGCAACGGCCCGTAACCGGCAGCAAGGCCGTCCGCGTGCCGATCTGAATCGTCTTTTCCAGACGCACGGATGCGACGCGTTGCGCTTCCTCGCGTACTTCTTCGAGCGAGCCGCGACGCTCCATCAAAACCAGCAGGCTGGCGGGACCCCAGCGGAACACCTGATCGGACGAAAGCAGGCCCTGCGCCAGATGGTGCTGGAAGAACTGGACCAGTTGCTCGCCGGCATTAGCGCCAAAGCGACCGCTGACCAGCTCCACCCGGTCCACCACGAAGACCGCGGCGTAAGCGTGAGCGCGTTCCTCCAACGCTCGGGCTAAAGCCTGCTCCGCCTCCGCCCTTCCCATCCGCTCGGGCGGCGCCGCCGTGGGTTTGGCCAGGGAGATAGGCGCCTGCCGTTGCTGGGCGCGCTGGATCTCGCTGCGCAATTCGGCGATCGTCCTGGCCGTTTCCTCCCGCTGTCGCCGGGCCTCGTCGCGAACCATCAGCAGGCATTCGGAAAGCTTGGCCTTCAAACCGCGGATATCCTCCAGCATCGAGGCCCGTTCCAGCTGTTTCTCGATGTTCTGGAGCCGCGTTACCGTCCGATCGGAAGCCGCAGAGATGGCGGCCACGGTCTCGGTCAACATGGCCAGCATGGCTTGCAGCTCGGCGTTCTGCGTGCGGACGTAACGCGAGGTACGCTGGTTGTAGTCCTCCAAGGTCTTGGCCACCGCGCCCGCCACTACCAGTATCTGCGAGGCCGAAAAATCCTTCTCCAGGTCGGCTTCCAGGCGGGCAATGTCCTTCTGGAATTTTTCGTAATCCGAGGGATCACCCACCACCGCGTGCAGGCGCACGGTCTCCAGCAACAATCCCGCCATGCGGCGCAGGGATTCGGCCAGCTCGTAATCGCCGCCGGCAAGGTATCGCTTCAGGCTGATGAACATGGCTTCACGGGCATGGGCTGGCAGCCGTGCTGGCCCTCTATACACATCGGCTGCAGCATCCCGTGACTATAACGGCTGCAGCAGGCTCAGTTCACCAGCCCGGCTCGCACCGCGAAGCGCACCAGTTCGCTGACGCTGTGGACGTTCAGCTTCTCCATGATCCGCCCGCGGTGGGCGTCCACGGTGTAAACGCTCAAATTGAGGGCAGCGGCGATCTCCTTGTTGGTCTTGCCCTCAGCGATGAGTTGCAGAACTTCCCGTTCGCGCGGGGTGAGCAGATCCAGGGGATCGCTGACGTGCCTCCGATAATCGCTGAGTACCGCTTCCGACACGGCAGGGCTCAAATAGCCCTCCCCTGCCGCCACGGCGCGCACCGCGGCTACCAGGTCCCGGTCAATGGCGTCCTTGAGCAGATATCCCCGCGCCCCGGCACGCAGAATCTCGCGCACGTAGACCGAATCCTTGTACATGCTCAGCGCCAGCACACGGGTGCGTGGCGCCAGCTCCGCCAGACGGCGCGTCGCTTCGATCCCGTTCATCTCGGGCATCGCCACATCCATGACCACCACGTCGGGACGCAGCTTCTCGGCCAGTTCCACGGTCTCGCGCCCGTTGCCGGCCTCGCCCACAATCTCGATGTCGGGCTGCGAAGACAGAATCAATCGGAAGCCCTGCCGCACCAGAGCGTGATCATCGGCGAGCAAGACCCGGATCTTTTTCTTCGTCATGGCGTACCCCTCGCGCCGGGACGCGAACCTCAATGCACAGGCCGCCTCCCGGTTGATTGGAGAAGCGCACTTCGCCGCCGGCGCTGCGTGCCCGCGCCCGCATTCCGATCAGGCCGAGACCCTGGCGCAGGACGGAGTCGTCCGCGGGAAGGCCGCGGCCGTTGTCGGCGATCACGACCCGTACCTCGTCCCCCGCTTGCCGCAGTTGGATCCTGACCCGGTTGGCGCCCGAATGACGCGCAACGTTGGTCAAAGCTTCCTGGCAGATGCGAAACAGGTGAGTCTCCACCTCCTCGGGCAGGCGCCCTTTGAAATTCGACTCGTACTCCACTTCGATGCCGGTGCGCTGCATGAAGCCTTCCGCCAGCCAGCGAAGGCCGGCGTCCAGACCGAAATCATCCAGGATGGTGGGGTGCAAGAGCTGGGAGAGTTCGCGCACGTTCTGGATGGCCCGGTCCACCGCCGCCACGCAGTCCTCCACCCGCCCGTTGGCGCCGGGCTGGGTGCGCAGGGCCAGCAGGTTCGCTTTCACCGCCGTCAGGGACTGGCCCAGCTCGTCGTGGAGTTCGTGCGAGAAACGGCGCGCCACGGTTTCCTGGTTCTCCAGCAGGTGCCATGAAACGCGGCTCAGCTCGCTAGCCTGGGCCTCGAGTTTCTGCAACATGCTCGCGGCCAGCCGTACCGTCAGCCCTGCACAGACCAGGGCCAGCAACAACGAACTGCCGAGCAGCGCGATGGAGTTCCGCAGAAGCTCGCGGGAACGTTCCTGGATCTGCTGCTTGGCGCTGGCAGCCTTGGCATAGCTGGCGGCAGCCAGCCGGGCCACCAGGGCCAGGGCCTCCTCGTGCCGCCGGAACAAGTCGCGCGACAGCAGCGTGGAAGGATTTTCCTGCGCCAGCAGCCGCCGGGCCTCGGCCGAAAAGGCATTGGAGGCCCGCTTGAGCTCGTTCCAAAGCGGTTCCTCAGGCGTCCCGGCTACCGAAGCGCTGATCTCCTCCAGCCGGTCGTCCGCCTCGTCCAGCTCGCTCAGGATCTTCTCCTTGTCCTCCAGCTCGGGCCCGCGCGAGAGCTTCCGGAACACCGCGCTCAGGGCCGCCTGCTCGCGTTGGACGTCTTCGAGCAACCGGGTCGCCACCAGCTCCTGGCTCGCCAGCCGGTCCGCACTGTCCCGAATCGAGCGGATGTTTTCCACAGCGACGAAGCCGGCGGCCACCAAGAGGGCGATGACGAGCAAAAAACCGGCCAGCAGGACGCGGAAGATGGTCCTCGGCGTGACTTCGCCGCTGGTGAACAACACTACTCCCCTTATCATTTTGGCCCGACTCAGCGCGGCAAGCCATCGCCCCGGCAGGCTATCCCGCCATCCCTCGGTCCGGGGTGTCAGCGCGCCACTCATCCCTTAACAAGGGTACCCCCATTAGCCTCCCGAGGCGATAGGCCCCCGGAGGCCTGCTGCGCCATCATGAAAGTGTCGTAGGTGAAACCCTTCGACACAGGAGGTTAACTTATGAAGAAGCTGATCGTTGCGTTGGTTGCGGGCGCCCTGAGCCTGCCGGTGTTTGCTCAGCAGGCGACTGGCCAGTCCACGCAAGAGCAGACCAAGCAGCAAACCAAGAAGAGGTCTTCGAAGAAGAGCAAGGCCGAAGAGCAAAAGAAGGAAGAGAAGAAGACCCCGTAATCTCTCGTCCCCTTCCCTCCGCAATCCCGCGCGCCCCTGCCTTCCCCCAAAGGCAGGGGCGCTTTGCTTTTAGTGTCTTTTAGTCAGTAGGGCCGCGTAACGCTCCCCAGTCGGCAGCTTTCGCCTTGCCCCGGGCCATGATCCGCGCCATTTCCTCCGCGTCGAGGGGTCGAAACTCACGCGCGGCAGCCAGGGCCTGCCGCAGCTCCTGGTTGTTGCGCATCCCGATCACCGCCACCGCGACCTGCGGAACGCTCCAGACGTAGCGCAGCGTGTCGCGGTAGTCCTCCGGGGAAGCCAAACGCGGTTCGGAGCCGCGTTGCGGGTCTCCCAACACCTTCATTGCCGCCACTCCGATTCCCCTTTTGGCCGCCTCCGGCAACACCCGTTCCTCGAAGTTATAAATGTGCCGCTCCACGAAATTGATCGTGCACATGAACAGTTCGATTGCGCCCGTGGCGAAAACCGGCAGTACGCGACCAGGCCGCAGGTGAGCCGTGCAGCCGACGTGTCGCGTCATCCCCTTTCTCTTGGCTTCAAGCAATCCGCCCAGCACGCCATCTTCGGAAAGCGCCGCCTGCAAGTCAGGGAAGCGATCGTCCCGGGCGATGTTGTGAATGTGGACGCAATCTACGTAGTCCGTGCGCAGGCGTCGCAGGCTCTCTTCCAGATCGCGCAAAGCGCCCTCACGCGTGGCGGAGCGGGTCTTGGTGACGAGAAAGACCTTGTGCCGCTTGCCCGCCAAGGCGCGGCCCAGCTTGTCCTCGGAGTCGCCGTAGCCGCGGGCCGTGTCTATGTAGTTCAGCCCGTTGTCCAGCGCTTCCCCGATCAGGCGGTCCACCGCCGATTGTTCCATCGGCTGGTCGGCGATGCGCTGCGCTCCCAGGCCGAGGATGGATACCTGAAAGCCGATCTTGCCCAGCGGACGCGTCGGCAAGCCGCTGCTCGCCGAGCCGGACCCGGCGGTCAAAACGCCCGCGGTCACCAGATGTGAAAACTCACGACGCGTGTATTGGTGGTGCATGTACGCGCCCTCCGAGAATTGCCGCCATTATACTGGGTGGCGAAGGGGCGCCGCTTCCCTCAATCGGCCAGGAAACGTACGCAAGCCAGAAAAGCCGCCCGCCACGTGCGCAGACGTTCGGCCAGGTAGGCGCGAGTGACGCCGCCTTCCAGGTCCACGTCCATGTCCATGTTCACGTCGCCGTCCTCATCGAGGTACACCTTCAGGAAGCGCTTCCGGCGGTTCCACTCATTGACTTTTTCCATCGGCACCTGCTCGCGAAAGGCGGCCCGAAATTGCAGGCTCATGGCGCGGCCGTCCTCGACGCCGTAGAAGAAGAGAAGGCAGTTGTAACCCTCCACGCGGAAGCGGATCATGGGATCGCCGTGCGAATCCTCATCCAGTTCCGGCGCGTAACCCTCTTCGCGCACGATCTCGGCCATTTCCTCTCCGCTGATGGTGGTGTAGACGGTGGCCGGCGATTGCTTGGGTCCGAACAGTCCCATGGCGCCCTCCTTCTCGACTGGGCTGAGTTTCGTCTCGCCGGCGCGTGGCGGGCTGCGGGCTCGTCAGCAGCGCCGGGACGGGAACGGAAACGGCCATATTGTAGCGCAAAGCCGGACCCTGGGGTCCGCAGTTGCCCGCCGTGTCCAAAGATTCTCGGCCTCGTCGCAGGCAGCGGTTCAACTTGACATGGGATTTTTGCAGGTCTAGCATAAATTCAGATCTGGACGACCGTTGCTCAGGCGTTCTCGAGCGGCGGTTCGGCCGGATCCACGGGGGTTGGCCCCGGAACCAAATCAGGGGATCGAAACCATGTCAGACCGCTATGTCCGCTTGATTTTGGTCGTGCTTATCGCCACTGTGGCGGCCCTGGCGCAGGACCCGCGCGGCACCATTGCCGGGCGCGTCTTGGATCCTCAAGGCGCCGTGATTCCGAACGCCACAGTCATCGTCACCAACACCGAGACCAACGTTTCCAGCCGCACGGTAACCAATGAGACGGGGTACTTCGAAATCAGCCTGTTGAACCCGGGCAACTATTCGGTCGCGGCCGAGGCGCCGGGTTTCAAGCGCACCGTGCAGACCGGCCTGGTTCTGCAAGTCGCCGGGCGGCTGAATCTGACTTTGCAGTTGCAGGTCGGTCAGATCGCCGAAACCGTAGAGGTTGTGGCGCAGGCGCCGCTGCTCGACACCACGACGGCGTCCGGCGGGCGCGTCATTGACACGCGCCAGATCCAGGATTTGCCCTTCTCGGACATGAACCCGTTCGCCATGGCCACCCTGGCGCCTGGCATGCACTGGACCGGCCAGCCCGAGTATCGTCGCCCGTTCGACAACGCCGGCACTTCTTCGTTCAACACGGCGGGCGGCGTGGGGTCGAACGAGTACAGCATTGACGGTATGCCGGTCACCGGCACCGGCCGCCGCGTGGGTTTCGTGCCCTCCTCGGAGGCGGTGGAAGAGTTCAAGCTGGAGACGCTGCCTATTGACGCCTCCTACGGGTACACCTCCGGCGCCGTGGTGAACGTTTCCACCAAATCCGGCACCAACACCTACCACGGCTCGCTGTTCGATCAGCACTGGCAGCAGCGTTGGAACGCCACGCCGCACTTCACTCGCCTGCTCTGGGAACGTGATGTGGCTGCGGGCAAGAAAAAGCCGAGCGATCCCAAACAGGCGCCCGGTCGCTCTAACGATTTCGGCTTTGATCTGGGCGGCCCCTTCCGCATCCCCAAGGTCTACAACGGGCGCGACAAGTTCTTCTTCTATTTCCAGTACAACGGTATCTACCAGAAGAAGGCTGAGACCACAGGTTCGATCAACCGTACTGTGCCCAAGATGGCCTGGCGGCAGGGCGATTTTTCCGACCTGCTGGCCATTGACGCCGTCAAGTACACGGTCTATGATCCCCGGTCGGCCCGCGAGGTGGACGGGCGCGTCGTGCGTACTCCCTTCCCGGGCAACAAGGGCGTACCCATCCTGAACCCGGTTTACAAATTCTACGAGCCGCTCTATCCCAAGCCCAACGACGTGCCGGGCCTGGTCTCGCCGGAGGGCATCAACAACTACTACGCCGCCAACATGCCCAAGGACGAGCGCTTCAACTCGATCGTCAACCGCTGGGACTACAACATTAGCGAGCGGCAGCGCCTGTTCGCCCGCTGGTATTGGAATCACCGGCTGGCTGACGAATACGATTGGACGTACGAAACCAAGCGCGGCCTGCACACCAACGGCTTGGTGCGAATCAACAAGGGCGGCGGCGGAAGCTACATCTGGACGCTGTCCAATACCACGGTCCTGGACCTGGGCGTGAGCTGGACGCGCTTCAATGAGGGCGCGGAGCGGCCCATCCAGACCCAGTACAAGCCGAGCGATGTTGGGTTGCCCGCCTACCTGGACGCCAAGGCCGACAAATGGCATACCCTGCCGCGAATGTCCATCTCCGGGGTAGAGTCGGTGGGCGACTCTTATCCCGCCATTGGCATTCGGGGTACTACGGGTGAGGCGCGCGTGCAGCTCACCACGGTCAAAGGTTCCCACTCGTTCCGCTACGGCTGGCAGGAACGGCGCTATTGGACCACCACGGCCGGCCCGGGTTACTCGTCCGGCGCCTTCAGCTTCAACCAGTACTATGTCCGGCAGGCCGACAATACCACCACCGCCTCCGATCTCGGCCTCAGTTGGGCGGCTTTCATGATGGGGCTTCCCTCCGGCATCTCGATTGACACCAACGACACCGCGATCTGGACCACGCCCTACCGCGGCATCTTTTTCCAAGATGACTGGCGCGTGACGCGCAAGCTCCAACTCCAGCTCGGCCTGCGCTACGAGTGGCAGGGCGGCATTACCGAGCGCTTCAACCGCGGCATCGCCGGCGGCTTTGACTTTGATTACAAGCCGCCCTTTGCCGACCTGGTCGAGGCCGCCTATGCCAAGAGCCCGCTGCCTGAGCTGCCTGCTTCCCAATTCAAGGTACGCGGCGGCACGTACTATCTCGGCCAGAAGTACAAGAGCTTCACCGACGGCAATCACCTGTTTATGCCGCGCATCGGAGTGGTTTACCAGATCACGCCCAAGCTGGTGATGCGCTTCGGCTACGGCTGGTACTACGACACGTTCAACTCAAACAATGACCGGCCCAGCCAGGACGGCTACAGCCAGCCGACCTCGACCATCATCAGCACGGACCGCGGGTTGACGATCTGCTGCGGCGTGGGGCCGGTGGCCAACCTCTCGGCCACTCGCAACCCCATGGTGGACCCCTTCCCTGTCCGCGCCGACGGCACTCGCTTTGACGTGCCGTACGGGAACTCGCTCGGCCCCATCATCCGGCAAGGACGCGGCTGGAGCTTCATACCGCGGAATTACCGGCCGGCCTGGCAGCAGCGCGGCCGCTTCGGCTTCCAGCGCGAAATCAGCACCGACATGGTGTTCGAAGCGGCCTATAGCGGCGCTTACTCCCGCATCCCGGTCTCGCAGACCATCAGTTACCTGCCTGCGCAGTACTGGGCCTATGGGCTGACCCGGAATCAGGCCATTGACGACGACCTGAACCGCAGTCTGCCCAATCCGTTCAACATCAACAACCTGGCTGCGCTGCAAGCTACGGATCCGAAGGTCTACAACTACCTGCGGACCCTCGGTTTCTTCACCAGCACCACCATCCGCAAGCACCAGTTGTTGCGGGCCTTCCCCAACATGAACGGGCTGAGCGGGCTGCGCCCGGGCGTCGATTTCGGCGACTCGCGCGGCATCAACATCTACCACGACATCCAGCTCCGCTTGGAGCGGCGCTTCTCCAAGGGCTTCCAGACGGCCGTGATGTACACCTGGTCCAAGGGCAGCGAGTCGGACTTCTACGCCAACGAGTTCGACTCCAAACCTTCCTTCCGGCCCCAGGATGCGATCCGGCCGCATCGCACGGTCTGGAGCGCGATCTGGGAGTTGCCCTTTGGCAAGGGCCGCAAGTGGGTGACCCAGCACCCCATCCAGCACATCATCGGCGGCTGGCAGCTTAGCTGGGTCTACCAATTCCAGCAAGGGCCGCCCACGAGCTGGGGCAACCGCTTCTTCTACGGCGATATCTCGAAGATCGGCGACCTCCTCAAGCACGACGAGGTCCACAAGAACGACATCCACCGCTGGTTCGATGGCTCGATCCGGTACACCGGCGCCGGTCCCGTCCCGCAGGGCTTCGTGGGCTTCGAGGGCCGCACAGCCATGCAGCCCGGATCCTTCCACGTCCGGGTCTTCCCGACCCGACTGGATGTACTGCGTGAGGACGGCATCCGGAACTGGGACGTCAAGATCAAGCGCGTCTTCCGGATTACCGAGCAGTTGCGGACCAGCTTCGACGTGGACCTGCTCAACGCGACCAACCATACCAACTTCGCCGGGCCGGTGACCGATCCGACCCGAGCCGACTTCGGTATGGTGAACACGCAGCGCGGACTGAGCCGTGTCATCCAGTTCAACCTGCGCATAGACTTCTGACGCGCATCCGGTAGCAGGGCGGGGGCGGAGCGCAACGCGCGCTCCGCCCTTTTCGTTTCATCGCCGCATCCTATACTGAAAACGAGAATGGGTGAGGTTCCCTTCGTTCACCTGCACTGCCATACCGACTACTCGCTGCTGGACGGGGCTTGCGAGATCGGCCAGCTCATGGAGGCCGTGGCGGCCCAGGGCATGCCGGCCATCGCCATGACCGACCACGGCAACCTCTTCGGCGCCGTGCAGTTCTACAACGCCGCCCTGAGCCGCGGCATTCATCCCGTGATCGGATGCGAGGTCTACGTTGCCCCACAGGGCTACAAGAGCCGCAGCGAGAAGTACCACCACCTCGTCCTGCTCTGCGAAACGCAGGAAGGCTACCGGAACCTCATCCAGCTCGTCACCACCGGCTGCCTGGAAGGCTTTTATTACAAGCCCCGCATTGACAAAGACCTGCTGGCGCAGCACGCCCGCGGACTGATCGCGCTGTCGGGTTGCCTCAAAGGCGATATCAGCGAAGCGCTGGCCGCAGACCGTTACGACGAAGCTCGCCGGTTGGCTTACACCTACCTGGACATCTTCGGCAAGGGGAACTTCTTCCTCGAGCTCCAGAATCACGGCCTGCCCCAGGATGAAACCGTGGCGCCGGGCATCGTGCGCCTGTCGCGGGAAACCGGCATTCCGGTGGTGGCCACCAACGACACGCACTACCTGCGCCGTGAGGATGCGCGTGCCCACGAGATCCTGCTCTGCATCCAGACGGGCAAAACGATGAGCGATCCTTCGCGGCTGCGCTGGCCCACGCCCGATTTCTACCTGAAGTCCCGCGCCGAAATGATGCAGATTTTCGGCGAGATCGAGGAGGCGCTGGATGTGACCTGGGAGATCGCGCAGCGCTGCCGCGTCCGTCTGGATCGCATTCCAGACCCCTTCCCCAAGTTCGACGTTCCCGAAGGTCACACGGCCGACACCTACTTTGAGTGGGTGGCCCGCCAGGGCTTCGAAAAACGGCGTCCCCGCCTGGAAGCGCTGCGGGCCGCCGGGCGTCTGAAGCATGATCTGGCCGAGTACGAGGAGCGGCTGGATCTGGAGATCCGTACCATCCAGCAGATGAAGTTCTCCAGCTACTTCCTGATCGTCTGGGACTTCATCCGCTTCGCCCGCTCGCGGGGCATCCCGGTAGGACCGGGCCGCGGATCCGCCGCCGGCAGCCTGGTCAGCTACGCCATGGGCATTACTGATATTGATCCGCTCCAGTACGGGCTGCTGTTCGAGCGCTTTCTCAACCCCGAGCGGATCAGCCTTCCCGATATTGACATTGACTTCTGCACGTACCGCCGCGGCGAGGTGATCCAGTACGTCACGGAGAAATACGGACGCGATCACGTGGCGCAAATCATCACCTTCGGCACGCTGGGCGCGCGCGCCGGAATCAAGGACGTGGGACGCGCGCTGGACATGAGCTACGCGGAAGTGGACCGCATCACCAAGCTCGTGCCCAACGTGCTCAACATCACGCTGGACGAAGCCCTGCGCCTGGAGCCGGCGCTGGCCGAGGCCGCCGCCAAAGACCCCCGGATTGCCGAAGTGATCGAGACCGCCCGCCGGCTGGAAGGCCTGGCGCGCAACGCCTCCGTGCACGCCGCCGGGGTGGTGATCTCGCCCGTGCCGCTCAAGGAGCTGGTCCCGCTCTATAAAACAAACAAGGATGAAATTGTTACGCAGTTCGACATGCAGGGACTGGAGCAGCTGGGCCTGCTCAAAATGGATTTTCTCGGGCTGACCACCCTCAGCCTGATTCACGAAGCCCTGCGCCTGATCGAAATCCACCGCGGCGAGAAGCTGGTCCTGGAAGAGCTGCCCCTCGACGACGCCAAAACCTTCGAAATCTTCTCGCGCGGCCTCACCAGCGGGGTCTTCCAGTTCGAATCCGCGGGCATGCGCGACTTGCTGCGCCGCGCCCAGCCCAGCCGCTTCGAGGATCTGATCGCGCTCAACGCCCTGTATCGCCCGGGCCCCATCCAGGGCGGGATGATGGACGATTTCATCGAGCGCAAACACGGCCGCCGCCCCGTGGTCTATGAGCTGCCCGAACTGAAAGACATCCTGGAGGAAACCTACGGCGTCATCGTCTACCAGGAGCAGGTCATGCAGATCGCCCACAAGCTGGCGGGATACACGCTGGGCGAGGCCGATATCCTGCGCCGCGCCATGGGCAAAAAGAAGCCCGAGGAAATGGCCGCGCAGCGCGAACGCTTCATCCGCGGGGCGGTGGCTCGCGGTTATCCGCAGCGGAAAGTGGAGAAACTGTTCGATCTGATGGAGCAGTTCGCCGGCTACGGCTTTAACAAATCCCACTCGGCGGCCTATGCCTATCTGGCTTACATCACCGCCTATCTGAAGGCTCACTATCCGGTCTACTTTATGGCCGCGCTGCTCACCTCCGAAGCCGGCAACAGCGCCAAACTGGTCCGCTACATCAACGAGTGCCGGGAAATGGGCATCCGCGTGCTGCCGCCGGACGTGAACACCAGCGAGTGGAGCTTCACGCCGGATGGCGATGCGATCCGCTTCGGCCTGGGCGCGATCAAGAATCTCGGCCACAACTCCGTGGAGGCCATCCTGGCCGCACGGCGGGAGGTGGGTCGTTTCCGTTCCCTTTATCACTTCTGCGAGCGCGTGGACCTGAGCGCATTGAACCGCCGCGTGCTCGAGAATCTGATCAAGGCCGGCGCGATGGACTCACTGGGCGGGCGCCGCGCCCAGTTGCTCGCCGTGCTGGACAGCGCGATGGAAGCGGGCCAGCGCGCCTGGCGTGACCGGCTCAACGGCCAGGCGGCCCTGTTCGCTGGCTGGCAGGACCAGCAGGTCGAGGAGAAGCCTCTGCCTCCCGTGCCCGAGTGGGAGCCGGCGCAGAAGCTCGCTTTCGAAAAAGAGGTGCTGGGCTTCTACGTGACCGGCCACCCGCTGGAGCAGTACGCGGAGAAGATTCGCGAACTGGCCACGCACACCAGCGAAACTCTGGAAGGAGTGGAACGCGGCACGCCGGTCGCCATTTGCGGCTTGCTCAGCGGCGTGCAGCGGCGGCGCTCACGCGAGGGACGCCCTTGGGCGTCGGCCCAGTTGGAGGACCTGTACGGTTCCGTGGACCTGGTCGTGTTCGGACAGTACTACGAGCGGCTGAGCGCCGAACTCAACGACGGTGAGGCCGTGCTGGTGCGCGGTACGGCGTTGCCCGAGGAAGGCGGGCCGCCCAAGGTCTCCGTCCAGGAACTCATCCCCTTGGCGGTAGCCAGTCCTGCCCTGCCCTCGTTGATTTCCATTCGCGTCCCGCTGGCGGCCAATTCCGAGGGCGAGGCTGCAGAGGCCCTGGCACGCCTGTTCGAGCGCAAGCCCGGTCCCACCGAAGTGCGGCTGCGACTGGAACGGCCTCGCGACTTTTCGGTAATCTTGGATATTACGCAGAAGGTGCGGCCCGATCGCGAGTTCCAGCAGGAGGTGGAGCGCATCTGCGGTCCCGATGCCCTGGAGGTACTCGCGCAGTGAAGATCCCGCATGAGCGAGGATTCCCCCATGAGTGACGCAGCAGCGCAAGCGCCGGGCGCCGGCGCTCCGGAAACCAACATCGCCTGGCAGCGCGTTCAACTGGCGCGTCATCCCAAGCGCCCGCATTCCCTCGATTACATCCAGCGCCTGTTTACGGATTTCCAGGAGATTCATGGCGACCGGCGCTTTGGCGACGATCCCGCGATCGTCTGCGGCATGGGCTTCTTCGAGGGCCGCCCCATCATGATCACGGCCCAGCAAAAGGGACGTGACACCAAACAAAAGCTCTACCGCAATTTCGGCATGCCCAAGCCCGAAGGCTACCGCAAGGCCCTGCGCGTCATGCAGCTCGCGGCCAAGTTCGGGCGGCCCATCCTGACCCTGCTCGACACCCCGGGCGCTTATCCGGGCATTGACGCCGAGGAACGCGGCCAGGCCGAGGCGATCGCCACGAACCTGCGCGAGATGGCCCGCCTGCGTTCTCCCATCGTCACCATCTGCATCGGCGAGGGCGGCAGCGGCGGCGCTCTTGCTCTGGGCGTGGGCAACCGTGTCTACATGATGGAGAACGCCATTTACAGCGTCATTTCGCCGGAAAGTTGCGCGGCCATCATCTATCGGGACGCCAAACTGGCCGAGCGCGCCGCGGCCGCCCTCAAGCTGACTGCGCAGGACCTGCTCCGTCTGGGACTCATTGACGGCATCATTCCCGAGCCCGGCGAGGGCGCCCACACCGACTGGGATGCAGCCGCCGCCCTGCTGCGCGAGACCCTGCGCCGGGCGCTCGACGAGCTGGCGCCGCTGAGCCCGGAAGAGCTCGTTCAGCAGCGCTTCGAAAAGTTCCGGCGAATGGGCAATTTCTTCACGGAATGAAGCCGCCGGCGACGCGCCATCCGTGAGCGAACCAGTCCGCATCCGGCTTCATCCCCTGGGCCGCGAACTCGCGCTCGAGCGCGGCGCCCTTCTCAAGGACACACTTTTCGCTTGGGGCGTCGAGTTTCCTTGCGGCGGTCGCGGCTTGTGCAAGCGTTGCCGTGTCCGCGTGCTCGAAGGTTCCCTTCCGGTCACGGAGGCCGACCGCCAGGCTTTCAGCGATTCCGAACTGGCGGCCGGCTGGCGCCTGGGTTGCCACGCGCGTGCCGAAGGCCCGCTCACGCTGGAGGTTGGCCAGTGGGAGACCGCGATCCTGGCCGACGACACGCCGTTCGAGTTCACACCGTCCGAGGGTTTAGGAATCGCCGTGGACGTGGGCACAACCACTCTGGTCGCGCAGCTCGTGGATCTGGCCAGCGGTCGCGTGCTGGGCGTGCGCACCGCCCTGAATCCTCAGGCCGCTTTCGGCGCCGATGTGATGAGCCGCATCGAGTATGCGCTCACGCCCGGGGGCCTCATCCGGTTGCGCGATGCGATCCGGAGTGAAGTGGGACGCATGGCCGAGGAGCTGGCGGCCGGTCGCGAGCTGCGCCGCGTAGTCCTGGTCGGCAACACGCCCATGCACCACCTGTTTGCCGGGCGAGACGTAGAACCGCTCTCCCACGTGCCCTTCCAGCCGAAACACGATGGGCTTGAAATGTTCCAGTCGAACGAACTGGGCTGGGGGCTCGACGGCAATCCGCCCGTCTTCTTCCTGCCCTGCCTGGGCGGTTTCGTGGGCAGCGACGTGCTGGCCGGCCTGCTGGCTACGCGACTGCTGGAAAGCGACCGGCTCGTCGGCCTGATGGACCTCGGCACCAACGGCGAAATCGTGTTCGGTTCCCGCGCCGGCGCGGTCTGCGCCTCGGCTGCGGCCGGTCCGGCGTTCGAAGGGGGACGCATCCGCTGGGGCATGCGGGCGGCCACGGGAGCCATCGCGGAAGTCCTGCTGCGCGACGGACGCATCGAGTGCCGCGTGCTGGGCAACACGGAGCCGCGTGGCATCTGTGGCAGCGGCCTGGTGGACGCAGCCGCGGTCGCGCTGGAGACGGGCCTGCTGGATGAACGGGGCCGCCTGCTGTGCAACGGTGAGGCCTGGCAGCTCTGCCCGCCCGTGGTTCTTACACAGAAAGACATTCGCGAGCTGCAACTCGCCAAAGCGGCGATCGCCGCAGGCGTGCGCATCGTGCTGCGCCGTCTCGGACGCAGACCCGAAGAGGTTTCGCGCCTCTATCTCGCCGGCGCTTTCGGCAACTACATCAACCGCACGAGCGCCCGCCGCATCGGGCTGCTGGAATTCCCCGAAGAGCGCATCGTGCCCGCAGGCAACACCGCCCTGCTCGGCGCCAAGATGGCGCTCTTCCTCATCGAGCAGGGTACGGACGTGTTCGAGCAGGTGCGCCGCCGTGTGGAGCACATCTCGCTGGCGGCGGATCCAGACTTCCAAGAAATCTTCGTCGAGCAGATGCTCTTCACGCCCGCGTGAACTAATTCGCTGCGGGGCGAGCTTCGGGATTGGGGGTGGGCAAAGGCGCCCCGACCTGCTTCCACCAGGCGTGCAGGCGTTCTCGCAATCGCCGGACGACGTCGGGGAACTGCTGCGCCAGGTCGCGCTGCTCGCCCGGATCGCCGGCCAGATCGTACAGCTCGACGCGCCCGCCCTCGAAGTATTCCAGCAGCTTCCACTGGCGACCGCCCTCGCGGCGCAGGATCGCGCTCACGGGTGTGGTGGTGGCGTAGTAGTGCGGGTAGTGGAAATACAGCTCGTCGCGCTCGAGCCGTTCCTCGGGCCGTCGCAACAGCTTCGCGAAACTAATGCCGTCCACGGTGGCGTTGTGTTTCGCGTCGCCCTTCAGCCCGGCCAGCTCGAGCATGGTCGGATAAAAGTCGGTGGAACAGACCGGCTCCTCGCAGGTGCGGCCCGCAGCGCAGCCGGGAGCGCGGACGATCAAAGGCACGCGGATGCCGCCCTCGTAAAGTGACCCCTTGCCCGAGCGCAGCGGGTAATTGTCCGTGACCTGCTCGCCGCGCCAGACGTTGATGTAGCCGCCGTTGTCGGAGGTGAAAATGACTACCGTGTTGGCGGCGAGGCCGCGCTCATCCAGATAGCGCAGCAGGCGACCCACGTTCTCGTCGAGGCATCGCACCATGGCGGCGTAGCCAGCGTTGCGGTGATGCAGCCCCGGCGCAATCCGGCGGCGGTAATGCTCCACCAGCTCCGGCTTGCCCTCAATGGGCGTGTGGACCGTGTGGTAGCAAAGATTCAGGAAGAAGGGACGTCCCGCGGCCGCGTCCATCATCTTCAGCGCTTCGTCAGTAAGTCGGTCGGTCAGGTATTCGCCAGACCGCCCCAGATGCAAGCCCGGCACGTAGCGATACTCCCCTGCCTGCCCGAAGGGCCCGCGGTAGGGCCAGAAATAAGTGGCCGGGGCGCCCCACACACTGCCGCCGATGTTGACGTCGTAGCCCTGCGTTTCCGGGTAATGCTCGGCGCCGCCCAGGTGCCACTTGCCGATGTGGATCGTGAAGTAGCCGGCCTCGCGCAGCACTTCGGCGATCGTCACCTCTTCATGGGGCAGATCAGCGGCCACCGCCGGCGTAATTACCGCCCGCCGTTCCGGACCCCGCAACGCGGCCTCGCGCCAGATCGTGATGCGCAGCCGCGCGGGATACTTTCCCGTCTGGATCGAGCCGCGCGTGGGCGAGCAAACCGGCGAAGCTGCGTACGCGCGCGTGAAGCGCACTCCCTCCCGGGCCAGCCGTTCCAGATTGGGCGTCTCGTGCAGATCAGCGCCGTAAGGCGTGGTGTCCGCCCATCCCAGATCGTCAGCCAGAATGAACACGAAATTGGGACGCCCGCTGGCAGCGAATCCGCGCCAGGCGCCGCCGGCCAGACAACAGCCAAGGAAGCTCCGCCGCGTCATAACCCCGGACAGTATACTTCACGGGTTGAAGCGGGAGGTCACGGGATGGTTCAATGAAAGAAACAGCGCGTTCCGCGGGAGGATTCCTCGATTGAGCAAAGCGATCCTCGCCCTGGAAGACGGAACGGTCTTCGAGGGCGCGAGTCTTGGTGCGGCTGTGGAGCGATCCGGCGAGGTCGTTTTCAACACGGCCATCACCGGTTACCAGGAAATCTTTACCGATCCTTCCTACGCCGGCCAGATCGTCGTCCTCACTTACCCGCACATCGGCAACTACGGCGCCAACGCGGAGGACAATGAGGCTGCCCGCCCGTACATCGAGGGCCTGGTGGTGCGCGAGTTCTCTCCGGTGGCCAGCAACTGGCGAGCCGAGGAAGAAGCACGGAGCTTTCTGTGCCGGCACGGCATCCCGGTGATCAGCGGCGTGGACACCAGAGCGCTGGTGCGACGTCTGCGAACGCGCGGCACGATGCGCGGGGTGCTCTCGGGCGTGCCCGCGGACCCGCAAGCCTTGGTGGAGAAGGCGCGCAGCATCCCGCCGATGGCCGGATTGGATCTGGCTACCGGAGTCTCCACCCCCACCACGTATACGTGGGAGCGCGGCGTCGTCCCCTGTTCGCCCTCGGAGCGCGTGGGCCGTCCTGCGGAGCCGCGCTTTCATGTGGTGGCCTACGATTTCGGCATCAAGCGCAACATCCTCCGCCGCCTGGTTCACGCCGGCTGTCGCGTCACCGTGGTGCCTTCGCTGACGCCGGCCGAAGACGTGCTCGCGCTGCGGCCGGATGGCATCTTCCTCTCCAACGGCCCCGGCGATCCGGAACCGCTCCAGCGCCAGGTGGCCAACATTCGCCGGCTCATCGGGCGCAAACCTATCTTCGGGATCTGCCTGGGCCATCAGCTTCTGGGACTGGCCTTCGGGGGCAGAACGTATAAACTGAAATTCGGCCACCGCGGCGCCAATCATCCCGTGATCAACCGCCTCACCAACCGCGTCGAGATCACTTCGCACAATCACGGCTTCGCTGTGGATCCGGATTCGCTGCCGGCGGCGGACATCGAACTGACCCACTTCAATCTCAACGACGGCACCCTGGAAGGCTTCCGGCACCGCCGGGAACCCGTCTTCTGTGTGCAATATCACCCGGAGGCGGCCCCGGGGCCGCACGATTCGCTTTACCTGTTCGACGAGTTCGTGCGCCTGATGGAGGAATTCAGCGCGCGCCCGCGGGAGGTTTGACGAGCCGATGCCCCGTCGCAACGACCTGCACCGCATCCTGATCATCGGCTCCGGCCCCATCGTCATCGGCCAGGCGTGCGAGTTCGACTATTCGGGGACCCAGGCCTGCAAGGCCCTCAAGGCCGAAGGCTATGAGGTCATCCTGGTCAACTCGAACCCGGCCACGATCATGACCGATCCAGGGCTGGCCGACCGGACCTACATCGAGCCGCTCACCTTGCCTTTCGTCGAAAAGATCATCGAGCGCGAGCGCCCGGATGCCCTGCTTTCCACCGTGGGCGGCCAGACCGGCCTGAATCTGGCCGTGGAGCTGGCCGAAGCGGGCGTGCTGGAACGCTACGGCGTCGAGCTGATCGGCGCGAAGCTGGAGGCCATCAAGAAGGCCGAGGACCGCTTGCTGTTCAAGGATGCGATGCGCAAGATCGGCCTCGAAGTGCCGCAGTCGCAACTGGTCAACAACGTGGCCGACGGGGTGGAATTCGCCCAGCGCATCGGCTATCCGGTGATCCTGCGCCCCAGCTTCACCCTGGGCGGCACCGGCGGGGGCATCGCCTACAATCGCGAGGAGCTGGTCGAGCTGCTGGAGCGCGGTCTGGCCATCTCGCCCGTGCACGAAGTCCTCATCGAGGAAAGTGTCCTGGGATGGAAAGAGTTCGAGCTGGAGGTGATGCGCGACCTGGCGGACAACGCCATCGTGGTCTGCTCCATCGAGAACTTCGATCCCATGGGCGTGCACACGGGCGACTCGATCACCGTGGCGCCGGCGCAAACCCTCACCGACCGGGAATACCAGATGATGCGCGACGCCGCCCTGGCCTGCCTGCGCGAGATTGGCGTGGATACCGGCGGGTCGAACGTGCAATTCGCCATCCATCCGCGCACCGGGCGCATGGTGATCATCGAAATGAATCCGCGCGTCTCGCGCAGCTCGGCGCTGGCTTCCAAGGCGACAGGCTTCCCGATCGCCAAGATCGCCGCCAAGCTGGCCGTGGGGTATCGGCTGGACGAGATTCCCAACGACATCACGCGCAAGACGCCGGCCTGTTTCGAGCCCACGATTGACTACGTGGTGGTGAAGATCCCGCGCTGGCAGTTTGAAAAGTTCCCCGGCGCCGAGCCTGTGCTGGGCACGCAGATGAAGTCGGTGGGCGAGGTGATGGCTATCGGGCGCACGTTCAAGCAAGCGCTGGCCAAGGCCATGCGGAGTCTGGAGACCGGGCGCTCGCCGTCCGCCGAAACCTATGACGAAAGCCTGATCCCGCAAAAGCTCATCACGCCGAATCCGGATCGCCTGAACTACGTGCGCTTCGCCTTCCGCAAGGGCTACACGGTCGAGCAGATCCACGAGATGACGGCCATTGATCCGTGGTTCTTGGAGCAGGTGCGCGAGGCCGTCCAGCTGGAGGCCGAGCTCGAGCAGGAAAGCCTGGAAACGATCACGCCTGAAAAGATGCGGCAGGCCAAGCGCGACGGCATCAGCGACCGCGCCCTGGCCCGCATGTGGCAGACCGACGAGCTGGCGGTGCGACGGCGCCGGCTGGAGATGGGCATTCGCGCCGTCTTCAACCGCGTGGACACCTGCGCCGCCGAGTTCGAAAGCTTTACGCCCTACCTGTATTCGAGCTACGAAGGCGAGTGCGAAGCCGAGCCGGGCGAGCGGCGCAAAGTCATGATCCTCGGCGCGGGCCCCAACCGCATTGGCCAGGGAATCGAATTCGACTACTGCTGCTGCCATGCCTCCTTCGCGCTGCGCGAGTTCGGCATCGAGTCCATCATGGTCAACTGCAACCCGGAGACGGTCTCGACCGACTACGACACCAGCGACCGGCTTTACTTCGAGCCGCTCACGCTGGAAGAAGTGCTCAACATCTACGAGACCGAGCGACCGCACGGGGTGATCGTGCAGTTCGGCGGCCAGACTCCGCTGACCCTGGCGTTGCCGCTGAAACGCGCCGGCGTGCCCATCATTGGAACGGATCCCGAGTCCATTGATCTGGCTGAAGACCGCAAGCTGTTCGGCGCCTTGCTCGAGCGGCTGGGCATCCCGGCGCCCGCCAACGGATCAGCCACCAGCGTCGAGGAAGCCTGCGCCATCGCGCGACGCATCGGCTATCCCGTGCTCGTGCGTCCTTCCTACGTGCTGGGCGGGCGCGCCATGGTGATCGCTTACGACGAAGAAACCGTGCGCCGCTACATGCAGGAGGCGGTCATCTTCAGCCAGGAGCGACCCGTGCTGATTGACCGCTTCCTCGAAGATGCGCTCGAAGTGGACGTGGACGCACTCTCTGACGGCGAGGACGTGCTGATCGCGGGCATCATGGAGCACATCGAGGAAGCGGGCGTGCACTCGGGCGACTCCTCGTGCGTGCTGCCGGCCATCTCCATCGGCAGCGAGCAGTTGCGCACCATCGAGGAGTACACCGTTCGTCTGGCGCGCGCCCTGCGCGTTGTCGGCCTGATGAACGTACAGTACGCGATCAAGAACGGCACGGTCTATGTGCTGGAAGTCAACCCGCGCGCCTCGCGCACGGTGCCCTACGTAAGCAAGGCGACCGGCGTGCCGCTGGCCAAAATCGCCGTGGGGCTGATGCTGGGCGGCAAGCTTAAGGACTTCGCGCATCTGACCGGAGGCCAGGTCTCCGGCGTCCTGCCCGTGCCGCAATTTTTCGTGAAATCGCCTGTGTTTCCCTTCACCAAGTTCCCGGGCGTAGATCCCGCGCTGGGGCCCGAAATGCGCTCCACGGGCGAAGTCATGGGCGTGGGCGAAAACTTCGGCGAGGCATTCGCCAAGGCGCAATTGAGCGCCGGAGTGCCGCTGCCTGACTGCGGCGCGGTCTTCATCAGCGTGAACGACCGAGACAAGCCGCAAGCGGTGGAAGTGGCGCGGACGCTCGCGCAGTTCGATTTCGCGCTCTACGCCACGCGCGGCACTGCGGCAGCGCTGCGGGCGGCGGGCCTGAATTGCCGCACGGTGTTCAAAGTAAACGAAGGCCGGCCCAACGGCGTGGATCTGATGAAGGCCGGCGCCGTGCAACTGGTGATCTACACGCCCGCCGGCGCGCATTCGTTCTCGGATGAGAAAGCCATCCGGCGAACCGCACTGGCCTACCGCATTCCCTGCATCACAACGATCAGCGCGGCGCGCGCCGTTGCCGAAGCCGTGACCTCCCGCCGGCGCGATCCCATCCGCGTCTGGAGCCTGCAGGAAATCCACGCCCCGCGGGAAACCGTGGTCTGAAGCGCTCGCTTCCCACGAAGCGGCCGGCGCTGCGGCACAATATCACCATGCGAAAGCTATCGTGGATTCTCTGCCTGCCGGCGTTGATCGGCCTGGCGGCCCCGGCGCAGAAGCTCCCCGAACTCAACGATGGCGAGCCTCACGGGGACCCGCCCTTCCTGCTCGAGGACGGCTGGAGGCCCCTGTTCAACGGGCGGGATCTCTCGGGCTGGCATCCGCAGGACGCCAAAATTCCCAACGAGTGGATGACCACGCGCGGCGTGCGATGGGAACCGCTGCTGGCGCCCACGCGCTTGTTCGCCGTCCCCATTCCGGGCGACCGCCTGATCAACGGACCCAACGGCCGCACCGTCAACCTGGTCACGGACGAAAAGTTCGGCGACGTCGAACTCTATCTGGAATTCATGCTGGCCAAAGGCTCCAACTCGGGCGTCTACCTGCACGGCCTTTATGAAGTACAGATCTTCGACAGTTGGGGCTCGCCTGAGCCCATGAGGACCTCCGATTGCGGCGCGATTTATCATCGCTGGATTGACGGCAAGGGGGTGGGCGGCTCCCCACCGTTGCGCAACGCCAGCCGGCGTCCGGGCGAATGGCAGTCGTTTCAAATCTGGTTCCGCGCGCCGCGCTTCGATGCCTCGGGCCGCAAGATCGAGAACGCACGCTTCATCCGCGTGCTCCACAACGGTCTTCTGGTGCAGCAGGACGTGGAGGTAGACGGCCCGACGCGCGCTCACATGCCCATCCCCGAGGCGCCCACCAACCCGATCATGCTTCAGGGGGATCACGGGCCGGTCGCCTTCCGTTCCATTTACGTCAGGCCACTGCGTCCGATCGTCAAGCGCTGAGGCCCGACCCCGAGGCCGGCGAGAGGTCAACTCTGGCTCTCGCCCCCGGAATCCGCCGGCGTCTCGGCGTCCTCGGTCTCGGATTCGCGCTCGCGGTAACCGTAGCTCGAATAATAGTAGGTGTATTTGCTGTAAAGCTCGCCGGCGCGCGCGCCGTTGACCACCACGCCGATCACGTTGTTTTCGCACAGTGATTGCATGGCGCGCGCCACCGTGTCAATCGTGGTTTGCCGGATCCGCACCACCAGCAGGCTGCCATCGGCGATCGTGCCCAGCAGATTCGCATCGGCGGAAAACAGCAGGGGCGGGCTGTCCAGAATCACCCAGTTGAACAGTTTGGGCAGCTCCCGGAAGAGCACCCGCACCTGGCGCAAATTCAGCAGTTCGAGAGGATTCTTGACCATGCTGCCCGCAGGCATCAGACACAGATTCATACCTGCCACGCGCTTGATGACTGCTTCCAGGGGTGCGTTGCCGAGCAGGAAGTCGGTGAACCCGGGACTGCGAGGGATCTGGAAGAGACTGTGGATCACGGGGCGCCGGAGGTCACAGTCCACCAGCAACGTATACTGGTCGCTCAACTGCGCCTGCGAGATGGCCAGATTGGCCGCCACGAAAGATTTGCCTTCGGCGGGGGAAGGACTGGTGATCACGATGGCGTGCAAGGGCTGGAGCTTTTGCAAGTGGTTCAGGCGGGTGCGCAAACTTCGGAACTCTTCGGCTGGCGGCGCGTGCGGTCGGGCCAAGTCAATCAGCAAAGCTTCCGGGGCGGGCCGGAAAGGAACCTCTTCGAGCAGTTCGAGAAATCCGGCTGCGGGAATGACTCCCGGAGCGCCTGCCAGCTCGGCCCCGGGGGCAGGCTGCACCGGCGGTCCGGTCTCGCCCGCCATCTGTTCAGCCTTTCGCAACGCATCGTGAACCCGGCTCATTTACGCTGCCTTTCGCACATCCATTTTCAGGAACGATTCGAGTAATAATACAGCACCGAACCCGCCATGGCTGCCAGGCCCACCAAGGATGCCGCCGACCATGCGAGCCAGCGCAGCCTCCGCTTGCGTTGCAAAACCAGGTCGTTTTCCAGCAACGGGATCGTGGCCAGCACCGCCAGCTTGGTGTAGGCGCGCACGTCCTTGAGGGTTTTCAGCGACGTATCTTTCATCTCGCGCACGCCCACTGCGAAAACTCCCAGCATGAGGCCTATCCCGAGGCCCGCTCCGATAATGAGCAGACGATTCGGCTTGGCCGGGCGCTCGGGCAGGGACGCAGGTTCGAGCAGCTCCAGCTTGTCCCCCTGGCCCCGGGCGACCAGGTCCGTCGCCATCTCCGAGGCCGCGGCGCGCTTGCTCAGATCTTCGTAGCGGGCGCGGGCCAGATCGCGGTTGCGCGTCAGCTCGGCGTAATCGCGCTCCACCAGAGGACTGCTCTCGATGTAACTCTGGTATTGCTTGATTAGCCGCTGGATTTGCTGCTGTTCTTTGACCTTGGCTTCGATCTCCAGATTCTTGGCCTCGATCTGGCTCTGCAAACGGGCGATGTTGGCCTCGGCTTCCCTCAGTGCTTTGAGTTGTTCGGGGCGCAGGGCGCGGGTCCCCGGCTGTTCCGTCTTCGCCGGCGCCTCCTGAGCTAGCAAGGCCTGGCGGTTCTTGCGTAGCCCTTCCAGTTGGCGCTGCAACCGCTGCACGTCCGGGTGATCATCCCGATAGCGTTCCCGCATACCCACCAGGGCCGTCTCCAGCGCGACGATCTGGCGCTCGACTTCAGCCAGGCGCTCTCGACGCACGGGCGCTTCCGGCGCATCGGAGCTCGCAGAAAGCGACGCAATCTGATCCCGGGTGATGCGGATTTGCGACTCCAGCATCAGGCGCTCCTGCACCAGGCGATTGATGGCGTCATTGATGCCTGCCAGTTGCGTTTCGAACGCCCGGATGGCGTTGAGGTTGCGATCCAACTGGTCCGGCAAGCGCCCGCTGTTGCGCACGCGGAACTCGGCCAGCTTGTTTTCCCACTCGTCCAGCTCCTTCTTGGCCTGCTGGAGCTGGTCTTTGAGAAATTCCGTGGTCTGTACGGACTGGCTGGAGCGGGTGCGGATATTTTCTTCGATGAAGCGCCCGGCCAGATCGGCGGCCACCTTCTGGGCCAGGAAGCGATTGGGGTAGGCGAAAGAAATCCGGAACACTGAGGCCCGATCCCGGGCCGCCGTGGAAAGCCGCGTCACGGGGGAAATGCGAATGTCCCGGGTGCGCATCTGCTCGATGATGTCCTCCATCGGCAGACGCGCCCGCTCGCGCGGGTAAAGGTTATAAGTCTGGATGATGTTGATGAGGGTGGGCCGGCTGAGAATGTTCGAAGCCATGGCGCTGATGCGCTGGGAAATTTCCATGCTCACGTTGGAGGGGACCAGTTGCTGCGGTACCTGCGGGGGAGTGACCTGGATCGTGGCCTCCGACACATAAGTATCCGGCCACAAGAAAGCGACGACTACCGCCACCACCAGGCCCGCGAAAGCCGGCCCTGCCAGCCACCCCTTGTTGCGGCGAACGATTTCCAGATAATCTTCCAGATCCAGTGGCCTTCGTTCTACCGTGAGAGCTTCCCCGGGCGGCTGCATCCCTCAATCCTCTTATCGGTTATTCGCCTCGCCTGCTGAAGCTGCCTTCAGGGAACGATGATATAGTCCCCGTGCTGCAAAACAATGTTTTGGGAAAGATTCTTGCCCTTGATCACGTCGTTGTAATTGAACTTGATGCGCTGGTTGCCGCGCAGGATCGTGATGTTTTTCTTGTTAGCGAACTCGCGGAAGCCACCGGCGAGGGTAAGAGCCTCCAGCACGGTAACCGGCGTCACCAGCGGATAGGCTCCGGGACGATTGACCTCCCCCGTAACGTAGTAACGCTTGCTGCGAACTGCCTGTACCGAGACGATCACATCGGGGTTGTTGATGTATTTTGAGAACGCCGCGGTTACGGCGGCGTCGAGTTTGTCCGGCGTCAAGCCGGCGGCCTGGATGTCGCCGATCAAGGGCAAGGTGATCTTACCGTCGGGACGCACGGTCACCAGCCCTGAAAGTTCGGGCTCCCGCCAGACCCGGATGAGGAGAATGTCCTCGGGGCCGATGATGTAAGTCCGCGGGTCCACGGCCGCCGGCGGGGCCTCCGCCAGAGATTCGCGCGCGGCTTCGCCCGCCGGCTTGGCCGCCTCAGGCTCGCGCGGGGCGGGCTGTTGCTGCGCCTGCGCAGCCAGGGATCCGCAAAGAACCAGCGCCATGAACACGCCCGCTGCGGTGGCGTTCATCCCAGTCCTCCTGTGGCAATGCTGATGGATCGGCTTTTCGGGTCGTTGCAAGAAGGAATCCAAACCTGTCGTGCAGCTCGACGTGCGCCGCTTTGCCTATTTTACTGCAACGGGCAGGCGGACCATCCACACCGGGCGGCGTTCAATCGCCCGTGGTCTTGGTGGCGTGCTCGAACAGGAAAGCCAGTGTTTTCTCGGTACGGATGTGGTGGGCGATGCGGCGCAGCGCGTCCTGCTTTTCCAGCCGCATGCGCACGGCGGCAACCGGTTGGCGCTCCTGCCGGGCGATGCGCTGGACCTCGCGGTCCACCTCGTCTTGGGTGGCGTAAATGCCCTCGCGGTCCGCAATTTTCTCCAGGATCAACGAGGCCTTCACGTCGCGAATGGCGCGTTCGCGCCGTGCCGCCTTCCAGGCCTCCCAATCCACCTTGTCGGGATCCAGGCCCTGGGCCTCCAGCTGGTCCATGGCGCGCAAAACCTGCGACTCCAGATGACGCTCGACGTAGGCCTCGGGCACAGGGAAGTCGTGCATGTCCACCAGCTTTTCCACGAGCTTGTTCTGCGCCTCCTCGCGCGCCGCCGCCTGCCGTTCCATCAGCAAAGCTCGCCGGATGGCCTCGCGCAACTCCTCCAGGTTCAGATAATCGCCAACGTCCTGCGCGAACTCGTCGTTGAGCTCGGGCAGTTCCTTGCGCCGCACAGCCTTGAGGCGGGCGCGGAAGCGGACCGTCTTCCCGGCCAGCCGCGGCTGCCCGTAATCCTCCGGGTAGCGGACCTCGAATTCCTTCTCCTCGCCCGGCGACATCCCGCGCAGGTTATCCGAGAAGGCAGGCAAGGTGTCCTCGCCGCCGATTTCCAGCGTGAGTTCCTCCTGTTTGATGGGGGGATCCGCGCCGGCCAGGCTCTCGATGGCGAGAACGGCAAAGTCGCCGTCTTCGAGGGGCCGAGGCTCCACCGTCACCAGTTCAGCCTTCTGCTGCCGCAGCTCTTCCAGGCGCCGCGCCACATCCTCGTCGGTGACCTCCGGCTCCTGATAGGGAACGGCGATGCCCTTGTATTCGAGCAGCTCGAACTGCGGCTGCACCTCGAACTCGGCCGTGAAGCGCAGCGGGTCGCCGGGCGCGAAATGCACTTCGCGGATCTCGGGCGTCCCGACGATGACCAGACCCTCCTCCTCCGCGCGCCGGAACAGATACTTGGGAACCAGCTCGTTCAGGACCTCGCGGCGGATTTCCTCCGCATACAGACGCAGGATGAGGCTGGCGGGCGCCTTGCCCGGGCGAAAGCCACGCAGATGCACCTTCTGCTGGATCTTGGCCACCGCGCGGTCACTGGCCTCGGTGACTTCCGCCGCGGGAACCGTGATCTCCAGGGTCTTGCGAATCTGCGAAGGATCAGCCAAGCCTGCACCTCGCCGCCAGTGGTGTCAAGTCCCTTCGGACCACGTCGCCAGATAGCGCTCCTGCTCCGGCGTGAGCCGGTCAATCTTGACACCCATGCACTCCAGCTTCATCCGCGCCACCCGCCGATCCAGCTCGTCGGGAACCGGATAAACGCGCTTTTCCAGCCGCGCGTGATTTTCCACCAGATACTGGACCGCGAGGGCCTGGTTAGCGAAACTCATGTCCATGACCGATGCGGGATGCCCTTCCGCGGCAGCCAGATTGATCAGGCGGCCCTCGCCCAGCACGTAGATTCGGCGGCCGTCGCGCATGGCGTATTCTTCCACGAATTCCCTCACCTGGCGACGGCTGGAAGCCATGCGGCCCAGAGCCTCCAGATCTATCTCGACGTTGAAGTGTCCCGAGTTGGCCAGGATGGCTCCATTCTTCATGCGCTCGAAATGCTCGCGCGTGATGACGTTCTTGTTGCCGGTCAGGGTCACGAAGACATCGCCGATTTCCGCCGCATCGAGCATGGACATCACGCGGTAGCCGTCCATGAGCGCTTCGAGGGCCTTGATGGGATCCACCTCGCAGATGATCACGTTGGCGCCCATGCCGCGGGCCCGCATGGCCACGCCGCGCCCGCACCAGCCGTAGCCGGCCACCACGAAATTCAGCCCCGCCAGCAGGATGTTGGTGGCGCGGATAATGCCATCCACCGTGCTCTGCCCGGTGCCGTAGCGATTGTCGAACAGGTGCTTGGTCATGGCGTCATTGACGGCGATCACCGGATAGCGCAGCACGCCGTCTTTGGCCATGGCGCGCAGGCGGATGACGCCGGTGGTGGTCTCCTCGGTGCCGCCCAGCACGCCCTCCAGCAGGTCCTGCCGGCGCGTGTGCAGCGTAGTCACCAGATCACAGCCATCGTCCATGGTGATCTGCGGACGGTGCTCGAGGGCAGCCAGGATGTGAGCGTAGTAGGTATCGTTGGATTCGCCCTTGATCGCGAAGACGGGAATGTTGTAGTCCCGCACCAGCGCGGCCGCCACGTCGTCCTGGGTGGAAAGCGGATTGGAGGCGCACAGCACGGGCTGGGCCCCGCCGTCGCGCAGGGCGATCATGAGATTGGCCGTCTCCGTAGTGACGTGGAGACAGGCGGCGATCCGTATGCCGGCCAGAGGCTGGTCCTTGATGAACTGCTTGCGGATCTGCTGGAGGACCGGCATGGACTGGAACGCCCACTCGATCCGTCGCTTGCCCACATCCGCCAGCGAGAGATCCTTGATATCGCAAGGAACCGAACTCGGAAGATTGGTGGACATATCGCCTCGCTTCTGTGGCGCCTTCCTGCCTGACTAACCGACGCTGGCCGCGCGCAGGCCCGCCGCCTCGCGCAACGCCGCCGCCTTGTCGGTGGCTTCCCAGGTGAACGTATCTTCGGTACGGCCAAAGTGACCGAAGGCAGCCGTACGGCGGTAGACCGGACGCCGCAGTTTCAGGTGCTCGATCATACCCCGTGGCGTCAGCGGGAACAACTCGCGGATCAGCCCGACGATCCGCTCGTCCGGGATTGCTCCCGTGCCGAACGTGTTGACGGAAACCGATACCGGCTCCGCTACACCGATGGCGTATGCGAGTTGGACCTCGCAGCGTCGCGCCAGGCCTGCCGCCACCAGGTTCTTGGCGATGTAGCGCGCCATGTAGCAAGCGGAACGGTCCACTTTGGTCGGGTCCTTCCCGGAGAAACAGCCGCCGCCATGGCGTCCCATGCCGCCGTACGTGTCCACGATGATCTTGCGTCCGGTGAGTCCGGTATCGCCATGAGGACCACCGATGACGAAGCGCCCGGTGGGGTTGATGTGGTACCTGGTCCGGCTGTCAACCATCTCGGGCGGGATCACCGCGTCAATTACGTGACGCTTGACCTGCTCGCGAACCTCCTCGATGGGCACGCGGTCACTGTGCTGCGTGGAGACCACCACGGCAGTGACGCGCTTGGGTGCGCCGTCCACATACTCTACCGACACTTGGCTCTTGCCATCAGGGCGAAGGAAATCCAGGATACCCGCGCGCCGCACCTCACTCAGGCGGCGCACCAGCTTGTGCGCCAGCATGATGGGCAGTGGCATGAGCTCGGGCGTCTCGTCGCACGCGTACCCGAACATCAAACCCTGATCGCCCGCGCCGCCGGTGTCTACGCCCATGGCGATGTCGGGCGACTGCCGCTGCACCATGTTCAGGATGCCGCAGGTCTGCCAGTCGAAGCCGTAGGAGGGGTCCGTGTAGCCGATATCGCGAATCGTCTCACGAGCCACCTTGGGAATGTCCAGCGAGGCTGTAGTGGTAATCTCGCCTGCCACCACGCAGATCCCCGTGGTGACGAGCACCTCGCACGCCACTCGTCCGTTGGGATCCTGTTCCATCACCGCATCCAGGACGGCGTCCGAGATCTGATCCGCCATCTTGTCCGGGTGCCCTTCGGTCACCGACTCTGACGTGAAAATAAAGCTACGCCCTTCTGACACGCATGAACCTCCGTTACGGCTTCTCGCTCCGTCCGACCGCCTCGGGAGCGGCCGGCGTATGAACCCTCATCGGGCAGCATTTCAAAGTGTATCGGAGCCGACCCCCTCGGGTCAATTCCGTGCCTGGCGGCGAAACGCTGCACCCGCGCGCCGACCGTGCTATACTTCGAGAAGCCCCGCCTTGGATCCGACCTCCAATCCTGGGCATCAGACGAACATGGCTCAAGCAAAACTAGGCGACACTGTCAGAGTTAATTACACCGGGAGACTGGACGACGGCACGGTGTTCGATTCCTCGCTGCGCAGCGGGCCGCTGGAGTTCACCATCGGCGACGGCCAGCTCATTCCCGGCTTCGAAAACGCTGTCATCGGCATGTCCCCCGGCGAGACCAAGACCCAGAGGGTGCCGGCGGAAGAGGCCTACGGACCGCACGCCGACTTCCTGGTCATTGAGGTGGATCGCCGCCGCGTGCCTCCGGAGCTGGATCCCAAAGTGGGTGACCGGCTCCAGCTTCAGCACCCCGACGGACGCGTCACCCCCGTGCTGGTCACCGCAGTTACCGAAACCACGATTACCCTCGACGCCAACCACCCCCTCGCAGGAAAGGATCTGACGTTCGACATCGAGTTGCTGGAGATCGTCGAAGAAGGCGAAGCCTGATCAGCTCAGTATCTTCCGCGTGGACATAGCGGCCATTACGAGTGTGCCCGCGGGCGGACTCACTTGCGCGGACGCGCACCGCTGCCGATCGTGCCATCCCAGCGCGGATCGGTTTGCGGCCCGTAGTCCCGCGGCAGGCGGTTCCAGTCCGTGCGCGTGATGCCGTTCAGATCCCAGACCACGCGCCCGTCGCGAATCGTCAGTTCGGCCTCCAGCTTCCGGTCGCCGCGCAGGCGCGCGCCATAGACATCCACGAAGCCGAAGCTGCCGTAGCGCAGGTTGAGGACCGTCACATCGGCCGGGGCGCCCGGCGTCAGGTGCCCCAGTTCTTCTCGGTGGATCACCTGCGCCGGTCGCCAGGTGGAGCGGAGGATCACCTCCTCCAGCTCCATCCCCATGTTGAGCATTTTCGACATGACGTTGAGCATGTCCTTCATGCCGGCGTTCATGCTGCCCACGTGGAGGTCGGTCGAGATCGTGTCGGGGTGGAATCCTTGCCGCATGGCCGGGACCGCTTGCCGGAACACGAAGCTGCCGCCGCCGTGGCCCAGATCGAAGATGACGCCGCGTTTGCGCGCGGCAAACAGATAAGGCAGCACCTGCCCCTCTTCATCGAGCATGGGCACAGCGGCAAGGTAAGTGTGCGTGTAAATATCGCCGGGACGCAGTTTCTCGAGCACAAGCTGCTGGAAAGGCCGCTCGGGCAAGAAGCTGCCGAAGTCCACCATCACGGGCAGACCAGCCAGCCGTCCGGCCTCGATCGCGCGATCCACCGCAGTCCAGTCCGGCGCGGCATAGTGTGCGGTCTTGATGCCGACGACGAGGTCTTTGTATCGCCGGGCGGTCTCTGCCGTAGCCTTGGGGTCCATATCCGAGGTATCCTGCTCGATCTTGCCGCCGCCCATGCCGCGTCCCACGATGTTGAGCATCGCGAGCACACGCGTGCGGGCCCGGTCAATCACGCGGTCCTTGAAATCGGGGAAGTTGCGCCAGCCTGAGCTGCCCGCATCCACCACCGTCGTGACGCCGCTGCGGAACGTGTGGCCGTCGGGGTAGACGCTCAGGTCGCCCGAATAGGCGTTGCGCATTCCGGTGCCGGCGTAAACGTGGACGTGGATGTCCACCAGGCCGGGCGTCACGTAGAAGCCGGTTACGTCCACCGTTTTCACCGCGCGAGTAGCCGGGATATCGCGTTCCACGGCGGCGACGCGACCGTCCTTGATGGCCACGTCGCGCCGCTCGTTGATGCGGTTCTTCGGGTCAATGACGTGACCGCCTTTCAGCAACAGATCGAAGTCAGGCTGAGGGGCAGCCGCGAGGGCGAGCAAGGCAAAGAGCACCATAAACGCGATTGTAGTAGGATGAGTGCGCCATGCCAAGCGGCGCCGAAGTGTTCGTGCGGGCCATGCAGGAGCTCGGCCTGCGCGAAATCTTCACCCTGGTGGGAGATCACCTCAACGCGGTCCTGCTCGAGGCCGCGCGCTGTGGCATCCGCATCGTGGACATGCGGCACGAATCCGCCGTGATGCACGCGGCAGACGTGTGGGCCAGGATCCATCGCAAGCCGGCTCTGGGCATGGTGACGGGCGGTCCGGGACACACGAACGCCATCACCGGCATCGCGACGGCTTTCCAGGCGGCAAGCCCGCTTCTGGCTGTCAGCGGAGCGCGCGCGTGGCGCCTCGCCGACCGGCAGGCTTTCCAGGAACTGGACCAGCTCGGCCTCGTCCGGCCCATCGTGAAGTGGGCTGCACAGCCGCCGCGCGCCGCCGACCTCGGCTTTTACCTCGGACGCGCGTACGCGGAGGCGGTCGCGGGGCGCATGGGACCGGCGCATCTCACCATCCCGGTGGATTTGTTCGAAGCCCAGACGGACGAGTTCACGCCGACCCCTGCAGCGCTGGCGCCGCCGCGACCTGCTCCCTCCGGCGCGGACGTTGCGCGCGCCCTGTCCCTGCTCGAAAAAGCGGAACGGCCCGTGGTGATCGCGGGTAGCGGTGTTTGGTGGTCCCAGGCCGAAGATGAACTCGTCGAGTTCGTGGAAAAGACCCAGTTGCCCGTGTGGACGATCACGCTGGCGCGAGGTACCATCCCGGACGACCACCCGCTGGCCATGGGCTATGCCGATCCCGCGCTGAACCGGGCGGCGCTGGCTGCCTTCCGCGAGGCCGACGTGGTCCTGGTGCTGGGCAAGCGGCTCGATTACCGCGTGGCGTTTGGCGGCCCGCGGCTGTTCGCGCCCTCGGCGCGATTCATCCAGGTGGACATCCACGCTCCCGAACTCGGCATGAATCGCCGCCTGGAAATCGGCCTGTGCGCGGACGTTCGCGCCACGCTGCGCGCTTTTCTGGATCATTTGGGTGCGAAGCGCTGGGCGGCGCGGCCCTGGCTTGAACGGGTGCGCCAGTTGCAGCGGCAATGGCGGCAGCACCTTCAGAATCTGGCCGCGCAGGACGAGCCGCCAATGCATCCGCTGGCGGTCTTCGCTGAGCTGGAGCGAACCTTGCCGCCCGAAACGCTTTACTCGTGGGACGGCGGAGACTTCTGTCACTGGGGTAGAGCGTATTTGCCGGCCCGCCGCCGCGGCGGATGGATCCGACTGGGCCCCTTGGGGACCATCGGCGCCGCGTTGCCGAACGCCGTGGCGCTGAAGCTGGTGCATCCGGACGAGCCGGTCGTGTTGATCATCGGCGATGGCGCCTTGGGGTTCTATCTGGCGGAGCTGGATACGCTGGTGCGACACGAGCTGCCCGTCGTAATCATCGTGGGCAACGACGCGGGCTGGGGCATCGAGCGCGAGTTACAGCGCGCCGCCGGGGGCAGCGACCGCACTGTAGCCTGCGAGCTGCGCCCGACGCGCTACGATCTCGTGATGCAGGCCTGCGGCGGCGCGGGCGAGCACGTGGAGACGGTCGCGGAACTGCGCGCCGCCCTGCAACGGGCCCTGAAAGCTTCCGTCCCGTACCTGATTGACGTTCGCGTCCGCGGCGCCCGCTCGCCCTTCACGGAATGGCAGATCGCAGGCAAGACGGAGGCGCGAGGCGGAGCTGGGCCTGATCAAACGGAGGAGTTATGAGGCTTTGCGGAATCCTGCTCTCGATCGCTTGCAACGCGGCCCTGGCGGTGGATTTGTTCCAGGACGATTTCCGTCGCCTGCCGCCGCGCGTGCTCTCGGAACCCATCAAGCAGTTGACCAACGCCATCCAGGAATATCACTACCTGCCTCACCGCGGCGTCCCTCTGGATCCCTGGGAGAACGCCATCTGTCACACGGACTCCTGGGCGGGAGGCGATGAAGACGGCAAGACTTATATCGAACAGCACGAGATCAACGCCTGGCGCCGCATCATGAATCCCACGCTGGTGACCGGGGATCCCGAGTGGTTCGATTACACGCTGGAAGTCAAGGTGCGCCCGCTGTCGCTGGCTGAGATGGCGGGGATCGTCTTCCGCTATCAGACCAACCGTCACTATTACCTTTTCGCGCTGACTGGAGGCGATCGCGCCATCCTGCGCGTGCGGCTCCCGCTGGAGCGAGAGTTCCGCGTGGCCGAGTGGCGCAACCTGGGCGAAGCGCCTTTCCGTTACGACACACTGCGCTATTACACGCTGAGGGTCGAGAATCAAGGCCCGGACATTCGCGCTTACATTGACGGGAAACTGGTCCTGGAAGCCCGCGACGCCGAGATCACCGCCGGGCGCATCGGCATCACGGCCAACATTCCGGCGCGCTTCACCGACGTCCGGGTGAGCGTTTCCGAGGCCACGGCGCGCGCCATCCGGGAACGCATCAACCGCCGGGAGGCGGAGCTGGCGCGGCTGCGCGCCGAGAATCCCCAGCCCAAGTTGTGGAAAAAGTTCGAGACGCCCGGCTTCGGCGCAGGCCGCAATGCGCGCTTTGGCGATCTGGACGGCGACGGGCGGTTGGACATGCTCATCGCCCAGAACATCCGCAAGGTGCAGGACAACTCTTTCGCCCACATCAGTTGCCTGACGGCCGTGAACCTGGACGGCAAAGTGCTATGGCAGATCGGGCGACCTGAACCTTACAACGACGTGCTCGCCCACGACAATCCCTTCCAGATCTACGACATTGACGGCGATGGCCGGAACGAAGTCATCATGGTCAAGGACTTCAAAATCCAGATCCTGGAAGGCGCTACGGGCCGGCTGAAGAAATGGGCCTGGATGCCTGAAGCGCCCAAGGACAACAAGGTCCGGCCTTATGAGCTGGAGGTCGGCGATTCGATTTATTTTGCCGATTTCACGGGGCGGGGATCCCGGCGCGAAATACTCATCAAGGATCGTTACCTCAATTTCTGGGTTTTCGACAATAACTTGAACTTACTCTGGCAGGGCCGGTCCAACATCGGACATTATCCGTACACTCTCGATGTAGACGGGGACGGGCGCGAGGAACTGTTCATCGGTTACGCGATGTACAGTCCGGACGGGCGGCTGCTGTGGAGCCACGACAAGCTGCGAGATCACGCCGACGGCGTCATTGCCGGTAACTTCAGTCCCGACCCGAAAGCTTCGCCGCGCCTCTACTGGTTTGCCAGCGACGAAGGTTTCCTCATGCTGGACCTCAAGGGGCAGATCCTGCGGCACATCCGCATCGGGCACGCACAGAGTCCCAGCATCGCCAAATACCGCGCCGACGTCCCCGGGCTGCAACTGATGACCATCAATTTCTGGCGCAATCCTGGAATCGTAACCCTGTTCGATCACGAGGGCAACATTCTGGCGCAGGGCGAGCCGATTCACACTGGCAGTCCCATTCTGCCCGTGAACTGGCGCGGGGACGGAGTGGAGTTCGCCATGCTCTCGGCCAATCCCAAAGAAGGCGGCATGATAGATGGCCATCTGCGCCGCGTGGTCATGTTCCCGGACGACGGCCACCCCGATCTGGCCTTCAACGTCCTGGATCTGACTGGTGACCCGCGCGATGAAATCGTGGTCTGGGACAGCCGCCGCGTATGGATCTACACGCAGGATCGGCCCTTCTCCGGCAAGCGGATTTACGCGCCCATCCGAAATCCGCATTACAACGAATCCAATTACCGGGCCAATTACTCGCTGCCTGCATGGAAGGACCTTCCCTGAGCCGGCGAACTTACAAGCCGAGCCAGGCAGCGACTTTCGGCCACTGTTGCCGGAAGGCGATGGCCGAAATCCCGAAGTAAAAAGCCGCGCAGGCTACCAGCCCAAAACGGAGCAACCATCCCGGGCGCAACGGAGGCGGCAGCAACCGCATGTCCACATAAAGGGTGTGCAAGGCCGAAAAAGCCAGGGCGAAGTTCATCATCACTCCGCTGGCCACCGCCAGCACCAGCGGATTCGGCGTCAGCCGCAGCGCCAGCATGCCCCAAAGCGCGTACAGCACGAGGATCGCGTAGTAGACGTACTTGGCCTGGTTGCCCGGCAGCTTGTGCAACCGCCGCACGCCCGTCCAAATGACGTCCGTCCAACGGCGGCACATGCCGTCAATCTGGCTGACCTGCGTGGGCGCCATCACCAGGAAACCACAGAGCAAAGTGAGGTACCAGAACACGGGGCCGTGACGCGCAGCAATGGCCTGGGCCGTCATGGCCGCAGCAGCGTGCCCTTCCACCTGCGCGCCGCGGATGAACTCCAGCGAGAACAGCGCGGGCAAGGCCATGCCGGCGATGCAGCCCGGGACCCACAGGGCGAGCTGATCGCGGCGGATATGACGCAGCCAGCCGCGCCAGCGCTCCAACGCAGGACCCTGGGGATCGAAAACCATGCCGGTGTGGGAAAGCTGGATGGAGCGACCCCCGATCGCGCTGGGAATGGCGCCCACCAGGGCGCCCATGCCCCAGCCCTTGTCGCGCGCGTAGTTGGAGAAGTAGCTGTTGGTCAGCCCGCCGGCGCCGGCCACGGCCGCAAAGGCCGCCAGCACAGCCCAGTCGAAGTGGCCTTCCGGCAGGGCGCCGAAACGGAACAGCCCCGAAATGATTTCCCACCAGGTTTGCCAGCTGACCAGTGCGACGGCCGTGAAACCGAGGTACGCCAGCACCAGCACCAGCTTCACGACCATGACTTTTTCCAGGGCGTTGTAAATCTTGCCCCCGAAGATCAAAGGCACGAAGCAGGCCAGAAATATGGCATAGCTGAGGCCGCGGGTGAGGGCATCGTCGGCCGCGGTGGGCAGTCGGCCGAGCAGCACCGTGGCCAGCGGGACCGCGGCATTGGACGACAGATACGGCCACAGGCCGCCGAGGTCCGCCAGGAAGTAAAAAACCGTCCAGAACACAGGACCGGGCGCGGTGCGAAAGAATCCTACGAAGATCGGCTCGCCGCAGTACAGCGCATAGCGCATCACGGCAAGGTTGTAGAAAGCCTGTAGCGCGATGGAGAGCGTGGCCAGCCACATGATGCGGCCGCCATATTGCGCGGTCACGACGGGACCGAAGAGCCACTCGCCGCCGCCGATGTTGGCGCCCGCCATCATCAGGCCCGGCCCGATCAGCATCGTCCATTGCCGCCAGCGGAAAAGCGGCGGCTCGGGCAGTTCGGCGCGGCGCCAGGGCGGAAAGTAGCGGGATGGCGCGACCTCCTCAGACATGAGCGTTTATGCTATCACGCCGTCCGGCCTCGCTATCCTGTAGGCATCCGACAGAGGGAGACCAGATGTTCAAGAATCTGCTTTACGAAACGCAGCCGCCCGCGGCTGTGTTGACGCTTAACCGCCCGGAGCGCCGCAACGCGCTTTCGCTGGAACTGATGGAAGAGCTGATGGAGGCCCTGGGACGGGCCGGCGCCGATCCTTCCGTGCGCGCCGTGATTCTGGCCGCCTCAGGCACGGTCTTCTGCTCCGGCCACGATTTGAACGAGCTCCGCGGACGTGGCTTGCACGAATACCGGCGCGTGTTCCAAACATGCACGCAACTCATGCAGACCCTGCGCAAGCTGCCGCAGCCGGTGATCGCCGAAGTGCAGGGAATCGCCACTGCGGCCGGTTGCCAGTTGGTGGCGGCGTGCGATCTGGCGGTGGCCTCCGAAGAGGCCAGCTTCGCTACGCCGGGCGTGCGCATCGGGCTGTTCTGCTCGACGCCCATGGTCCCGCTCGCCCGCGTCATCTCGCCCAAACGCGCCTTCGAGATGCTGGTCACAGGCGATCCGATTGACGCTCGCACGGCGCTGGCCTGGGGACTGGTGAATCGCGTCGTGCCCGCCTCGAAGCTGCGCGAAGAGACCCTGACATTGGCCGCCCGCATCGCAGACGCCAGCCCTATGGTGGTCGCACTGGGCAAACAGGCGTTCTACGCGCAGCTCCAAATGCCGGTAGATCAGGCTTACGCCTACGCCTCCGAGCTCATCACTCTCAACACGCTGACTGCTGACGCGCAGGAAGGCATCGCCGCGTTTCTGGAAAAGCGGCGGCCGCACTGGCGAGGGTGCTGAAGTCGCAACTGCGCCCGCTCAGAACCGCTGCACGCGAATCGAACCGTTCGTGGTGGCGAGCCGGATCAAAGGTCCGCCGCCGCCGATCTCGCCCTCCAGATGATCCTTGCCCATGCTGCCCGCCAGAACCGGAAAGTCCGAATGGATGGCGCCGTTGGAGGTCGTGGCCCGCAAGCGTGCCTGAAGCGATGCCGGCAGGCGCACCGTCACCGAGCCGTTGCTGGTCTGCGCAACGATTTCGTTTTGCTGGAAGGCATCGAGGGCCAGTTCGATGCTGCCGTTCGATGTCACCAGGCGGATGACGCGCCCGACGCCCGGCTCCAGGATGCGAGCGGAAACGGAAGCGTTCGACGTGGTCGCTTCCAGCGCGCCTTTGAGTCGCTCCACGCTGATTCTGCCGTTGGAAGTGCGCAGGACGCAGTCGCCTCGTACTTCCGTCAGGCTGATGGAACCGTTGCTCGTACGTGCTTCGACACTGCCTTCCAGTTGCCGGAGAGTGATCGAGCCGTTCGAGGTTTCCAGGCGCGCAGACCCCTGGATGAACTCCGCCCGGATCGAGCCGTTGGAAGTTCGGATGCGGTCCAGTTCAACGCGATGCGGCGCCCGCAGCATGTAGCGCGCGCCGGCATGACTGCGACGCCCGGAGGGGGCTACGGTGCGGATGCGGGCCGTCTGCCCGTCGGACGTGACCTCGATTTTGAGTTCACGGAGATCCGCCTCGCTGCCTGCGAACTTCAGACCGCTGACTCGCACCTCATCCTTTTCCCAGCCCATGATCTCGACGGAACCGTTGAAGTTCTCCAAATCGAGTCTGCCGCCGGCGGGCAGCGCACAAGTGTAGGTAAACTCCTCCCGGAACCGTGCGGTTTCACTGAGGACGCTGTCCAGGTCGCAGCCGGAGGTGAGAACCAGCGAAACGAGGAGGACCGGGAGCGGGCCGCGCAGACGCATAACACACCTCACGATGTGGTATACGGAACCGGCCCGCTTTTGTTCCCGGCAGGATCGCCCGCGTGGGGCGAGGAATTACAAAACCCGGACGTCTTCGGCCTGAAGACCCTTGGGACCTTTGCGGACGGAGAACTCCACCCGCGCGCCTTCTTCCAGGCTCCGGTAGCCGCTCATCTGGATGGCCGAATAGTGTACGAACACGTCTTCGCCCGAATCCCGCTGGATGAAACCAAAGCCCTTGGAGGCGTTAAACCACTTCACAGTACCTTTTTCTTTCATGGTGTTGCTGTTTTCCTTCGAATTGAACTTACCGAGGATCAAACGCTCCCCACGCGGCGGGTAAATCGGGAAGGGGATTCACTACGCCAGGCGGAAACGTTCAAAACTCTGCTACCAGCATAACACAGATCGCGCCCTGCTGCGCAGTTTTTTCAACGCCGCCGCATCTGCTCTCGGACGCGCGCATCCGCGAGCGGCCCCCACGGGGCTATGCTGGATAGTGCCCATGAGCGATTTCGCTGAATTGCGCCGCCGCATGGTCGAACGCCAGTTGCGAGCCCGCGGGATCCGTGACCCGCGCGTGCTGGCCGCGATGGCCGAAATCCCGCGGGAATTGTTCGTCCCTGAAGATCAACGCCACCGGGCCTACGACGACGAACCCGTACCGATCGGCTACGGCCAGACAATTTCCCAGCCCTACATGGTGGCCCTGATGACGCAGGCCCTGGAGCTGAAAGGCGACGAAAGGGTTCTGGAAGTGGGCGCGGGCTCCGGTTATCACGCCGCGGTCTTGGGCGCGCTGGCCCGCGAGGTCATCGCTGTGGAGCTGATTCCGGAGCTGGCCGCGCGGGCGCAGCAGAATCTGGAGGCGGCCGGGCGCGCTCACAACGTGCGGGTGATCTGCGCGGATGGGTCGCTGGGCTATCCGGAGCTGGCGCCCTACGACGCCATCTCGGTGGCTGCGGCGGCGCCCGAGATCCCGTGGCCATTGATCGAGCAACTGGCCGATCCCGGGCGCATGGTGATCCCCGTCGGCAGCGGGTGGGATCAGGAACTGCGACTGATCTGGAAACGGGACGGGCGTCTCACGCAACGCATCGTCACCTTCTGCCGCTTCGTGCCCTTGCGTCAGGGCCAGGCCGCCAGCCGTCGCTGAGGCAACGCAAGCGGAGTTGCCTTGGGATACAATAGACGCCCGAGGTAAAGACGTCATGAGCGCTGAATCGGTCTCGCGTAGATCTTTCCTGAAGTCTTCCGCCGGCAAGGCTGCGGCGGCTTCCAGTTTCTTGATCGTGAAACCCGAGCAGGTACGGGCAGTGGGGCCGGCTCGTTTGCGCGCCGGCCTCGTCGGCTGCGGCGGACGCGGAACCCAGGCGGTGGAGAATATCCTCAACGGCTGCCCGAATGTCGAGCTGGTCGCCATGTGCGATATCTTCGAAGACCGGCTCGAAAAGTCGTACCGGCAGCTCAAGGAGTCACCGCGCAATGCCAAGATCGCAGATCGCGTGAAGGTGGATCCCGAGCATCGCTTCATCGGGTTCGACGGCTACAAAAAAGTCCTGGCCTCCGACATTGACATCGTGATGCTTTGCACCCCGCCCGGTTACCGGCCGGAACACTTCGAAGCCGCGGTCAACGCTCGCAAGCACGTCTTCGCGGAAAAGCCCTTCGCCACAGACCCCGTGGGTTGCCGGCGCTTCATGGCCGCGGCCAAGAAATCCGAAGAACTGAAGTTGACGGTCAAGTCCGGCGCCCAGCGCCGTTCCCAGCGCGAATACGTGGAGACCTGGCAAAAAGTTCGCGACGGGGCGATCGGCGAAATCCTCGCCTGCTATGCTTACTGGATCGGCACTCCGGTGCTCCAGTTCCAGGGGCCGAACTGGCCTTACGAAAAGGGCAAGCGCAATCCCAAGTGGGGCGACATGGAATACCAGAACCGGAACTGGTATTCCTACGTCTGGCTGTGCGGCGATCAGATCGTCGAACAGCACATCCACAACATTGACGTCTGCAACTGGTTCATGGGCGCGCACCCCGTGCGCGCGGTAGGCTCCGGCGGCGCCGCCTGGCGACCGCGGGAAGAGGTTTACGGCAACATTTACGATCATTTCACCGTGGACTTTGTTTACCCGAACGGCGTCCATATGTCGAGCCATTGCCGGCAGTATCCCAACCTCCCACACATTTATCGCAACGTAAGTGAATTGCTGGTAGGAACCAAGGGACGCACTAACTGCCGCGACATGGGAACCAAGGGAATTGATCCCTATGTCCAGGAGCACATAGATATGGTCAACAGCATCCTGGGCAACGGACCTTACATCAACGAAGCCATGGCGGTGGCCGAAAGCACCATGACCTGCATCATGGGGCGCGAGGCGGCTTACTCCGGCCAGGAAATTACCTGGGATATGGTCATGAACTCGCAACTGGACCTTTACCCGAAGGCGTTCAGTTACGACGCCAAGGTCGAGGTCCCGCCGCTGCCTATCCCCGGCCAGTACAAGTTCATCTGAAGAGGAGGAGAAATGTCCGAACCGGTCACGAGGAGGTCGTTTCTGGGCAAGTCGGCGGCGGGCGCCGCCACCTTCACCATCGTCCGGCCCGAGCTGGTGCGCGGCTGGGGACAGGCGAAACTGCGAGCGGGGCTGATCGGGGTGGGCGGCCGGGGCACCGGCGCGGTGCGCGATCTGCTCACCGGCAACCCTAACGTGGAAGTCGTGGCCATGGCCGACATCTTCGAGGATCACCTGGAGAAGAATCTGGCCCGGCTCAAGAACATGCCCGAGATCGCCGACCGCGTCAAGGTGGATCCCGAGCACCGTTTCATCGGATTCGACGCCTACAAGAAACTCATTGCTACCGACGTGGATATCGTCATGCTGTGCACGCCGCCCGGCTGGCGCCCCATTCACTTCGAGGCCGCCGTCGAAGCCGGCAAGCACGTGTTCACGGAAAAGCCCGTGGCCACGGATCCGGTGGGCTGCCGCCGCTTCATGGCCGCCGCCCGCAAGGCGGAGGAAAAGAAACTCACGGTGATGTCCGGCGCGCAGCGGCGGTCCACGCGCGAGTACATCGAAACCGTTCAGAAAATTCAGGACGGGGCCATCGGCGAAATTGTCGCCCTGTACTCGAACTATCTGAGCGGCCCGGTCATGCACGCCAAGGCGCGCGATCCCAAGTGGGGCGACATGGAATGGCAGCACCGCAACTGGTACTCGTTCCTCTGGCTGTGCGGCGACCAGATCGTCGAGCAGCACTTCCACAACATTGACTTCATCAACTGGGTCATGGGGACCCATCCGGTGCGTGTGGTGGCTTCCGGCGGCGCCGCCTGGCGCCCGCGCGAGGAACTCTACGGCAACATTTACGACCACATGTTCTCGGATTTCGTCTATCCCAACGGCGTGCATTACTCCAGCCACTGCCGGCAGTATCCGCAGGGATGCTACCGGATCGTCAACGACCTGATCGTGGGGACCAAGGGCCGCTCCACGGGCAACGACATGGGAACCAAAGGCATCAACGGCCAGGTCCAGGAGCACATTGACATGGTCAAGAGCATCCTGGGCGACGGCCCGTACATCAATCACGGCATGGCGGTGGCGGAAAGCACCATGACCTGCATCATGGCCCGCGAGTCGGCCTACTCCGGGCAGGAAGTCACCTGGGAAATGATCATGAACTCCCAGCAGGACCTCATGCCCAAGGAGTTCGGCTACGACGTCAAGATCGAGGCGCCGCCGCTGCCCGTACCCGGCACCTACAAGTTCCGGTGAGTTCCGAAGCCCGTCTGCTGCGCATCATCAACGCGGCCGCCCCCATCCGCATCTGCGATAACGGGGGCTGGACGGACACCTGGTTCGCCGGCTACGGCAAGGTGTTCAATATCGCCGTGTATCCGTACGCGGAGGTGCAACTGCGCGTGCGCGAGCACCGAGGCGAAGCAGCGCGCATCACGATCCACGCCGAAAACTACGGCCAGCGTTACTCGATCGAGCCGCCCCGCGGCATCTACGACAAGCATCCGCTGCTGGAGGCCGCCATCGAGTACATGGGCGTGCCCGACAATCTGGCCATCGAGGTTTCCATTTACAGCGAAGCGCCCGGCGGGGCTTCTACAGGCACTTCCGCCGCCGTGAGCGTGGCCCTGATCGGCGCCCTCGACCGGCTCACGCCCGGACGCCTCACCGCGCACGAAATCGCTTTGGCGGCGCAGAAAATCGAAACCGAACTGCTCCGCCAGCAGTGCGGCATCCAGGATCAGATTGCTTCCGCGTACGGCGGCATCAACTACATCGAAATGTTCCGCTACCCGCACGCCGCCGTCAGCCCCATTCGCCTGCCCGACTCCATCTGGTGGGAACTGGAAGCCCGGCTGTCGCTGATTTATGTGGGCGAGGCGCACTCTTCCTCGGAAGTCCACCAGATGGTCATCCGCAACTTGGAAAATGCCGGGCCCGAAGCCCCGCAGTTGAAACCGCTCCGTCTCACTGCCGAGAAATCGCGCGACGCGCTCTACGCGGGCGATTTCGTCGCGTTGGGGCGGGCCATGATCGAGAACACCGAAGCGCAGGAAAACCTGCATCCGGCGCTGATCGGCCCGCACCACCGCCGCATCATCGAGATCGCCCGCGCGCACGGCGCTCTGGGCTGGAAGGTGAACGGGGCCGGCGGGACGGGAGGCTCGGTGACCATTCTGTCCGGCCCGGATCGCTCCGCCAAGCGGGCCATGATTCGCGATATCGAGGCCGCCGATCCCCGCTACCGTCACATTCCCATCTTTCTGAGCCGGTTCGGCTTGCGGGTCTGGGAAACCGAACCGTGCTAACGGGCTCGCGGGCTACACGTAAATGAATCCCTCCAGGTACAGCACTGCCTGGCCGCGCAAGAGTACGCGATCGTCACGCAGCTCGCAAACCAGTTCGCCGCCGCGCGGAGAAAGCTGGCGCGCATGTAACACTTCTTTGCCCAGCCGTCGGGCCCAATAGGGCGCCAGCGTGCAGTGGGCCGAGCCTGTTACCGGATCCTCCGGGACGCCGACCGCCGGGGCAAAGAAACGCGACACGAAATCCGCCTCGCGGCCTGGCGCCGTGACGATCACGGCGAACATCTCCACCCGGCGCAGCGCGTCCATATCCGGGCGCAACTCGCGAATCTCGTCCTCGCTTTCGTAAACGGCCATGAAGTCACGGGACTTCCAAATCTCTACCGGCGCTCGCCCGAGAGCGGCAACGAGTCCGGCCGGCGGCTGAGCGGGCTCGGGCGGCCGCGCAGGAAAATCCATCTCGAGCCACTGACCCTGACGGCGAACCGTCAGCGGGCCGCTGCGTGTCGCGAAGCGGACTTGCTCGCCCGAGGGCTGCAAGAAATGGAACACCACGTAACCCGCCGCCAGCGTGGCGTGCCCGCATAAATCCACTTCGACGGCGGGCGTGAACCACCGCAGCTCGTAACCATCCCCGGTCGCCCGAAGAAAGGCCGTCTCCGAAAGGTTGTTCTCCGCCGCGATGGCGCGGAGCAACTCGTCCGGCGGCCAGCTTTCCAGCACGCACACTGCCGCTGGATTGCCCGCAAAAAGGCGGCTGGCGAAGGCATCCACCTGGTAGATCGGAATCCGCATCTGGGTTAGAATAACCCGGCGCGGGTCATCGGATGAATGAGCCCGCCACAGTTAACTTGCGACTGTCATCAGGAGGAAAGTCATGCCCGCAGCATCCCGCTCCACGTTACTGCTGACCGCCTGGTTCGTATCCTCGGCTTTGTTGGCTGCCCCGCCGTCTCCACGATACCGCATGACGGGCAGGGTCTCCAATCTCGCGCCGGGGCATCACGCCACCATCCACGCCCACGGGCCGACGAACCGATCCGCCATGACGAGGCCGGACGGAACGTGGGAGATCACTAGCGTAGTGCCGGGCATTTACAGTGTCACGGTGACCCGCCAGGGCTACACGTTCACGCCGACGGATCGCACGGCCGACGTGCGCACTCGGGACGCACACGACTTGAACTTCACGGCTCACCCCACCCAGCAGCCCCAGGCAGGCCAGGCAACCACCGAACGCCGCACCATGAGCGGGCGGGTTTATGGGCTGCGCTCGGGACACCACGCCAGCGTCCATGTCCATGGCCCGGCGAATGGCACGGTTATTACGCGTTCCGACGGAACTTGGGAAATGAAGAATCTGCCGCCCGGAATCTACAGCGTGTCGGTAACCCGCGCCGGTTACTCCTTCAGCCCGGTGGATCGGTCCATAGACTTGCGCAACCACGACGTACACAACGTGAACTTCAGCGGGCGCCTTCAGTAGCTTCGGGCGTCGTCGCCGCCCCTGGGGTGACTGAAGGCTACGGCCCGGCGAACCACAGGTCCCTAGGCGACCGCCCGCAAGCAGGGGGATAGACACGCCTTCCTGCGGGGCGGTAGAATGAAGCTGGCTCCGTGCCAAGGCCGTGGTGGCTGCCGGCCTTGCTGGCCCTCGGGCCGGTTTTATGGGCCGGGGACGGCGAGAACCGAGGGGCGCTGTCCTACTCGGCAGCCGGCGTGGTCAACGCTGCGAGTAACGCACCCGGGCCGCTGGCGCCTTACGCGATCGCTTCCCTTTACGGCGCAGGTCTGGCTTACTCGAAGCGCGCCGTCACCGAGAAAGACATCCGCGGAAACCAGTTGCCCACGGAACTGGATGGAGTCCGGGTGCTGGTGGACGGGCTGGCAGCACCCCTTTACTACGTTTCTCCCGAACAAATTAACTTCCTTATCCCTTACGTGACGGGCGCCAGGTTTCCGACTCAGGTGAAGCTATGGGTCACCTTGGACGGGCGCCGTGGACCCGAGATAGAACTGCCGCTGCATGAGACGGCGCCCGCCCTCTTCCAACTCGACGCCACAACGCCGATCGTCACGGCGGTGCGCAAACCCGAGGGATCCGACGAGCAGAGAGTCGTCGTCATCAGCAAGGATGAACCCGCCCGACCCGGAGAGATCATCACCCTCTGGGCCACGGGTCTCGGCCGCACTCAACCGCCCGTCGCCTGGCCGCAGCTTCCGCGGGAGCCGGCGCGTATCGCCAACTGGCAGCGTTTCCAGCTCCTGCTCGACGGCAATCCGGTCCCGGCCGCGAACATACTTTACGTCGGCGTAGCCCCAAATTTTGCGGGCCTCTATCAGATCAACGTGCGTTTGCCGGAAGACACTGGCAGGGATCCCGAAATCCGCATTGCCATCGGCGACGCCGTGAGTCCCCAAGGCCTGCGTCTGCCTGTATCACCGAAAAAGGACTGACGCTGCGCGGCGCAACCCGTGGCCCGCCCGGCGCGTTTAACCAGACAGAAGGCTACAATCAGGTTAGGAGTTTTCCATGGGGCTGAAAATTTGCGGCCTGCTGGCGGTGGCCTTGCTGCCTCTCGTGGGGCAGGATCCCTCCCCGGAAAATACGCAGACGCCGCGATCCGGCTGGCGCAGTGTGGAAGATGAAACCCGAGGCAAGTACGTTGTCCAACCTGGCACGCGCATACCGCTGAGCCTGATCAACAGCGTAAGCACCAAGCATTCGGCCGAGGGCGACCGCGTTTATCTCGAGACCGTGTTCCCGATTCTCGTCAACGGACGCGTGGTGATCCCACCCGGCAGCTACGTGGCTGGTACGATCACGCAAGTGAAGCGCCCGGGCCGGGTCAAGGGACGCGGCGAACTTTTTCTGCGCTTCGATTCGCTGACCTTGCCCAACGGCGTCACGCGAGATTTCCGCGCGCGCATCGGAAGCCTCGACGGCCGGGGCAACGAGGAACTGGACCGCACGGAAGGCAAGGTCCTGAGCGAAAGCAACAAGGGTGGAGACGCGCGTACGGTGGGTGAGGCAGCCGCGGCCGGCGCCAGCGTGGGTGTCATCGCGGGACACGCCGCGGGCCGCACGGGCATGGGCGCAGGAATCGGCGCAGCCGCGGGAGCAGCGGCCGGGGTGATGGGCGTGTTGCTCACGCGCGGACCTGACGCCGTGTTGGCCAAAGGCTCCACGATCGAAATGGTGCTCGATCGTCCTCTCGTCTTCAGTGAGGAAGAGCTGGACTTCAGTCACGCTGCGTGGCGACCGTCGCGGGCCTCCTCCGGTGGCGGAGGCCCTGTGCGCAAAGAAGAGCGGCGTTCGATCCCCATACCGGGGCGCCGGTGGCCGCTGGGCCGGTTGCCCTGACGCTGAAGCTCACAGTTCCACACGGCTCAGCTTCAACGCGTTCAGGATCACGGATACCGAACTGAACGTCATCGCCGCCGCAGCAATCACCGGGCTGAGCAGCAGGCCGAAGAAAGGATAAAGCGCTCCCGCAGCGGCCGGAACCGCCAGCAGATTGTAAGCGAAGGCGAGCAGGAGATTCTGCCGGATGATGCGCATCGTCGCCCGCCCCAGCCTCAGCACGCGCAGGATCCCCCGCAAGTCTCCCTTGATGAGCGTGACCGGCGCCGCTTCCATCGCCACATCGGCGCCGCTCCCCATCGCAATGCCGACGTCGGCCTGAGCCAGCGCCGGGGCGTCGTTGATGCCGTCGCCCGCCATGGCGACCCGACGTCCTTCGGCCTGAAGTCTCCGCACTTCTTGCAGCTTGTCCTCGGGCATCAACTCGGCTTTGACTTCTTCAATACCCAGCTCGCGGGCCACGGCCTGTGCCGTTGCAGCGTTGTCGCCGGTGAGCATCACGATGCGGATGCCGGCGCGTGCGAGTTCGCGCACCGCATCGCGACTGGATGGCTTGATGGGGTCGGCCAGCGCCAGAAGCGCTTCAATCTGTCCATCCACGGCCAGGTACATCACGGTGCGACCCGGACCGGCGAGTTCGCGCTCGCGGTCTTCCCATCGCCCGACGGAAATGCCGCTTTCCTCCATCAGCCGGCGGTTGCCGATCAGGACGTGGCGTCCGTCTACCATTCCCAGAACACCGCGTCCTGTCTTGGAGGCGAACATCGCCGCGCGATCCGGCTCCACCCCCTCGGCACGCGCCGCCGCAAGCAAAGCAGCGCCGAGAGGATGCTCGCTGGCTCGCTCGACGCTGGCGGCGATCCGCAGGATCTCGCGGCGGCTTAGCTGCCCCGTCGGCTCCAGCGCAACCAGGCGCGGCTTGCCTTCCGTCAGAGTGCCGGTCTTGTCCACCACCACGGTGTCTATGCGTTCGATGGTTTCCAGCACGGCCGCATCGCGCACCAGCACGCCCTCGCGCGCCCCGCGTCCGGTAGCAACCATGACCGCCATCGGCGTCGCCAGTCCCAGCGCACAGGGACAAGCAATGATGAGCACCGCCACGGCGTTGACCAGCGCGTGCGCCAGCCGCGGCTCCGGTCCGTAACGCATCCAGATGAGAAAGGTCAGCAACGCCACCGCGGCAACGGCCGGCACGAACCACGCCGCCACGCGGTCCGCGATCCGCTGCACCGGCGGACGACTGCGCTGCGCCTGGCTCACCGTCGCAACGATCCGCGCCAGCAAGGTATCGGCACCCACGCGCTCGGCGCGCATCAGGAAACTCCCCGTGCCGTTCAAGGTTCCGGCGATGACACGCGCGCCGGCGCCTTTCTCCACTGGCCAGGGTTCGCCGGTAATCATGGACTCGTCCACGGAGCTGGAACCCTCTAGGACCACGCCATCCACGGGAACCTTTTCACCGGGCCGCACGCGCAGGCGGTCGCCCACGCGGACCTCGGCGAGCGGAATCTCACGCTCGCTGCCGTCCGGTTCCACCCGCAGGGCCGTGTTGGGCGCCAGCGCCATCAGTGCGCGCAGCGCTTCGCCAGTACGACGGCGCGCGCGCAGCTCCAGCACCTGGCCGAGCAACACCAGGGTCACGATGCCGGCTGCCGCCTCGAAATACACAGGCGGGCGCCCGTCGTGCATACGGAATGCAGCGGGAAACCAGCCGGGCGCAACCGTCGCCGCCACGCTCGACAGCCACGCAGCCGCCACTCCCGTGGCGATCAGCGTGAACATGTTGGGATGCCGCAAAGCGGCGGGCCGCCAGCCGCGCACGAAAAACGGCCACCCGCCCCAGAGCACCACCGGCGTAGCAAGCGCGAGCTGGAGCCACGCGAGCCCGCCGGCCGCAACATGCCATCCGGCGCCGAACATCTCCGCCATGGCAAGCGCCGCCAGCGGCAAGGTCAGGGCAGTACTGACCCAGAAGCGGCGCCTCATGGACACCAGCTCTGCCTCGTCCGCAGCACCGCTTTCCGGCTCCAGCGCCATGCCGCACAACGGACAATCGCCCGGCCCTTGCCGGCGCACTTGCGGATGCATGGGGCAGGTGTAAATCGCCCCGGGCGCGACCCGCGCTGGCGCCGCGGTCCCGGTCAGGTATCTTTCGGGCGCCGACCGGAACTTCTCGCGGCAGTGCGTGCAGCAGAAGTAGTACGTGGTCCCGCGATATTCCAGACGCGCCGCGGCGCGCGTCGGGTCCACCAGCATCCCGCACACCGGATCGCGGGCGGCTGGCCGAGGCGCAGAAGCGCCGATCTGAACCAAAGAACCGGACAAGGCTATTCCCCGTTGAGTTGGATTCGCGTCAAGGGCTACGCGTCGCGGGAGTCTGCGGCCGGCTCGCCACTGAGCACCGAGCGAACCGTCCCGAGCACCGTCTCCATGCGCAAGGGCTTTTCCAAAGTCGCCTGAGCTCCCAGGAGCTTCGCCATGCGCAAGTAAAGTCCACCCGCCTGGCCGGATACGGCGATCAGCTTGACGTCCGGGAATTCCCGGCGCATGACGCGGATGGTTTCCATGCCTTCCTGTTCAGGCATGAAAATGTCCGTGATCATCAGGGCAGGCGGATTCGTCCGGCAGAGGTTCATGGCCACGCGACCGTTGGGCGCATCGAGGACTTCGTAGCCGGCGCTTTCCAGCATGCGCCGCAAAGCCATCCGCACGGTCTCGTCGTCATCCACCACGAGGATGCGAATCGCGGGGGAGCTGGAATCGGACATGCACTTTTATGGTACTGCGAACCCGGCGTGCTGCGATCTCGGGTGAATCCCCGGGCCAGGCAGGATCAACTCCCTGCGGATCGCAGAAACTTCAGGAACTGTTCCGGATCCCGCGTCAGGCCGGCAAAGGTCGCGATCACTTTTTCATCCGGCGAGACAATCGCATAGTAGGGAATGGCGACGGTGTGAAAGCGGCTCTCCTGCAAACGCTGGTTCTGCTCGGACGCCGGGTCCGCGCCGTCGGTGTAAAGTTCCAGCAACACGAACTTCTCCAGTTCGGAAGCGACCTCCGGCCGCGTGAACATATTGGCTTTCATCCACTGGCAGTTCGTGCAGGCGTAGCCGGTGAAGCTGATCAGCACCGGCTTGCCTTCCTGCCGCGCCACAGCCAGCGCTTCCTGATACTGGTTCTTCATCCATCGCAAGCCCCGGTTCGCAGAGACGCCGGGGAGGCTGCGGTCCGAAGGAGGCGGCACGAAAGCGTCCAGCTCGCCTAGCCGCCCGCCGAACATCCCAGGAATCAGACTTACGGCGAAGACCAGCAGGGCGGCACCCGTGAACAGGCGCATCAGGCCGAGCGGCTCGTCCGGCTTCACTCCGGGCAGGCGCAACAGGCCGAGCAGGTACAGTCCCGCGAGGCCGAACAACACGATCCAGGCCGCCAGGAAGCGCTCGCGGGTCAAAACGTCCCAGCCGAGCACCTTGTCCACTGCGCTCAGATACTTGAGGGCGGCCGCGAGAATGATAAAGCCCAGCACGATCTTGACGCGCTCCATCCAGCCGCCGCTGCGTGGCAGGCGCGCCAGATACGAGGGGAACAGCGCCAGGAAGAAAAACGGCGAGGCCAGTCCGACGGCGAAGCCGAGCATACCGAGCGCGGGTTTCCAGCCGCCCTCGGCCAGCGAGGCAGCCAGCAGCGTGCCCACGAAAGGTCCCACGCACGCGAAAGCGGTAAGCGAGAAGGTGAGGCCCATAAGCATAGTCCCCGCCAGACCGCCGCCGCGCGAGGCCTGATCCAGCCGCGTCAGCAACCCTGAGGGCAGCGACAGTTCGAAGGCGCCCAGCAAGCTCGCTGCGAAGACCACAAAGACCGCAGCGATGAAGCCGTTCACCCAGGGATTGGATCCGAGCTGAACCATCCCGAAGGGACCGAGCAAGGCGGTGACCAGCATGCCCAAGCCCGTGAACAAAACGATGATCCCGCCGGAGAAAACAGCAGCCTCCAATACAGCCCGCGCGCGGGTGGTCGCCGGCTTGTTCAGGAAGAACGAGACCGTGATCGGGATCATCGGAAACACGCAAGGCGTGAAGACGGCAGCCAGCCCGAAGCCGAACGCCACCAGGACGAAAAGCGGCAGGCCGGAGGGCGTGACAGCTTGCGTAGGCGAAGATGAGGGCGTGGCTGGCGCAGGCGCTTGCTTTGGCCCGGTGACCAGGCGGAAGTTCCCCGGGATCACGGGCGCGATCGCGGTGGCCGCAGGATCCACCGTGAATCGCGCGCTCACGCTGACGCGACGCGGCGGCAGGCACTGCCGGTCATCGCACATCTGGAAACGCGGCCGCGCCACCAGCTCGACTTCGCCCGGCGAGGCTTCGCGGGCCACGCGGATCGCGAGCAGGAAGGTGACCTCGCCGTCGTAGGTTTCCGTCTCCGTGCCGAAGTTGGGGTCGGGCTTGCGCACCGGCTCAGGCTGGTAGATGCGGACGCTCTCGATTGCCGGGTGCGGGGCGATCTCGATGGTCGTGGCGATGGGAGGCCGGGGCGTAGTCATCGAATAGAGGTGCCAGCCGGGATCCAGCCGTGCAGTCAGCCGCGCCAGCACCTCGCCGCCCGGGGGAACCTTGGCCGGCTCCACCGTGAGGGACCAGCGTACGGGATTGAGCGGCTGCCCGAAGAGCGCATGGACAGCTTGCAGCAAGAGGAATGCAAACAGGAAGGGGCGCCTCACTGCTTAGTGGATGCTTCTACTTGCCCACCGGTAACAGCGTACTGGGCATGGCGCGCAATTCATTCTCGAGGCGGCGGTCAATGCCCGCCTGCGCCAGTTCCGCCGCCACGCGAATAGCGTTGTAGATGGCGTAACCGTTGGAGCGCCCGTGGCAAATGATCACGACGCCACGCACCCCCAGCAGCGGCGCGCCGCCGTACTCGGAGTAGTCCACGCGTTTGCGAAAATCCTTGTACGCGTTGCGGGAAAGGACGTAACCAACCTTCCGCTTCAGGGTGGCCTTGAGCGAAGCCTCCAGCAAGTGCATGATCACGTCGGCCATGCCCTCGCTGACCTTCAAGGCCACGTTGCCGATGAAGCCGTCGCAGACCACCACGTCCGCCGCCCCGGTGTACAGATCACGACCCTCCACGTTGCCGATGAAGTTCAACGGGAGGCTGCGCAGCAGGGGCGCCGCGTTGCGCGTCAGCTCGTTGCCCTTGTGCTCCTCTTCGCCGATGGAGAGCAGCCCCACGCGCGGGCGTTCGATGTGGAAGACCACGCGCGAGTAAATGTCGCCCATCAGGGCGAACTGCGCCAGCATGCGCGGGTTGCAATCCACGTTGGCGCCCACGTCAATCATGACGGCGGGCGTGCCCGTCAGCGTAGGGAATGCCGAAGCCAGAGCCGGACGGTCCACGCCGCGCACCACGCCCTGCACCATCTTCGCCGTGGCCATGACGGCGCCGGTGTTGCCGGCCGAAACCAGACCCTGCGCCTGGCCGTCGCGCACCAGCCGCGAGGCGACCCGGATCGAGCTGTCACGCTTGGTGCGAACCGCGCGCGCCACGCTGTCCTGCATGGTGACGCGTTCGCTGGCGTGCACGATACGGATGGGCAGGGACCGCGAGCGATCCTGAGCCGCCAGTTCGCGGGACAGCAGATCCTCGGGGCCGACGAGCAGAACCTCGATGCCCAGCGTCTTTGCCGCCCGGATGGCGCCTTCGACCTCCGGCTTGGGGGCGTGGTCGCCCCCCATCGCGTCCACCGCGATCCTGATCATGGCCGGACAGAGATCACTCCGATGTCACCTCGATGACTTCCCGACCCTTGTATTGACCGCAGTGCGGGCAGACCCGATGCGGCAACTTCGGCTCGTGACAGTTGGGACACTCCGCCAGGTTGGGCGGCCGCAAAGCGTCATGCGCGCGACGCTTTCCCGTCCGGGCCTGGGAATGTCTCCGTTTGGGGTTCGCCATAGCTCAGAAATCCCTCGTTCCCAGAACAAAATTGGTTTGCTGCGCCAGTGCAGTCAGCGGACGAAGTTGCGCAACACGGCCCAGCGATCGTCTACCCATTGCGACTGGCACTGGCAATTCACCACATTGCGATTCTCCCCGCAGACCGGGCAAATGCCCCGGCACTCCGGGTGGCAGAGCCGCCGCATGGGCAGCGCCAGCAGGACCTGTTCGCGCACCACGTCCTCCAACTCGATACCCAGCCCGCGGTAAAAGGCGATCTCGGTCTCTTCGGGCGACAGGACCACTTCCTCGGGCATGGTATCCGGCAGGGGCCTGTAGATCAGGTCGAAGTCCAGCGAGATCGGGAACCGCGCTGCCTCCAGGCAGCGATCGCAATCCGCCTCCATCAGGACTTCGAGGCGCCCCCGGACCACGATCTCCATCGTGGCCTGCCGCAGCTCGGCGATTCCTGTGACCACCAGATCGCTGACCTGCCGCAGGTGGGCGTCGAAATAGTCTATCACGCCCGGGGCGTAAACCTCCGCAATCGGCAGGTTGCGGAGCAGCAGCTCTTGAACGTTGAGAAACACGTTAGCACCCCGGCCGCGCTCGGAAACAGAAATTTCATTATAGCCGATCCCTTATGACCCCACGTCCGCCTCCCGACTCAGAGGCAGGTGACGCCGGATCGCCACCTCGTAGACCGCTGCGCCGACCAGCCCTCCCGCCAGCGGTCCCGCGATCGGGACCCACCACACCCCACTGCCATCGGTCAGGCCGTTGTTCCGGAATCCCGCCAGCACCGTAAACAGCCTCGGGCCAAAGTCCCGGGCCGGGTTGATCGCGTAGCCGTGCAACGAGCCGAAGGAGCAGCCGATAGCCAATACGATCAGCCCGATGATCACCGGCGTCAGGTTGGCCCCTGCCGGCTGGTTGCGCTCGTCGGTGACCGCAAACACCAGCAAGAGCAGCAAGGCGGTCCCCAGGATCTGGTCCACGAGGCCTGCGCTGGGCCAGGATGGGAAGGCCGGAAAGGTCGTGAAGATCCCGGCCGTTCGCTCCAGTAAGGGATCCGTCTTCGCGAACGCGGGCCGGTAGTTCAGGAAGACCAGGGCGGCGCCGGTGAAAGCGCCCGCAGTCTGGGCAAGGCTGTAAGGCAACACCTTCCGCCAGGAAAAACCGCGGAATACCGCCAGCGCCAGCGTGACCGCCGGATTCAGATGAGCGCCGCTCGCCCGCCCGGCTAGCCAGACGCCGAAGGTAACGCCCAGCGCCCAGCCTATGGTGATGTTCGTCCAGCCTCCGTGCACGATTTCACCGGGCGCGCCCGTTCCGAACAGGACGACCATGGCGCACACGCCCGAGCCGAAAGCCAGCAGAATCAACGTACCGAGGAACTCCGCCACCAGTTCACCCAACAGACCCGGGCGCTTCACGGTCTCCGCCGCCTCCTTTCCTCGAGGCGCTTCTTCAGGTACTCCTCGTACTCTTTCTTGAGCTCGGGATCCGTCGGGGTGGAGTAAATCTCGCTGGACTTGTACTTGCCGGTGCGCAGCTTTTGCTGGGTCCACTCGTCGTGGATCCGGCTCCGCTCGGCGTATTCGAGGACTTTCTCGACCAGGTGCGGCGGGATGAACCACACGCCCTCTCGGTCGGCGAACACCACGTCACCCGGCATCACCGTGGCCTTGCCGATGCGGATGGGAATGTTGTAGCCGGTGAGCATCACGTTGCGAATCGCGGTCGGGTGCGCTCCTCGGTAATAAACAGGCATGCCCAGCGGAAAGATCCCTTCCAGATCGCGGATGCCGCCGTCCACGACGATGCCGGTCCCGGTCACCGTCTGGATGTACGTGGCGAGATTGTCGCCCACGAAGGTGCCGTCCTCGATCTTGCCGAACAGATCCACGACGATGACATCGCCGGCCTGAAGCTGGTCAATCACGCGCTGGTTGGGGCTGCGCCCGCCAAAGCGCGCCTTCCCTTCGGCTTCGGCCACCTGGGCCACGTCGGCGCGGTAGGGCATGAATTGGGCCGTGACCGCCCGGCCCACCAGTTTCTTGCCGGGATGCAGGATCTGCCAGCCGTCCTCGAACTGGTTGGCGTAATCGGGCTTGGGCAGCGCAGCCCACACTTCTTCCGAGGTCAGTTCCTTGAGACGCTCTAGTAACTCGTCGGGCACTTTCGGGCGCCCGTCCGGGAAGCGATCGTAAGGGTTCTTTTCCGTGTACTTGATCATCTGCTCGCGGCTGAAGGTGAAAATCTGGCTCCACGCCGCGGGCAGGAACACACAGAGGGCAAGAGCTGCGCACTTCATGCAGGAAAATGTATCACAGCAACGGCGCGGGCGAGCCGCCACCCAGTTCCGTCTGCCAGCGGCGATACTGCTCCTGCCGCATGCGCTCCAGATCCTGCTTGACCAGGTTCAGGCCAAATACGCAGAGCTCGAAGCAATCCGAAAGGCGGCGAAACAAAGGTGCCTCATGCCGGTACTCGAACTGATCGAAGCAGGACACGATGTGGTAGGATTCCTTGCCCGCCTTGACGTAATCCACGAAGGCGTCCACGCGGCGGCGGCGCGGCAGCGAGGCCACGTACTCAGGGAACAGGCCGGTGAAAAACAGCGTGTAGTCGCCGATGTGCTTGCGCACTTCCCGCTCCCGGTCGAAGGACCGAGCCTCCAGCAAAGGATTGGATTCGATCAGCATCAGGGCGACGTCTTCCACCGGCCGCCCGCGCGCGTCCCGGATCTTGTACAGGTTGCGCACGTGGGCGAACTCCACCAGCAGGTTGGAAACGTAGCGGGCTACGTCAGGATCGCGCACCTGCGCGTCGCCGTAAAAGCGGCGGACGACCAGTTCGCGGAACAACCGGCACAGAGGGTGGTCAGGCGGGATCTCCATCATGACGCCCTCCCTGAGCAACCCTGATTTGTATTTTAGCCCGTTGCCGGGAGCGCGGCGCGCCTCTGCTATACTCCCTGCCATGATGCGGAATCACCTCGCATGCCTGTTGTTGGCAAGCGCCCTGTGGGCGGGCAAAGCGCCCATCACGCACGAGGACGTCTGGTTGATGCCGCGCGTCGGCGCACCCGCGGTCTCTCCGGACGGCAAGTGGGTCGTGGTCTCGGTCACCGAGCCTGCCTACGACGAAAGCAAGCAGGTCTCGGATCTGTGGATCGTGCCTGCCGACGGCAGCGCGCCGCCGCGCCGGCTGACCTTCACCCGCGGATCGGAAAGCGACGTCGCCTGGTCGCCGGATTCGCGCCGAATCGCTTTCGTGGCGCAGCGGGAAGGAGATGAAGCGCCGCAGATCTACGTGATCTCGCTGGAGGGGGGTGAGGCGATCCGCGTGACCTCGCTTTCCACCGGGGCCTTCGCTCCCCGCTGGCGACCCGATGGCCAGGCCCTGCTCTTTCAAAGCAGCGTCTTCCCGGGCGCTGCCGATGACGAGGCCAACCGGAAGATCCTCGAAGAACGCAAGCAGCGCAAATACAACGTACGCGTTTACGAGAGCTTCCCCATCCGCCGCTGGGATCGCTGGCTGGACGACCGGCGGCCGCACATCTTTGTCCAGAGCTTGGAACCCGGTGCGAAAGCGCGCGACCTGCTGGCGGGAACCAAGCTGGCCGCCGAACCCGGCTTCGGTGGGAGCAGCGGCGGCCTGAGCGGCGACGAGAACTTGCAGGCCATCTGGGCGCCGGACGGCCAGAGCATCGTCTTCGTGGCGACCCGCAATCGCAACGTCGAGGCCTACGACTTCTCGAGCCTCCACGTCTACCGGATTCCGGCCACCGGCGGCGAGCCCGAAGCGCTGACCTCCGGCCGCGACAGTTACTCGGAACCCGCGTTTTCACCCGACGGCCGCGCCCTCTACATGCTGCACACGCGACGCGACCCCAAGCGTCTCTATAGCCTCCGTCGCCTGGCCGTGCTGCCCTGGCCCCCGCAAGGCCAGCCGCGCCTGCTCAGTCCGACTTTCGATCGCTCCGTGGACAGCTATGCCTTCACACCCGACAGCCGGACCATCTATCTCACCGCTGAGGACGCCGGCCACGACAAGATTTTCACGCTGCCGGCCCAAGGGGGCGAAACCAGGCTCGCGTTCGAAGTAACTTCCGGTTGTTACTCGAACCTCGTCATCCCGGAAAAAGCGGCCCAGCCCATTCTCATCGCCAATTTCACCAGCATGATCCAGCCGCCGGAAGTGGTGCGCGTGGACCCCTCCGCGGGGACTCACCGCGCCTTGACTTCCTTCACCGC
>JAPWUP010000088.1 GCA_028275505.1 Bryobacteraceae bacterium
TGCAAGCTGCTGGTCTTCCCCGATGAGAATCACTGGATTCTGAAGGGAGAGAACAATCGGTATTTGTTCCAGGAACTGTTCGCCTGGCTCAAGAAGTATCTCGATCCGGAAACGCCGCCGGGCAAGTGAGGATGCCATGCGGGCCCTGCTGGCCTTAGTAATTGCGGCGTGGATGCCCGGGGCGCCCGATTTCTTTCCCATGGCCGTCTGGTACGGCGGCGGGAAGGCTCGGGCGCCCATGTTGGAACCCGATCCGCACGGCGGCCGGCAGGCCTGGCAGCGCGACGTGCACCAGATCCGCGAGCTGGGCTTCAACGCCATCCGCTGCTGGATAGACTGGGCGAGCGGCGAGCCCGAGCCCGGCCGCTACCGCTTCGACACGCTCGACGTCCTGCTGGACCTGGCGAGCCAGGAAGGCCTCAAAGTCATCGTCCAAGTTTATATGGACGCAGCGCCGGAATGGGTGGGGCGCAAGTTTCCCGACGCCCATTTCGTCGCCATCAACGGCCACGTACTCCGGCCCGAAGCCGCTCCAGGCTATTGCCTCGATCATCCGGGCGTCCGCAAAGCGGCCCTGGCCTTCTATTCCGCACTGGCTGAGCATTTGCGGCGCAGCCCGGCCTTCTTCGGCTGGGACTTGTGGAGCGAGCCGCACATCATCAACTGGGCGAGCGCGCCCTGGCTGCCCAACGCCGAGTTCTGCTTCTGCCCGCACACGCTGGCCCGCTTCCGCGCCTGGCTCCGCAAAAAATACGGAACGCTCGAAGCCCTGAACCAGGCCTGGTACCGGCGGTTCACGAGCTGGGAAGAAGTGGAGCCGAACCGCCTGAGCACGATCCTTTCTTACACGGACTACCTCGACTGGCGAGCCTTCATCGCGCACAAATTGGGCGAGGACCTGCGCGATCGCTATGAGGCCGTCAAGCGCGCAGCGCCCGATCGCGTCGCCACCAGCCACGCCGCAGCGCCCAACCTGTTCACTTCGCCGCTGGCTGGCGACGGCAGCCCCGACGACTGGATCATGAGCCGGCAGGTGGATTACTACGGAACCTCGTTCTATCCCAAGCACTCCTATCCCGTGGGTCGGGATCCCGCATTCCGTGGCGCCCTGCTGGATTTTGCGCGTTCCAGCGGCGGTGAGCGCGGCTTCTGGATCGGCGAGCTGCAAGCCGGCTTCGGAACCGTGGGGCTCAATGTCAGCGCTTGGGTCACGCCTCAGGATCTGCGCATGTGGACGTGGAGCGCGCTCATACGCGGCGCCAAGGCAATCAATTACTACGCCTGGTACCCGATGAGCACCGGCTACGAATCGGGCGGCTACGGCATGATCGAACTGGACGGGACGGTGACGGAGCGGGCCCGCGCCGCAGGACGCATCGCACAACTCATCAGCCGCCAACAGAAGTTATTCCTGAACGCCCGGCCGCAAGCAGCTTCAGTCGCCATTGTTTACAACCCGCTTTCGTACATGGTGGGCGGCAGGCAGCGCGTGGTCACGGTGGGTCCGCAAAGCGAGGTGGCGGGCATCGAACGGAACTCGATGCTGGGCGTGTACCGGGCCTGGTTCGCTGCGAACGTTCCAACCGATTTCATTCACATAGATCAACTGGCCGAACGGGCGGGCCGGTACAAACTGATTTACTTCCCTTACCCGCTGATGCTGACCCAGGCTGCTGCCTCTGCGCTGGAGTCCTACGTGCGCGCGGGCGGCACGCTCGTCATCGAGGCGCGGGCAGCCTGGAACAACGACCGCGGGCGCGCTTCGGATCGCGTCCCCGGGCTGGGACTGGACCGCGTGCTCGGCTGCCGCGAAGTGATGGTGCAGACGACGCCCGGCCTGCGCACGGAGCTGATCTGGGCTGCCGACGACTTCGCGGGACTCCGGCCCGGCGAACGTCTTCCCGGCCGTCTTTACGAAGAAGTTCTGCAGCCGACAAGCAACGCTGCCCGCGTGGTGGCGCGGTTCAGCTCAGGAGCGCCGGCTGCGGTCGTCTCGCGCTACGGCGCAGGCAAGACGCTGGCGCTCGGCTCGTTCCTGGGTGCGGCGTTGGAGCAACAGCCTGATCCCGCTCTTGAGCGATTCTTCGCCGCGCTTCTCGAGTGGGCCGGAGTCGAAAGACCGGCTCGGGTGAGCGGAAGCGCAGTCGAGGTCCGCCTGCTTGAATCCGGCCGGGAACGCATCGCCGGGATCTTCCACCACGCGGCCGTCGCTGCGGAGGCCGAGATTGTGCTCGCGCTGGGCGAAGGCCCGTGGCAGGCAACGGACCTGGAGACCGGGGCACCGGTCGCCTTCGAAGATCGCAGCCCGCACGTGCGACTCAAGAAACGTTTCGATCCGCAAGAAACGTGGATCGTGCACTTGGTCCCGGCCGCGCGATAAAGTGAGCAGTCTATGAAAAGTTTCCGCATTGCCGTTCTGCCGGGCGATGGTGTCGGACCGGAAGTCATTCGCGAAGCCATCAAAGTATTGCGCGCCGTGGAAGGCCGCCTGGATGCCGTCAAATTCGAGCTGGCCGAGTATCCCGCCGGCGCGGGCGAGTATCTGCGCAGCGGCGAGGCCATGCCGCCCTCCACATGGGAAGCGGTCCGTCAGGCCGACGCTGTGCTGCTGGGCGCCATGGGACTCCCCGAAGTCCGCCTGCCCGGCGGCACCGAGATCACTCCCCAGATAGATCTGCGCGAGCAACTCGATCTCTATTGCGGCCTGCGCCCCGTGCAGCTCTTCCATCCCGCCGATTCGCCTTTGAAATCGCCCGGCCGCATTGACTTCGTCATCGTGCGCGAGAGCACCGAGGGCCTGTTCTCCACGCGGCGCGCGCCCGTAGATCCGCGGGCCCCCGAGGCCACGGACACCATGCGCATCACGCGAACCGGCGCGCAACGCGTGTTCCGCGCCGCGTTCCGGCTCGCCCGCACCAGACGCAGAAAGCTCACCCTGGTGGACAAAGCCAACGTGCTGCCCTCGATGGCTTACTTCCGCGCCGTCTTCGACGAGGTAGCGCGCGAATTCCCCGACGTGGAGACGGAACGGATCTATGTGGACGCCGCCAGTCTGTACCTCGTCCAGCGACCGGAAAGCTTCGACGTGATCGTGACCGAGAACATGTTCGGCGACATTCTTTCCGATCTGGCGGCGGCTCTGGTCGGCGGCATGGGCATGGCGCCCTCGGCGGATATCGGCGACCGCCACGCGGTCTTCCAGCCTGCTCACGGTTCCGCGCCGGACATCGCCGGGCGCGACCTGGCCAACCCTACCGCCGCCATCCTTTCGGCTGCCATGATGCTGGAGTGGCTGGACACGGCGGAAACGCGACGGGGAGCGCAAATGATCCGCGCCGCGGTGGAGCGCGTTTACCAGGATCCTGCCTGTCGCACCCGGGAGCTGGGCGGCAAGCTTGCAACCAGCCAGATGGGCGATCGTATCGTAGCCGCCCTTGAATCCTGAGCCGCGCCGCCGCATCCATTCAAGCAGCCATGGGACTAGCTGAGAAACAGTGCATTCCGTGCCAGGGCGGCGTGCCGCCGCTCAAGGGCGCCGAAATCGAGAAATACCGGGCCGAGATTCCCGAGTGGAACGTCGTCAACGAGCATCATCTGGAACGCGCTTTCCAATTTCCCGACTTCAAATCGGCGCTCGAGTTCGTCAACCGCGTCGGCGAGCTGGCCGAAGAACAGGGGCATCATCCCGACTTGCTGCTGAGCTGGGGCCGCGTGGAAGTCCGCATCTGGACGCACAAGGTGGACGGGCTGACCGAAAGCGATTTTATTCTGGCCGCAAAAATTGACCGGCTGCCGCGTCGCGCGCCGGCCTCTTAGAGCGCTTCCAAAATCAGGCACTTCAGGTAGTGGGTCTCGGGCACGGTCAGCAGGATGGGATGGTCGCGCGACTGCGTTCGCCGCTCGAGCACGCGGACCACGCGTCCCGCGTCCAGCGCCGCTTCGGCGATGATTTCGAGCAGCATGGCTTCGCTGACGTGCTGCGAGCAGGAGCAGGTCACCAGAATGCCGCCCGGCTCCAGCAGCTTGAGAGCGCGCAGGTTGATGTCCTTGTAACCGCGCGCCGCGCCCTCCAGCCCGGCACGCGAGCGCGCGAAGGCCGGAGGATCGAGCACGATGATCGAAAAGCGCCGACCGGCCAGGACGTAGGAAGAGAGCACTTCGAATACGTCCGCCTTGCGGAACTGGACGTTCTCGAGACCGTTTTCCTTGCGCGCAGCCTCGGCCAGCTCGAGCGCCAGATCGGAAGTGTCCACCGCTTCCACCGATTCGCAACGGCGCGCCAGGTGGAGCGCAAACCCGCCCGTCGCCGTAAAGCAATCCAGCGCCCGCCCGCGAGCGTAGCTCTCCGCCGCCAGGTAGTTCTCGCGCTGATCCAGATAAGCTCCCGTCTTCTGTCCGCGCACCAGATCGGCCTGGAAGCGCAGGCCATGCATCCGGTACCAGACGCGTTCCGGAACCTCGCCCGCCAGCGTGCTCACCGTGAGCGGCAACTGTTCCTTTTGACGGACGGCGGCGTCGTTGCGCTCGAGGATACCGCGCGGGGAAGCCAGCTCCATCAGCAGCTCGACCAACAACGGCTTGATCCGCTCCATCCCCTGATTCAGGGTTTGCAGCACCAGGTAATCGCCATACCGGTCTACGATCAGGGCCGGCAGCAGATCGCCCTCGGAGAAGACCAGACGGCAGGCTTCGCTGTCGGTGACCAGGCGACGGCGGTGCTCGATAGCGCGCGCCAGACGGCGACGGTAGAATTCGCGGTCCGGCTCGCGCGGATCGCGCGAGAGCATGCGCAGCGCAATCTGCGATGCAGCGGAATAGTGCGCAACCCCCAGTGGCTGGCCACGGGGATCCAGCACCTGAACCGTTTCACCGCCTTCCGCTTCGCCGCGATCCTCGATGTCCGAGGCGAATATCCAGGGATGTCCGGAACGGACGCGGTCCGCCCCTTTGCGCGTGACGCGGACCTGATGCATTGTGCGCTCAGATGGGACGCGGGACGGCCATCCGCTCCAGCCGTCGCACGCGCTCCTCAATGGGCGGATGGGTGGAGAAGAGTTTCAACAAGGCACCGCCGCCGCCCAGCGGCATCACGATGAACATGTGCGCCGTAGCGGGCGAAGCGTCCATGGGGATGCGGCGCGAGTAGGCGTCGAGCTTCTTCAACGCCGACATCAGCCCGAAGGGCTGGCCGGCCGCCTGCGCACCGGTGGCGTCGGCCTCGAATTCGCGAGCGCGCGAGATGGCCATCTGGATCAACAGGGCCGCGATGGGGGCCAGGATGAGCATCAACAGCGCCGCCAGCGGGTTGCCGGATTCTTCGTCACGGTCGCGGGCGCCGCCGAACCAGAACGCCATGCGCGCGATAAAGGTGATGGCGGCGGCCAGCGTAGCGGCGATGGTGCTGATCAGGATGTCGCGATTGCGAACGTGGGCCAGCTCATGGGCCAGCACGCCTTCCAGCTCGCGATCATCCATCAGCTCGAGCAGACCCGCCGTCACCGCTACCGAGGCATTCTTGGGGTTGCGCCCCGTGGCGAAGGCGTTGGGCGAAGCCTCGGGGATGACCCAGAGCTTGGGCATCGGCAAGCCCATGCGCTGGCAAAGGCCCATCACCAGCGGCGCCAGGCGGCGGTAAACGGAGGGATTCTCCGTCTCCGTCACAGGCTGGGCCGAGTACATGGCCAGCGCAATGCGATCGGAGAAGAAGTAGCTGATGAAATTCATCGCAACGGCCAGCATCAGGCCCATGTACAGGCCGTCACGGCCCGCCAGGGCCTCGCCGCCCACCAGCAGCAAGCCGCTCAACAACCCGAGCAGCAGGACCGTTTTGACGTTGTTCACCTTTACTCCCCCGAATTTGTATTTTGACATACGGGAGTCCGCGGCCCCCGGTTGCATCAAACCGGCTAAAATCGGCGGCATGGATCCGCGCTGGTACTTGCTCGTCGCTGCGCTGGCTGCCCCGTTTCTCCGAACCCGACCGCCCGACATCCCGTTCGAGAAGCGCATGCTCGATTGGGGCGCCAACGAAACTTGCGCCGTCGCCGATCTGAACGGGGACGGACGGCCTGACATCATCTCGGGCGAAAACTGGTTCGAGGCGCCGGACTGGCGCAAGCACCGCTTCCGCGAGATTCTTTTCACGAACAACTACGTGGATGATTTCAGCGATCTGGTGCTTGACGTCAACGGCGACGGCCGCCCGGACGTGGTGAGCTGCGCGTGGTTCGCGCGCCGCATCGCCTGGTGGGAAAACCCCGGCCCGGGCGGCGGTGTGTGGAAGGACCACACCATTGACAGCGGCTTTCCCGTCGAATTCTGCTTCCTGGTGGATCTGGACAACGACGGCAAGGCGCGGGAGCTGCTGCCCCAGTTCGGCGATCCCAAGGCCCCTCTGGCCTGGTACGAACTGCGCAACGGGGCTTTCGTCAAGCACGTCGCTTATCCGTCGAGCTTCGGACACGGCATCGGCGCCGGCGACGTCAACCACGACGGGCGCACCGACATCGTGACGCCCAAAGGCTGGCTGGAAGCGCCACCCGATCCCCGCTCCGGCCCCTGGACCCTCCACGCCGACTTCGAACTGGGCAACACCGGTTTCATCCACGTGCTGGACGTGAACGGCGACGGGCGCAACGACCTGCTCACTTCGCTGGCTCACGATTACGGCATCTTCTGGATGGAGCGCTCGGCCGACGGCGGCTGGACGCGGCGCACGATTGACGAGAGCTGGTCCCAAGCGCACGCCCTGACGCTGGCCGATCTGGACGGCGACGGCCACATGGACTTCGTAACCGGCAAGCGTTACATGGCCCACAACGGCAAGGATCCCGGCGAGCGCGAGCCTCTGGGTGTCTACTGGTATCGCTGGGGCCTGGCGGCCGACGGCAAGCGCGTGGAATTCAGCCGTCATATCGTGGACTACGGCTCGCGCGCCGGCGGCGGCATGCAAATTTGCGTGGCTGACCTGGACGGCGATGGCGATCTGGATCTGGTGACGCCGGGCAAAAGCGGTCTCTTTCTGTTCGAAAACCTCACCCGCTCGCCTGTACGGCGCTGATTCTCAACCGGCGGCTTCCGCTGCGAAAAATTCGCGGATGGCGTCTGCGGTCCGGGCGATGTCCTCCTCGCTGTGAGCCGCAGAAACGAAGGCGGCCTCGAACTGCGAGGGCGGGAAACAGATGCCGCGCTCGAGTAGCCAGGCGTGGAAGCGCGCGAACCGGGCGGTATCGGATCGGCGCGCGGATTCGTAATCGGTGACCGGCCCGGGCGTGAAAAAGAACGTGATCATGGAGCCGGCGCGGTTCACCGCGATGCCGGGTGGCGCGGCCGCAGCCAGGCGCGCTGTGCGCTCTTCAAGCTGCGCATACAGCTCGGGATGTTGCTTCAGATAGCGCAACATGGCCAGGCCGGCGGCCACGGCTACGGGATTGCCGCTCAGCGTTCCCGCCTGGTACACGGGTCCCGCAGGAGCAATCCGGCGCATGATCTCGGCGCGACCGCCATAAGCCCCGATCGGCAAGCCGCCGCCGATCACCTTGCCCAGCGTCGTCAGATCCGGACGGATGCCGAAGATCTGCTGCGCGCCGCCGTAGGCCAGGCGAAATCCCGTCATCACCTCGTCGAAGATGAGCAACGCGCCGTGGCGCTGGGTCAGCTCACGGAGGGCTTCCAGAAAACCGGGGGCGGGAGGCACACAGCCCATGTTGCCCGCCACCGGTTCGACGATCACGGCAGCGATGCGATCGCCATAGCGCGCAAAGGTCTGCTCGACCGCGGCCGTCGAGTTGTAAGGCAGCGCGATCGTGGTGTCGGCGAAGGCGGCCGGCACGCCGGCCGTATCCGGGATGCCGAGCGTGGCCACGCCCGATCCGGCCTTCACCAGCAGCGAGTCCACGTGCCCGTGATAGCAGCCTTCGAACTTCACCACCAGCTCGCGGCCCGTCCAGGCGCGGGCCAGCCGCAGCGCACTCATGGTGGCCTCGGTGCCGGAATTGACCAGCCGCACCATCTCGATCGAGGGCACGGCTTCGACGATCATTTCGGCCAGCTCGATCTCACGCTCGGTGGGCAATCCGAAGCTCGTGCCGCCGCGAAGGGCCTCTTCCACCGCGGACAGCACTTCGGGGTGGGCGTGTCCCAGCAGCAGGGGGCCCCACGAGCCGATGTAATCCAGATAGCAGTTACCGTCGGCGTCCCACATGCGCGCGCCCTCGCCTCGCACGATGAACGGCGGCGTCCCGCCCACCGCGCGAAAGGCGCGCACCGGCGAGTTGACTCCACCCGGGATGACGCGTTCCGCCCGGGCCAGCAAGCTCTGGCTTTTTTCTCTCCTCATATGGGATTCTCGCGCGGCAGCACGCGGCTGAAGAAGAAGTTCATGATCGTCTCGAACAGCGTGCCGTGCAGGTTCTTGAGCAGGCGCTCTTTGAGATCCTGATAGGATTGCGTGCCGGCGAACAGGTCCTGCATGAGGGCGTAGAAACGCGGGCTGCGCCGCATGAACTGCACCATGCGCTGCGGCACGGTCCCGAACAGGAACTTGCCCAAAAACAGCCGTTTCGCCAGGCCGGCGCCGAAAGCCAGATCCGCGACGAAGTCCCTCAGCAGCAGGTTGCGATAAGCGCGCGGCTTTTCCTCGGGCGGGTGAGCATCGGAGAGAACCACCTGACTGGCCAGATCCGCCGAGCGGATCGCGTAATAAAGACCCTCGCCCGTAACCGGATCCACCAGCCCGCCTGCGTCCCCCACCGCCAGCCAGCCCGGTCCGGCGACGCGGTTGCGGATCCACGCCCCCGGCTCCAAGGAAGGCAGCAAATGCGCGTAGAACTGACCGTGCCGCCAGTTGTAGCCCCGCCGCTCCAAGTAGGATTCGAGCTTGGCCCGCAGCTCGGCCGCCGCAACGCGCTTGCCGCATATGCCGGCCGAAAGGTGACCGCAACGCGGGAACACCCAGATGTAGCCTTCCAGCATGGGAATGAACTGCACGTCAATGTGATCCTGCTGCTCGGGCAGATAATAGCCCAAAGCCAGCATCATGTCCGACGGACTATACTCGGTGCCCACGTTGCGCAGATTGTTGCGCGCGCCGGTGGCGACGATGAGGAAATCGGCTTCCAGCGATCCCTGGCGAGTTTGGACCACCCAGCCGCCGTCCTTGGGGCGGACCTCAAGAGCGCGTACCTGCTCGATCCGCGCTCCGGCCCGCATGGCGCGTTCCAGCAGCATGCGATTGAGGTCGTAACGGGAATAGATCAGCAGCGGACTCTTCAACGTCAGGCGCGCCCAGCCGGCGCCCGGCGCCGCCAGCCGCGTCTCCATGACCAGCTTCTTGGGCGCCTGGTTTTCGAGCAGGAAGGGGTAGCGCTGGTAAGCCTTGAACGTGAGACCGCCGCCGCAAGGCTTTTCCCAAGCCAGCTTCTCGTCCAGAAGCGTGGTGTGCAGGCCGGCCTGCGCCAGCCGCTCGGCCGCGAACGCTCCCGCAGGGCCGCCGCCCACGACGATCACGCGTCGCATAAGCTTATCTTGTCGGAGCAGCCTTCTCGCCTGGCCGGGTGCCTCCTATATCCGGGTGTCCCGGAGGCAGCCCCATGCCTGCGCCATGCGGCATGCCGCCGGCCTGGCCCTTGCTCTTCACGACCCAGCGGCCGCCCTTGCGTTCCAGCGTGTAGCGCATCTGGAAGGCTTCGCCCTGCCCGCGCCGGGGACGAAAGCTGACCACGGCATCAGCCTCGTTTTCGCGGATGGCCACCGAGGCGATCTCGACCTGGATGCCCTTCAGATCGAGGTCCGGACGGGAAGCCAGATGATCCAGGATGCCTTGCCGCACCGCTTCCGCACTCCGGGAATTCCGCGAGCAGGCCACGGGCCACAAGGCCAGCAACGACACGAGAACGCGCGCCCAGTTCACCCTTTGATTATATCGGCCCGCGCGGGCGAAAACCCCCGGGCGCGGGGTATGATGTTCCACATGCGACGCGCCACCTTTGCACTTGCCGGCCTGTTGCTGGGCGGCTCGATTCTGGCGGCCCAGGAACCGATCTACGATCTGCTGCTGAAGGGCGGCCACGTGATTGACCCGAAAAACAACCTCAGCGCGCCGATGGACGTGGCGATCGCGGGCAGCAAAATCGCCCGCGTGGCCGCCGGCATCCCGGCTGCGCAAGCCCGGCGCGTGGCGGACGTCTCGGGCCTTTACGTCGTCCCCGGCCTGATTGACATGCACGTCCACGTGTACGCCGGCACCGGAGTCAAGGGCGTCATCGCAGGCGACCAAAGCGTCTACCCGGACGGTTTCAGCTTCCGCTCCGGCGTCACCACCATGGTGGATGCCGGCAGCTCTGGCGCACGTAACTTCGCCGATTTCCGCCAGCGCGTGATCGAGCGCTCGCGCACGCGCGTACTCGCCTTCCTCAACATTGCCGCGGGCGGGATGGGACCTGAGGGCGAGGACGATCCGAAGCTGCTGGATGCCCAGGAGGCTGCCCGGGTTGCGAAGGCCAACCGCGACATCATCGTGGGCATCAAGACCGCGCACTACAAAGGCCCCGGATGGACCTCGATCGAACGCGCCGTGGAAGCAGGCAAGCTGGCCGACATCCCCGTGATGGTGGACTTCGGCTACCTGGACGAAATTCGCAACCTCACGACCCTGCTGACCGAGAAGCTCCGTCCTGGGGACATTTACACCCATGCCTATTCGGGTCACCGTGAGGAGCTGCTGCCCGACGGCAAGCTGAATCCCGCCATGTGGGCCGGGCGCAAGCGCGGCGTGATCTTCGACTTGGGTCACGGCGCAGGCAGCTTCTTCTGGTACGTGGCGGTTCCCGCTTTCCGCGAGAAGTTCTATCCCGACGTGATCTCCACGGACCTGCACACCGGCAGCATGAACGCGGGCATGAAGGACCTGACCAACGTCATGTCCAAGGTGCTGAACCTGGGCGTGCCGCTGGAGGACGTGATCCGCATGACGACCTGGAACCCCGCCCGCGTGATCCGCCGCACCGAACTGGGCCGGCTGGAGGCAGGCGCGGAAGCCGACGTGACCGTGCTGCGTCTGGACCGCGGCAACTTCGGCTTTGTGGATTCGGCCGGGGCGCGGATGAACGGTTCGCAGTTGCTGGTGGCGGAAATGACCATCCGCGCCGGGCGCGTCGAGTGGGATCTGAACGGGCGGGCCGCCCAGGACTGGACCACGTTCCCTTACCAAAAGGGGACCTGGCGGAAATAAGCCCTCCTGCACGTTTCGCGGTTTCGAGGCGTCAAAACCAATGTGAGGCAGCGCGCAGCGTGGGTGTGTCTGCTGGCGTGGGCGGCCTCGGCGGCCGAGCTGGCGCCCGTCCTGCGCGGCATCGAGAACCGTTACAACCGCGCCCAGACCCTCGAGGTGAACTTCGAACAAACCTACCGGGGACAGGGGCGCGCCTGGAAGCCCGAACGGGGACGCCTGTTGCTGCGCAAGCCGGGCAAAATGCGCTGGGAATACTCCGAACCGCCAGGCAAGCTCTTCGTCACGGACGGCAAGTTCGCCTGGCTCTACACGCCAGAGTCCAACGAGGTGGAACGCACCCGCCTGAAAGAGACCGAGGACCTGCGGGCGCCGCTGGCTTTCCTGCTGGGCAAGCTCGACTTTGAGCGTGATTTCCGGCGCTTCATCTGGCGACGTGAAGGCGAAGACTACTGGGTGGTGGCTGAGCCCAAGTCCGACCGCCTGGTTTACGCGCAGGTGGAGTTCCGCGTGGATCGGGAATTTCGCATCCGGCACGTGCGCATCCAGGGTCAGGATCGTTCGCTCATGGAATTTCGCTTTGAAGGCGAGCGGCTCAACCCGCCGCTGCCCGAGTCGCTGTTCGTTTTCAAGCCGCCTGCCGGCGCACGGCTGATCGAATCGAACCTGTAGGAGGGGCGATGGCCGAGTTCCTGCTGAAATACGCGGACAGCCGGGGTCAGATCCACCAGCAAGTGGCCGAGGCTGCCTCCGAGCAGGAGCTGCGCGAACGGCTCACCGAGCAGGGTTACCTGGTTTACTGGGTGCGACCGCGCGCGAGCGTGGAAACGTTGACGCGCGGCTTTCGCCGGCCCAAGCGGATCAACCTGGAAAAATTCCTGATCTTCAACCAGCAGTTCGTCACCTTGATCCGCGCCGGTCTGCCCATTCTGAAAGCGCTGGATCTGCTCTCCGGGCGGACGACGGACCCCAAACTGGGCCGCTGGATTCAGGCCGTGCGTGACGAAGTGCGCAACGGGGCCCTGCTTTCGGAGGCCTTTCGCCGGCAGGGCGTCTTCCCGCCCGTCTACATCAGCTCGATCCTGGCGGGCGAAAAGAGCGGCAGCCTGACCGAGGTGCTGGATCGCTACATCAGCTACCAGAAGCTGGCCCTGGCGGTGCGCAAGAAGCTGCTGGTTTCGCTGATTTACCCCTCGTTCCTGGTCTTTCTGGTCTGCTGCCTGGTCGTGTTCCTGGTTACCTACGTGGTGCCCAACTTCGCGCAGCTTTACGAGAGCATGCAGGCCGAGCTGCCGCGCATCACGCAGATTCTGATCGCGGTAGGGACCACGGCGCGCGCTTACGTGGTGGCGGGCTTCCTGGCGCTGGTGGCGGCGATCCTGGCGTTCCGCCTGTGGGCGGCGCGGGAATCCTCCAAGGAGACGCTGGACCGGCTCAAGCTCAGGCTGCCGCTGGCGGGAGAGATCTGGATCAAGTATCAGGTGGCGCAACTGGCCCGCGTGTTGAGCACCCTGCTTACCGGCGGGATCCCGCTGGTGCAGGCGATGCAAACCGCGGCGGAATCGCTGGGCTCGAGTTTGCTGCGCAAGGCTCTGGCCAGTGCCGAAAAACTGGTGCGGGAAGGACAGCCGCTTTCGGCCGCGCTGCGCTCCACGACGCTGTTCCCCGAGCTGGCGACCGACATGATCGAGGTGGGCGAATCCACCGGCGCGTTGCCCGCCATGCTCAACAGCGTGGCCGAATTCTATGAGGACGACGTGAGCACGAGTTTGACCGCGGCGCTCTCGTTGATCGAGCCGGCGATCATGATCGGCATGGGCGTCTTCGTGGCCTTCGTGCTGGTGGCGCTGTATCTGCCGATCTTCTCGCTGGCCGACACGTTGCGCTGAGAGCGCGGAAAGGAGGTGACGATGGCTACGGAACGAACCAAACCGCCGGATCCGGCCGAGGAGATGGCGCAGGCCCAGGCTCTGGCCGCCCGCTATCGCTGCGAGTTCGTGGATCTGCGCCTGGTGCACATAGACCACGAGCTGTTCCGCTCCATCCCTGTGGACCTGATGTTCCGTTATAACTTCGTGCCCCTGCGCGCCAGCAACGGCTGGCTGGAGATCGCGCTCGCCGACCCGCGCAACCTCAACCTGATTGACGAACTCTCGCTGCTGCTCCAGAAAAAGCTGCGCGTCAAGGTCGCCACCCTGAGCCAGATCTCCGAGCTGCTCAAGAAAACGGAACAGTCCCAACGCGTGCTCGAGGAAGTCACCGAGGGCTTCACGCTTGATGTGGTGGGTGAAGAGGAGGGGCAGGAGGAGACGCTCTCGATCGAGCGGCTCACCTCGGCGGAAAGCGACATCGCGCCCGTGATCCGGCTCGTAGACACGACGATTTTCAACGCCCTGGAGCGCCGCGCCAGCGACATCCACATCGAAACGCGGGACAACGAGGTGGTCATCAAATACCGTATTGACGGCGTGCTCCAGTACGCCATGCCGCCCATCGCCAAGGAGTGGCACTCGACGATCATCTCCCGCATCAAGGTGATGAGCGAGCTGGACATCGCCGAGCGGCGCGTGCCCCAGGACGGGCGCTTCCGCGTGCGTTACAAGAACCGTTTGATTGACTTCCGCGTCTCCATCATGCCCACCATCCACGGCGAGGACGCCGTGCTGCGCGTGCTCGACAAGGAATCGTTGAGCGAAAAGTTCGCCAAACTCACGCTCGACGTGGTCGGCTTCTCCGAGCACGATCTGGTGAAGTTCCGCCGCTACATCAAAGAGCCTTACGGCATGGTGCTGGTGACCGGACCCACCGGCTCGGGCAAGACCACCACGCTCTATGCGGCCCTGATGGAAATCAAGAACGACGAGGACAAGATCATCACCATCGAGGACCCGGTCGAATACCAGATCAAGGGCATCACGCAGATTCCGGTGAACGAAAAGAAGGGTCTGACGTTCGCCCGCGGCCTGCGTTCCATCCTGCGGCACGATCCCGACAAGATCATGGTGGGCGAGATCCGTGACCAGGAGACGGCGCAGATCGCCATCAACGCCGCCCTCACCGGTCACTTGGTGTTCACCACGGTGCACGCCAACAACGTTTTCGACGTGATCGGGCGTTTCCTGAACATGGGCGTCGAGCCCTACAACTTCGTTTCCGCGTTGAACTGCATCCTGGCCCAGCGCCTGGTCCGCGTCATCTGCGAGCATTGCAAGACTCAGGTCCATTACCCCGACAGCTACCTGATTGAAAGCGGCCTGGATCCGGCGCGGTGGCGGGACGTGCCTTTCTACGAGGGGCAGGGTTGCTTCGAATGCGGCGGCACCGGCTTTCGTGGACGCACGGCCATTACCGAGCTGCTCGATCTGAGCGACCGCATCCGGCAGATGATTCTCGACCGGCGACCCACGGCGGAGATCAAGCGCGCGGCGCGCGAGGAAGGCATGGTCTTCTTGCGCGAATCGGGGCTGGAGAAAGTGCGCAAGGGCATCACCACCCTGCGCGAGATCAACAAGGTCACGTTCATCGAAGAGGTGCCGGGCGCATGATCGAGCGGTTGCGACGCTGGCTGCGGGACCCGCCTCCCGCGCTGGGCTTCGAACTTTCCGAGGAAGGCATCGCTGCGGCCCAGATCACGCGACCGCCGCGCATCCTCTTCCGGCCCCTGCGGGCGGGGGTGCTCTCGGTTTCGCCGCTGCGCGACAACGTGCTCGATGCCGACGAGCTGGCTTCGCAGATCCGTGCCGTGGCGGGCGGGCGCGAGACCCGCAAGCGCCATGACGCCGTCCTGATTCTGCCCGACGCCAGCGTGCGCGTGATCGTGCTGGATTTCGACTCGTTTCCTTCCACGCCGTCCGAGCAGTTGGCGCTGATCCGCTTTCGTATCCGCAAGGGCTTGCCCTTCGACCTGGATTCGGCGGCCTTGAGTTACGCCGTACAGGCTTCCGACGGCAAACGGGTGGACGTCGTGGTGGCCGCGGCGCCGCTGGAAATCATCGCGCGTTACGAGGCGGCGCTGCGCGCCTGCGGTCTGGTCCCAGGTCTGGTGACCACCTCGACGCTGGCCGCGCTGGAGCTGGTCCGCGAGAACACCACCGCCGTGCTGATGAAGTTGAGCGGGCGCTTTCTGACCATATCCATCCTGGAGGGGGACCGGCTGCGTCTTCTGCGCTGGATCGAGTTGAGCCAGATCTCGCGCGAGGAGATCCTGGAACCCTTGTACCCGACTCTGGCCTATGCCGAAGACCAGCTTGGTACGCGCGCGAGCAAGGTTTGGTTGTGCGGATTCGGCGCCATGACGGACCGCCTGCGTCTGGATCTGGAGCGGGAACCGGGCATGCCGTGCGAGCCGCTGCGCTCGCGCTGGGGTGAGGTCGAGGCTTACAATGCCGGCCTGCTCGGCTGGCTTGAATCCGTGGAGGAACTCAAAGCGGCATGAGGATCGCGATCAATCTGGCCAGTGAACCCTTCCGACCGCGCCGGTCCGTGATCGTGACGGCAGCGCTGCTGTCCACAGTCCTGGCGGCCATTCTGGCGGCGCTGGTGTATCTGGGCTTTCAGGAACGGGCCCGGCTGGCGGCCACGCGCGAGGCGGTCGCCCGCCTACAGGATCAGGCGCGCGCCCTGGCGGCCGAGCAGGCTCGGCTGGAAGCGTTGCTGCGACGACCCGAAAACGCCGAGGTCCTCGAGCACAGCCTCTTTTACAACAGCCTGCTCTATCGGCGAGGCATCAGTTGGACCCGCCTGTTCGACGATCTGGAGCAGGTGATGCCGCACAACGTGCGCCTGATCTCGATCCGCCCGCAATTGGGCGCCGACAACGAAGTGTTGCTGGACATGGTGGTGGGCGCCGAATCGAGCGAGCCTGTGGTGGCGTTGCTGTCGCGGCTGGAAAATTCGCCGCGTTTCGGGCAGACCCACGTGCACAACCGGATTCCACCCTCGCAATCGGAACCACTGTTGCGTTACCGGATCAGCGTCCGCTATGAACAGGAACTCTAATCCCGTGCGAGCCGCAAGCGGCGTCCTGGTGCGCCTGAAGCGTCTGGTGCGCGCGCAGCGCGGTGACGTACGGGTGTGGGCGCGGGCCGTCGTGGGGCTGCTGCTGGCGGCGGATCTGGTCGCAGCCCTCGCCGTGTTCCAGCCGTGGGGCAGCTCGGAAGAGGACCTGGACCGGCGCCTGGCCATGTTGCAGGCCGAGGTCCAGCAACGGCGCCAGGCCGTGGAGCGCCTCAAGAGCATCGCAGCCAAGGTGGAAACCGCGCGTCGCGAAGCTGAACGCTTCGTCAATGAATATTTCCTGGATCGCCGCACGGTCTCCTCCACGATCCTGGGCGAACTGGACGCGCTGGCGCGCAAGGCCGGCGTCAAGCCGAAAGAAGGTTCCTTCCAGTTCGAGCCGATCGAAGGCAGCCAGGGCCTCAGCATGATGACCATTAACGCCGGCTACGAAGGCACGTACGCCGACCTGATGCATTTCCTGAACCTGCTGGA
>JAPWUP010000177.1 GCA_028275505.1 Bryobacteraceae bacterium
CTCCATGCCCTGTGTCCTCGCCTCGTTACCAGAGAATCCGGTTTCCCCATGCGCCGCCTCACCGTTCGCTCAGCCAGCGCAGCGGGAATCGGGCGAAGCTGATCCGCTCGTAAGGGCTTTTTTCGCCACGTTCGTAAAGCAGGCCCACCACGCCGCGCCCGATCTCGACCAGGTTGGAATAGGCCGAAGGGCCTTCGTACACGGTGCGGGAGGCGACCCACGACTTGCCGTCGTCGCGGCTTAGCCTCACCGTCATGTTCACGCGCTGGGTGGAGGCTGGATTCGAGAACAACAGTACGCGGCGCTTGCCCTTGCCGATTCCGATCAGGCTGGCCTGGCAGACCGGCTCGATGAGGGTCTTATCGAACACCGGCGGGCTCCAACTCAGCCCTCCGTCCCGACTGACCGCGACCGCGCGGCGATTCCGCCCGGCGTAGCTGCGCATGTTCAAGATGAGCGTTCCGTCAGAGAGCTCAGCCACCGTGGACTCGTTGCAATCCGGGCCGACGCTGCCCCCGATCTGCCAGCTCCGGCCGCCATCGTCGCTGTAGATGACGTGGGAGTAGCGCTGCGAGAGGTCCGCGCGCACTACGTGGTCGCACGGGATCACCAAGCGTCCCGAGCGAAGTTGAATTCCGTTGACCGGACCGGTGGCGTACCAGCTCCATTCGGGGCGCTTCACCGAGCGGGTGATTTCGACTGGCGGCGCCCAGCTCAGGCCGTCATCCTTGCTGTAAGTGAGCCAGACTGTGCGCGTGGGGCCCTCCAGGCCGGGCAGGATGTTCTTCTCGGGCACGTGGCCGGGATTGCGGGTCAACAGGAGCCACACCGTGCCGCTCCTGCGGTCTTCCACAGGCGCTGGATTGCCGACGGTGTCTTCGCCGAAGTCCGCCACTTTGATGGCAGCCGACCACGTGCGCCCGCCGTCGCGGCTGCGTTTCACCAGCACGTCAATGTCGCCCCAGTCGCGCGCGCTGTGCTTGCGTCCTTCGCAGAACGCCAGCAAGGTCCCTTTGGTCGTGCGAATGATGGCAGGGATGCGGTAGGTGTGATAGCCGTCCTCGCCGGAACGGAAGACGTCCACCTGAACCAGCTGTGCGGCCAGAGGGAAGGCCGCGGCCAGATAAAACAAGAAGTGAACCGATCGTTTCATCCACGCTTCTTGGTTGACAGCCTTCTGATGGACGCCGGCTCTGACGGGCTGTTGCCAGGCGGCGTGCCGCGGCGATTATACTACCTCGCTGGAGGACCGCGAGACGGCTGTGGGAACGCGTCCGAACGACCAGGCGCCGCGTCCGAACTCGCCCTCTCTGGCCGCCCCCGTCACCGCGCGAATTCGGGTGCGGGCGCCGTTGGTTCTGCTGACCGGCGCCCTGCGCTCTGCTGCCACTCAGCGCCCCAACATTCTTTTCATCGCCGTGGACGACCTCAATACCGATCTCGGCTGCTACGGCCATCCCACGGTCCAGACGCCCAACATGGACCGCCTGGCGCGGCGCGGAGTGCGGTTCGATCGCGCCTACTGCCAGTACCCGGTGTGCAATCCCAGCCGGACCTCTCTGTTGAGCGGGCTGTACCCGGAGGCCACGCACGTGCTGGACAACCGCACGCCGCCGCGTTCCCATCTCAAGGACGTCGTCTTTCTGCCCGAGTTCTTCCGCCGCAACGGGTACTTCACGGCACGAATCGGCAAGGTCTTTCACGACGGCATGGACGGACCCGAGGACTGGGACCTCCGGCTCGATCCGCGCCCGAGCAGTGGCATCGGCTCTACGGGCGAAGGCAGGAACCTGACGGGCGGCAAGTTCGCCTTCTTCCGCTGGATGGCGGCCGAAGGCGGCGACGAGGATCAGCCCGACGGCCTGATCGCGCGCGAAGCCGTCCGCCTCATCCTGCAAAAGCACGACAAACCGTTCTTCATCGCAGTAGGCTTCCGCAAGCCGCATGATCCGTACGTCGCGCCGAAGAAGTATTTCGAACCTTACCCGCTGGAAAAAATTCCGGCGCCGGAAGGTCCGGCAGACGATGAATCGGACATCCCTCAGCTGGCCCTGCCCACCGTGCGTCACAACCTGGGCGTTCAGGAGGGCCGCGAATTCCGTCGAGCCTACTACGCCTGCATCAGCTTCATGGACGCACAGCTCGGAAAGGTGCTGGAGGCGCTGGAGAACTCAGCGGCACGCCACAACACGCTGATCGTCTTCTTCGGCGACAACGGCCTGCACCTCGGCGAGCACGGCTGGTGGAACAAGGTGACGCTGTTCGAGCGGTCGGCGCGCGTTCCGCTGATCATTGCCCTGCCGGAGTGCAGGCCTCCGGGAGCGGTCTGCCACCAGCCCGTGGAACTGGTGAGCCTTTACGCCACCTTGGCCGAGCTGGCTGGCCTGGCTGCACCGGCCCACCTGCAAGGTCCCAGCCTCGTGCCGCTATTGCGGAATCCGGCAAGGCCCTGGGCGCTTCCCGCGTACACGGTCGTCACCAGGGGCAACGCGATGGGGCGCTCGATCCGGACGGCGCGTTACCGCTACACGGAGTGGGACAGCGGCCGGCAAGGAGTGGAACTGTACGATCACGATATGGATCCCCACGAGTACCGGAACCTGGCTGCCGATCCGGCGTACGCGGGAGTGATCCGGGAGTTGAAACGGCTTCTTGAAGAAAGAGCGCGGCTGGCAGGCTCGCTCGATCCGAATCCGATGCCTTCGGGAGTAAGAGGATGAATCGCTTGCACCATTTTTCGCTGAATCGTCGCGAGGCTTTGCGCTGCCTGGCCGGCGCCTGTTGCTCGCTGGTCAGCCGGGCCGCCGCGCCGGAACGGCCGAACATTGTTGTCATCGTCTCTGACGATCACGGTTATGCGGACTTGAGCTGTTACGACCATCCGAAAGAGATCAGCACGCCCAACATAGACCGGATTGCGCGCAGCGGCGTGCGCTTCACACAAGGCTATGTTTCGGCTTACGTGTGCGCGCCCACGCGAGCCGCATTGATGACGGGTCGCTATCAGCAACGTTTCGGCTTTTACACGGCTTCGGATTCCCGCGTAGGCTTGCCGTTGAGCGAGATTACCATGGCCGATATTCTCCGCAAGCACGGTTACGCGACCGGAGCGTTCGGCAAATGGCATCTCGGGATCCGCATGCCGTATCACCCGATCAACCGCGGCTTCGATGAATTCTATGGCTTCCTGGGGCACGGCGCGCACGATTACTTCGACCTGAAGCGGCAGCCCGAGGATTTTCAGTCCATCTGGCGCAACGACAAGGTGATAGACGATAGCGGCTATCTCACGGACAACCTGGGCCGCGAGGCGGTAAACTTCGTGCGCAAGCACCGGGACCGGCCTTTCTTGCTCTACCTGGCTTTCAACGCCGTGCATACGCCCCTCCAGGCGCCCGAGCAGACGCTCCGCAAATACGACATGGGCAGGCGAAACCGGGACATTTATTTGGCCATGCTAGAGCACGAGGATCGCGCCGTAGGCATGCTCCTGGACGAGCTGGAAAAGGCCGGATTGGCCAGAAACACGCTGGTGTTCTTTCTTTCCGACAACGGCGGTGCCCGCAACAATGCGTCCAGCAACGGCGTGCTCCGCGATTACAAGCACAGCGTGTACGAAGGGGGAATCCGCGTTCCTTTCATGGTCAGTTGGCCTGCCCGATTGCCCGCTGGCACAGCCTTCCACGAGCCGGTGATTTGCATGGACATCCTGCCCACGGCGGCCGCAGCCGCGGGCGTTCCCCTTCCGGCAGATCGCACGTACGACGGCAAGAACTTGTTGCCCTATCTGACGGGCGAGGCCCGCGGGCCGGTCCACGAATGGCTGTTCTGGGACGGAGGCGAGGGCAAACGGGCGGTTCGTCACGGACGCTGGAAGCTGGTGGATAACTTCGGCAAGCTCGAGTTGTTCGATCTGGAAGCGGACGTTGGCGAAAAGAACGATCTTTCCGGCAAGCATCCGGAAATCGTCCAGCGTCTGCGCGCCGCGCTGGAGGAATGGTGCAGCAAGAATGCGCCCCGGATCCGGTCGGGGGACGAATTGAATCCGGCGCCGCGCCGGGAAAGGCGTGCAGGCCGCGATAAATGACGCCGTCCCTGTAAATCAGGTAACCGTAGCCCATATTCCTCCGAGCTTGGTATCTACGCTCCTGTGGTTTGCGGTCTAAGTTGGAGAGGACGCTTGCGTTGCGTTGGCGATGCACTGCGATGTCGGCCGCGCCGCACCACGCAAAAGCCTGGCTGCGACCGTGTGATAAGATACGGGCATCCAAACTTTGGAAGTGGGAGACGACGGTGATCCGCGTGGCTGGCAAGACCGCATTGTTTTTCGCCCTGGCGGTGGCAGGGCTGCTCTGGGCCCAATCGCCCCTGGGTACGATCACGGGGGTGGTGACCGACGCGCAACAGGCGCGCGTGCCCAACGCTGAGATCGTCGCCACTCGCGTGGGCACGAACATTTCCTACCGGACGACTTCCGCCGAGGACGGCACGTACACCCTGGCCAACCTTCCGGTGGGAACGTACGAGGTCACTGCGCAGGCGCCGGGCTTCAAGCAGTTCCGCCGCACCGGCGTGGTGCTTGAAGTCGCGCAGCGGCTGCGGCTGGACATTGCGCTCGAGCTGGGCGCAGTGACGGAAACCGTCACCGTAACCGGTGAGGTCTCGCGCGTTCAGGTGGAGCAATCCAGCTTGGGGACCGTGGTCGAGCGCCAGCGCATCGAGGAACTGCCGCTCAACGGGCGGCATGTTTTCAGCCTGGTGCGGCTGGTGGCGGGCGTCCGCCCCATCAATCGCGGCCTGGACGGCTTTGCGGAAGTGACCAATCAGGGCTTTTCGCAAATCCAGTTCAACGGCGGGCCCGTCTACGGCAACCAGTTCTTTATTGACGGCGGCATGAACACGGTCCCGGTGCACAACGAGATTTCCGTGGTGCCCATGGCGGACGCGGTCGAAGAGTTTCGCGTCGAGACAAACGCGCTGCGGGCCGAGTTCGGGCAAACCAGCGGCGGCGTGGTCAACGTGGCCACCAAGGCGGGCACGAATGAGTTTCACGGCACGCTGTACGAGTTCTTCCGCAACGACGCCATGGACGCGCGCAACGCTTTCGCCACGCAGCGCGATCCCCTGACGGGGCGGATCAAGCCCGTGCTGCGATACAACCAGTACGGTGGCACGCTGGGCGGGCCTGTGCGGTTGCCCCGGATTTACGACGGACGCAACCGGACGTTTTTCTTCTTCGGTTACGAACAATGGCGGCACCGCACTTCCTCACTGCGCAAGCAGACCGTGCCCACGGAAGCCCAGCGGAACGGGGACTTCTCGACGACCTACGACGCCACCGGCCGCGTCATCCCGCTGTTCGATCCCGCCACCACGCGGCCCAATCCGGCCGGCAGCGGCTACGTCCGGGATCCCCTGCCCGGCAACATGGTGCCACGCACGCGCATGGACCCGGTCGCGCTGAAGGTGCTCGAGTACATGCCCAAGCCGAACGTGGCGCCGGAAGTGCCCCTGACCAACTCGCTGAACTTCCTGTCGCTGGCGGCGGACGCGCTCAATCAGGGAGTGACGAACCTCCGGGTAGACCATCGTTTCTCGGACAAGGACAGCATCTTCTTCCGTTACTCGGGAACGCGCAACACGCGTCAGGGACGTGGCTGGGGACTGGGCGTCGCCGATCCCGACACGTTCGCGCGGCGCGATCAGCGCGATAACCACAACTGGATTCTCACCGAGACGCGGGTCATTTCTCCCTCGATCATCAACGAATTCAAGGGAAATGTGACGCGGCAGAACCTGCCCTTCCTCCACCCCAGCTTCGGCCAGAATCTGCCCGACCAGCTTGGCATGCCCGCCATCATCCCGCGCGAGTTGTTCCCGCGGGTGGAAATTGCGGGCATGCTGCCGCTGGGGGCCAGCAACTTTGCGGCCGGCATCCGCGCCCAGCATTATGTGCAGGCGGCCGACAGCGTGACCATCATTCGCGGCCGTCATAACATCAAGGCCGGCACGGACCAGCGCTGGTTCCGCCTGAACTGGCGCCGCTTCGGTTACATTTCCGGCCAGTTCAGCTTCACCGCGGGCCTGACGGGTGATCCTCAGCGCCCGGCGGGAACTGGCGTGGGCATGGCAACCTTCCTGCTGGGCGAAGTTTCCGGCGGCACGCAGGAGTTCCTGCCTTCCTTCTCCTTCCACGCCTGGTCCAACGGCAGTTATATCCAGGACGATTTCAAGGTAACTCGCCGGCTTACTCTGAATCTCGGTCTGCGCTACGACTATAACTCCGGGCCGGTGGAGCGGCATAACCGGCATTCCAACTTCGATCCGTTCATCATCAACGATGAGACGAAGATGCTCGGGGTGCTCAAGTACGCCGGGGTTACCGATCCGCGCCACTTCGTCAACAAGGACCGCAACAATTTCGGCCCGCGCGTCGGATTCGCCTACGATCTGACGGGTGATGGGCGGACCGCGCTGCGCGGCGGCTATGGCGTCGTCTACCTGCTCACGGAATCCGGGGATACCCAGGGCGACGACTCCAACGCGTTTGGCTTCTCGGCCGCCACTCCATTCGTTCCTGTGGGCGGCGGACCTTTCCGGGCCTTTGCGTTGCGCGAGGGACCGGCCTCGCTGGTGCGGCCGCTGGGGCCGGCAGGCGGGCCGTCCGCCTTCCGTGGCCAGGGCGTCCGCTACCAGGACCGCAACGCACCCACGCCATACTTGCAGCAGTGGAACCTGACCTTGCAACGCGAGCTGCCCGGGCGCTGGGTGGCTTCGGTAAGTTACGCGGGCAACAAAGGCACCAAGTTGTTCGGCGCCAACTATAACCTGAACCAGCTCGATCCGCAGTATTACGCCTTGCAGCTTGCCCTCCAGGATCAGGTCCCCAATCCGTTCTTCGGCCAGATCCGCAGCGGGGCGCTTTCGGGCGCAACCACCACGCGGTGGCAATTGCTCCAGCCCTACCCCGACTATCTGACCGTCATGACCTACGCCAATCACGGCTCTTCGAGCATCTATCACTCCCTGCAAGTTACCATCGAGCGCCGGTTCTCGCGGGGCCTGAGCGCGCTGATTACTTACACCGATTCCAAGCTGATCAACGACTCGTTCTCCAGCGCGGGCAGCGCCGGCGCCATCGGCGAATTCCGCCTCGGTCGCTTCAACCGCCGGCTGGAGCGAGCCATTGACGCCAACGACGTCACACACCGGCTGGTAGCCAGCGCGGTGTACGAGCTGCCGTTCGGGCGTGGTAAACCGTGGCTGGCGAACGCTCGCGGCGTGACGGGCCACTTAGTGGGTGGCTGGCAGGTGAACGGCATTCTCACGGTGGAAAGCGGCGTCCCGCTCCAGGTCCGCGGCGCCAATAACTTCACGGGCATCAACTTCCCGGACGTCGTCCGCGACCCCACGCTGCCGCGTTCCCAGCGCAGCGTGACGCGGTGGTTCGACACCGATGCCTTCCGCAATCCGGCCGACTGGACGGTGGGCAACGCACCGCGCACTTTGCCCAACACGCGCGGTCCGGGCATGGTGGACCTGGCCTTCTCGGCTTTCAAGAACTTCCGGCTTGTCGAGGGCAAGACCTTGCAATTCCGTTTCGAATCGTTCAACGCCCTCAACCACGTCAACCTGAACAATCCCAACACGAGCTTCTCGCCCAACCGTCAGGGCATCAACACCAACGCTTTGTTCGGGCGAATTTCTTCCGCCATGGACGCGCGAAGGCTGCAACTGGGCTTGCGCCTGGTGTTCTGAGAGCCGAGGCCGGAGCGGGTCCAATCACAGAGCGTGCCAGTGGCAGGAAAACGAAGGGTGAACGCGCATGATGAGCCGAAGAGAGTTGCTTCAGAGTTCGCTGGCCGCCGCGAGTGTGATGCCCGTCGTCGGGGCCGAGGCCGCGTCGCAGGCCGGAACGCCCGCCCGCTATGACCTGGTGGTTTACGGGGCCACGGCGGCGGGTGTCATCACGGCCATCTCGGCCGCCCGGCACGGGCTCAAGGTAGCGCTCGCGGAACCCCGGCACTACGTGGGCGGGATGGTCAGCGGCGGTTTGTCGGGCACGGACGTGGGCCGGCGGGAAGTCATCGGCGGCATGGCGCTGGAATTCTACTTCCGCGCCGGCCGCTACTACGAGCTGGACCGCCACCTGCAAGAGATCGCGTGGCAGCCCGAACCCAAAGTGGCCGAGCGCATTTTTCGCGAGT
>JAPWUP010000041.1 GCA_028275505.1 Bryobacteraceae bacterium
CCCGCCCGGTGGCTTCCTGCGCGGTGAGGAAGGCCAGCAGCTCGCGACTGCGGCCCACGAGCAGGCCCGCCGTCATCTGTGTGCCGTTGCCTGTGGCCGCTGCCTGGAAGGTGCGCGAGCCGAGCTTGGCGTTACCCACGTCGCCGCCGCCACGACTTTGCAGGTAGGCCATCACGCCGCTGGCGAAACTGCCGGTCAGCGAGACTTCATAGATCTTGGCTTCGACAAGCACCTGGCGCGGCGGCACGTCCAGCTCGCGCAGCAGTTTCAGGATCTGCTCGTACTCCTGCGGGGTGGCCTGGATGAGCAGGGTGTTGTCGAACGGGTTCGGCACCACGCGCGGACCACGCAGGCCGGCTTGCGCCTGGGCAGCGGCTGCGCCCAGGTAGGTTCCGGTGATGTCGGTCTGCGGCTGGGTTCCGGCTGTGGTGGCGACGGGACCGGTGGGCGTGAGCACCGTCCCGGGCTGGCCCGGCGTGTAGACGCCAGGGTAGCCGTAGCCCGGCATCATGGCGCCGTAGCCGGGGTACGCGCCATAGCCCATTCCGTAGCCGCCGTAGCCCATCCCGTATCCGCCATAACCCATGCCGTATCCGCCGTAACCCATGCCGTAGCCCAGGCCGCCGAAGCCCAGTCCGAACATGCCGTAGCCGAAGCCGTAGGTCATGCCCATGTAGAGCATCATGATGGCTTGCGCCAGCGTCTCCGCCCGCCCGTAGCGGACCCGATACACGTAGTTATCCACGGCGCCCGCGGTGACCTTGACCGGGATGTCCAGCTTGGCCAGCCACTTCTCGACCTGTTCGAACACGCCCGGATTGGGCGCCACGGCGATGATCGTGTTGATGCGATCCAGCGGCATGAACCGCACGGGCGAGGTCTTCTCGGCCAGCGAAATGGACTTGAAAATGTTCTCGAGTTCCTTGGCGATGTCCGAGGGCCGGCTGTGCTTGGTTTCGAACAGGCGCACGCGCTGCGCGGCGAAGGTGTCGCTGTCGAACAGCGCGATCAGCTCCATGGTGCGGCGCATGTTGCGCGCGTTATCCAGGATGATGAGCAGGTTGGCCGGATCGTACGAGGTCACCACGGCGCCCTCGCCCAGGAAGGGCTGGAGCAGCTTGGTCAGTTCCCCTACCGTGGCGTATTTCAGGAAGACGAGATTCATGAGCATGCGCTCGTCTTCCGGGAAGGTCTTGATGTCAATTTGCGGGGTCAGCGGCAGGCGTGGGACGTCGCCGGCGGGGACGATGCGGTAGAACTCGCCCACCTGCACCATGGCCGCGCCGTTGATGCGCAGGATGGTCTCCAGCAGCGGCCGCACGTCCACGGCGCGTAGCTCGCCGTAGGTGTTCAGCGTGACCGATCCCTTGACGCGCGGATCCAGGATGTAGTTGATCTTGAGCCGCCGCGCCAGCACGTCAATGACGTCGGTGAGCGAGGCGTTCTGCAAGTTGAGCACGAATCCGCCGCCGGCCGCCGGCTCCACTTGCACGGGTGCGGTTTGCGTGGCGGGCGGTTTGGCTGCCGCGGCAGGCGCCTGGCCGGCGCCGCCCGCAGGTTGGGCAGCAGCGGGCGCTTGCGCGGCCGGGGCCTGCGACGGGGCCGGCGGTTTGGCTGCGGCAGCGGGTGTTTGCGCGGCGGCTGCCTCCGGTTTGGCCGGCGGCGTCGGTTGCTGCGCGGCCACAACAGCCAGCATCGTGCACAACAAGCCCAATGCGATGCGCATCAGCTCACTCCTTGGGAAGATTCTCGGCGCGCCGTTTCTGCTCGCGCTCCCAGGCGCGCTGTTCCAGCTCGTCCAGCTCCGTCTTTTTCTTCGTCCAGCGGCTCACGCCGAAAGGCGTCCGGCGCTCGAAGCGGAGTTGGTCCCCTTCTTCGGTGACCTTGAGCGCCAGCGAAGGATCGTCCGCATCACGAGCCGCCTCTGTCTTCTCCTGCTTTTCTTCGCCTTTGAGCAGGCCGAAAGGACTGCGACGCAGGATCCAGGTCTTGCCCTTTTCGTCCTTCCAGCGCCAGACGCCGGGTTCGATCTCCTTGGCGTCGGGAGGAACGGCGTCGCGCCTGGATTCGGCCGCTGCGGCGGCTTTGGGCGTTTGCGACTTTTTCGAGTCTTTATCCTGTGCTGAGGCCGGCAACACGGTTGCCAGCGCAATGACAAAAAGAAGGCTTCTCATGGTTCGCTGCTCCTGTTCATTTCACGCGTTCCCAGCGACACGTCGCTCCGAACGGGGTCGGAGTGACGACCTTGCGGAAGCCATCCCGCACCGTGCCCGGCGGATCGGTGTCCCCAGGCTGGCAGGCGCGGATATCTTCAGTGAGTTGCGGTCCAGGGCCCGAGACGCTAGGCTGCTGGACCACAGGTTTGGGCGGACTGGCTGCCGCAGCTTGCGCTGCTTCCACGCCGCTTTCCGGCGGGCTGCGTTTGGGAATCAACTCCTCGAGCTTCTTGCTCACGCGCCGCCCCTCGAAATCGAAGACGGCCTCTTCGCGGTTGATGGCTGCCAGCAGGAACGGCCCGATCTTGTCACCAGCGCGCACGCCCCGGCTCGGCGCTCCCGCCTTTTCGCTCATGATGGCGGTCAGCCCGTCGCCCAGATCCATCAGACCGTAAAGCACCGGCAGCGGCGGCAGGGGTTTCTCGGGCGGCTTCTCGATAATGACCGTGGGGTTGCGGTCGCGGCTGAACAGCATTTTCTCGGCGATTTCGATGTACTGGGCCGCACGCACCGGCTCCGGCGCGGGCAGCGGGGTTGCCGGCGGGGGCGGTAACGGTTTGACCTGCTGGCCCAGCACCATCGCTTCGCGATGACGGGCTTCGAGCCACTGCTGGCGCGCTCGCCATCCCGCGAGCGCCGTCAGCGCCGCAAGGATCAAATCGAGCAATAGAAGCCTGCGCTTCAAAACCGTCCCAATCCTTTCTTTTCCGGAACCAGATTCCGGGGCACGATTCCTGAGACAGTGACGCGCGCGTTCACTGTCTTCTTTTTCTGATCCCCTGCCGACACGCGGAGTTCGTGAAGCGCCACCAATTCGGGCTGCGCTCCGATCTCGGCCAGCAGGTTGAGCAGGTCTTCGATCCGTCCCTCCACCGACACGCTCACCACAGCCTCGCCGTACTGATCGCCGTACGGGCGGATCGGCCCCAGTTCAATGGCCCGAATTTCCAGGGGGTTGGGCAAAGCCTTCGCCACGCGGCGCACGATTTCCAGAACGCGCGCCTGCGCCTGCGCTCCGGTGTCCGCCCGGACGATGCCCTTCTCGCGGGATTCCAGCTCGGCGGTCACGGTACGCAAGACCTCCTGCTTGCCCGGCACGGAAGCGGCCAGCGCTCGCAAGCGGGCCAGCCTCTTCTCGGCGGCCGGGATGTTGGCCGTCCCTGCCACTACCGGCGCCGGAGCCTCGCCGGGCACGGCAACGTAGACGACGGCCGTCACGACCAGCGCCACGCCCAGCAGGATCAACGCCCGCCGATCGCGTTCGCTCAGCTTCATTGGGCGCCTCCCTCGCGCTGGCAGCGAATCCGGAAGCTTTCCGCACTGCCGATCCGGGCGATCGGCATGGTGAACTCGGAGTTGCGCAGCAGCGGCGATTCGTCCAGCACTTTAAGCAGACCTGCCGCCTGCTCGGCCTCGCCCGCCAGGTTCACCGCATCGCGCGTGATTTCCAGCTGCGCCACCCAGGTCGGCGGTTGCAGGCGGCGCGTCAGCTCGGCCAGCAGGTCCAGATCGGCCTTGGTGCGCCGCCGGAATTCATCGAGGGAGCGGGTGCGGGCACGGATCGCTTCGACCTGCCGGTCCAGTTCGCCGGCCTTGAGCGCCACGGGTTCCAGGCGCGCGATCTCGGCGCGCAATGCGGTCATGTACCGCCGATCCTCGATGGGACGGATAGCGGCCATCGCAATCCCCGCCGCTGCCAGCAACACGAGCAAGGCGACCGTGGGCGCGTAGATCAGCCGGGACGCCGAGGCGCGGTGTTCGGCGGGCAGCAGGTTCAGTCGCAGCCCGAGCCTTGGACAGGCGCCGTCCAGGGCCGCGGCGTAGCAGCGGGCGGCCGCCGCCAAATCAAAATCCTGTGGAAACGTTTTGGGCGGCGGCAACAGCTCGGCCAGCCGGACCGCGCCCTGGCCGTCCTCCAGTCGCAGCTCGGCCGCAGCCATCGCCGCCACGCGTTCCCAGCCGGCGGGGAATTCCGCTGAGAAAAGCGGTCGCGCGGGACTTTCCCCGTACGCCTCGATGCCCTCCTCGTCCTCGTGCAGGGCCAGGAAAGCGCCTGCGGGCCGGCCTCCGGGCAGCCGCAGCGCCGAATAAACCGCGGCCGCCGAAACCGTGAACGCGGCCGCCTTCACGCCGGCTTCCGCCAGCAGGCTGACGTAATGCGCGATTGTCTCCCGGCGCGCGATCGCGATCACCACCGAGTCGGTTCCATCCAGCCGCGCCCACGTCCACGCGGCCTCTTCTTCGGGGTAGGGATGCAGGGCGTCAATCTGAAATGAGATCGCGGCTTCGAGATCTTTGGGCGGGACGCCGGGTAGCGCGAGCACGCGCACGATGACCTCGCGACGCGGCAACAAGACCGTTGCCGCCAGATGAGAGACCCCGAGGCGCTTAAGGAAATCCGCGTATTCGGCGCCCCATTCGGCGGCAGGACGCTCGCGGAAACGTTCGATGACAGCGGATCCCAGCACGCGCGCCCCGCCGGGCCGCACCCGGGCCGCGACCACGCGCAAGTCGCGCGTCCCGATCTCAATGCCGACGCCGGTGCCGATGGCCAGCCATCTTCGCAGCGGGGAGTTATGTGGCAACCAGTTCATGGCTTCACATTGCAGGCGCAGGCAGCCAGACCTCGGGCGTCGGCCCGTGCGTCCAGGCGTCCTCGTACCAGCGCAACACGTGATAGGTGCGATCCCAACCCGGAGGCAGCCGCTTGATCGTCGCCGCCACAGAGCGCCGCAGATCCGACAGCGCGCCGTTGGGCAGGCGCAAACGTGCCGTGGCGCGCAGCGTGTAAATGGTGCCGCCGCCGATGCCCAGACGGTGGAAGCCCGGTTCGCCGGCCAGCGGCTCCAGTTCGCGCTGATCGCGGAACGGACCGCGCCGCCGCCGTTCCACAATCCAGGAAACGGCTTGCGGGCTTAGACCCACCGCGGCCAGCAGCGCCGGCGGCGCCGTGTTCACGTCGAGACGAGCGCCCGCGCCGTAGACCGTCACGCAGTCGCGGAAGCCGCCGCGCGGGGAAAGGCGTCCCTGCTCGTCCGTCACGTAGTCGCCGTAGAACAGTTCCGGTGTCATGCCTTTCACCAGCAGCGCTTCCTCTACCTCTTCAAAAGACGCATGCCGCGCCTGAAAAGACGGAGTGAGGCTCAGGTAGTACTGATCGAAGGGCGTGGGTTGCGCGGCGGGCGTGCGCCAGTCCACGATGGCCATCGCGATCTCGCGCGCCCGTGCCGGCTCGGCGCCCAGATGCACCAGCAGCGCGTACAGATCCTCCACGGTGGCGGTGTTCAGATTGAGCTTGGAGGACTCCGGGATGATTTCGACCACCGCATCGCCGGCGGGAAACTGAAAATAAAGCAGGGAACGCCAGGGCGCCCAGTAGCGCGGCGTGCCGTCGGGCGCAACGGGGCCGGGTCCCCAGTCCATGTAAAGGATGGCGCGCTCGATGGCCCCGGTCGCGAGGTAGTACGCCCGCAGGCTGTCCAGCGCGTTGGCGCTGCGCTCGGTCTCGGCGCGCACGGTGGAGGCCACTGCAAAGGCGATCGTGGCCAGCGCTGCCGTCAGCCACAGCACGGCCAGCAAAGCGCCACCGCGTCGCCTGATGGTTCGACGTCTAGTCCACATACTCCGTCATGGGGATCTTGTTCACGCGCACGGGCGCGATCAACTCCATCGGTTGGACGCGCGAGGGATCGGGTTCGAGCGGCGCCATTTCGATGCGGATGGCGCGCGGCCACTGCGGTTGCACCCAGCGCGGCACCCAGCGTTCCGGCGCGGGCGGCGGAGGCGCTTCGCGATACCAGAAGCGGCAGTAGGCCAGCCGGTCGGCCAGCACGAACGAATACGGTCCCACCTCGATGGGGCGGAACAACGGAACCTGAGCGCCGGTCAGCGGATCCGGGCCCATGCCCAGACAGAACATCCCGGCGCCCGCGGGTCCCGTGTACAAATGTTCGTTGACCACCAGCCGCACGCCGCGGTTGTTCTCTCCTGGGATGACCTGAAACTCGAGGATCCGCGGGTAGCCGCGCGCGCCCTCGGTGAGCGAGTAACTGGAAAGAAAGCGCATGGATTCGGGTTCGCCCTGAAAGAAGGGCATGCGGACGCGCGGGCGGTCGGGGCCGGGCAGGCAATCGGCCACCAGCGGCATGAAGCCGGCGATCTGTTCCTCAAGGATGCGCTGGGCGCGCGCCACCCGTCGGTTGTCCATGAGCCGGCTGTTGGTTTTCTGCATGGCGTCCAAGCCCACGCGCATGGCCATCAGGATGCCCACCGAAAGCAGGCTCAGCAGCGAGACCGCAATCAACAGCTCAAGCAGCGTGACTCCGCGGCGGTTCATGGCTGGCTCGCAGCGGCCCGGATAGCTTCATCGCCGCGCAGCACGCCGCGGCGGTAGGCCTCCAGGCGGAAGCTTCGTTTCTCGCCGGAGGCAGGTTCCCACCAAATTTCCAGTTCCACGCGCTCCAGGATCGCCGCACCCGCGCCGGCTTGCGGCTGCATCTCGAACGGCGTCACCTGCGCGCGCCAGCCTGCTGCGACGCCGCCGGTAATCGTGCGGTCGAACTCGCCGCCGATCACGGTGAATTTAGGCAGCGAGGGATCGAGCAGCAGGGCATCCATCTGCCGGCGGGCCAGCAGGGCAAGGCGGTCGGCGTCTTTGAGGCGCGCGGCGTTGCGCAGCGAGGTGGAAAGGGCGGCCAGCAGGCTGACCACGGCGATGCCCATGATGGTGGTCGCCACCAGCATTTCCAGTAACGTGAAGCCGCGCCGCCTCATCGCTCGCTTTGCGGAATCTCGATGCGTGGCACGCCGGTGATGGGGTCCACGCTGACCAGACGCCGGTCGCCGCGGCGGTTGCGCAGCTCGATCCGGATGCGGGGCGGCGTCCCGCCGGGCAGAAGCAGGAACCGGCGCGGGCCTTGTTCGGCCTGCGGCAGAGCCGGGTAGACGGCGGCGATGCGGACGCCTTCCTCAAGATCGAGCGTGCGTTCCGAGCCGGGGTCCGTGCTGCGAAGCACGAGCCGGTTCTCCGCGGGCTGGATGGTCAGCTCCACGACTTGCTGGCGGCGCTCCGCGCGATGGAGCGCGGTGTTGAAGAACATGGCGACTCGGTTGGAGGCCGAGGCCAGCCGCAGCGAATCCACGCCGGCGCCCACGGCCGGGAACGTGATGCCCACCAGCAGAGACACCAGCGCCACCACGATGAGCAGCTCGATCAGGGTGACGCCGGCCTGTGAGGGTCGCGCCCGCACTATTGGCTCTTCCAGCTCACGATGTCGGCGTTGATACCTTCGCCGCCCGGCTGGCCGTCGGCGCCGTAGCTGATGATGTCAGGCTCGTCGCCGTGCTCGCCGGGATACTTGTAGACGTACGGGTGGCCCCAGGGGTCGAGTGGAATGTCCTGCGGCAGGTACGGACCTTGCCACTGACTGACGCCCTCCGGCCGCACCCGCAGCGCTTGCAAGCCCTGCTCGGTGGTGGGGAAGGTTCCCGTGTCCAGCTTGTAAGCGCCCAGCGCGGTCATGAAGGCGTTGATCTGCGCCCGCGCGGCCGTGATGCGCGCGGTATCGGTGCGCCGCAGCATGCGCGGCACCACGAGGCCCGCGAACAGCGCGATGATGGTCACCACGACCAGCATCTCGATCAGGGTGATGCCGGCCTCGCCCCTGCTCCGAATTACCCCGTTCCCGTTTTGCTCCTTGTTGCTCATAGCGCCACCTCGTTGATGCTGGTAATCGCCAGCAGCATGCTCAAGACCAGGATTCCGACCATCACGCCCATCACCAGGATCACCAGCGGTTCGAACAGCGTGGTGAACCGCCGGATCGCGGTGCGGGTGTCGTTCTCGAAAATTTCCGCCATGCGGCCGAACATCTGGTCGAGCCGTCCCGTTTCCTCGCCCACGCTGAGCAAGTGGGCGGCCAGCGCCGGGAAGTGACCGCTTTTGCGCAGCGGCCCGGCGATGCCCTCGCCGCGTTTGACCCCCTGGGCGACCGCTTCCAGCGCGCGCGCAATGCGCTGGTTGCCCAGGATCCGGGCGGCGATATTCAAGGATTGCACCAGCGGCACCCCGTTGGCTACCAGCGTTTCCATGGCGCGGGCGAAGCGCGCGGTTTCGGCGCGTCGGAGGGCTTCGCCCAAAAGCGGCAAGCGCAGCCGCAACCCGTCCCACCACCAGCGCCCCGCCGGGGTGCGAATGTAGGCGCGCAGCCCCGCCAGCACGGCCCCGACCGACGCAAACACAATCCAGCCAAAACGTTTCAGCAAGTTGCTGGCCTCCAGCAGGATTTGGGTCGCCGCCGGCATCCTCAGGCGCGATTCCTCGAATACCTGGGCGAAACGCGGCACGACGAAATAGAGCATGAGCGTGATGGAGGCCAGGCCCACGACGACCAGCAGCGCGGGGTAGATCATCGAGGACAGGATGTAGTTGCGCAGCTCGTCCCGCGTCCGCTCGAACTCGGCCAGCCGTTCGAAAACCGGCGCCAGAGCTCCGCTGGCTTCGCCCGCGCGCACGATGTTGATGTAAAGCTCGGAGAAATACTCGGGGTGGGCGGCCAGGCTGTCGGCCAGCGATTTCCCGCCTTTGAGGATGCGCAGAACGTCCTGCACCACGAGGCGGAACTCGGTGCGCTCGGTCAGCTCGGAGGTGATGGCCAGCGCGCGATCCAGCGGCACGCCCGCGCCCAGCAGCGTAGCCAGCTCCTGCGTGAAGAAGAGCACATCGCGACGGCGACCGCGATGCCAGACGGGCAGGTGCAAGGCGAAGCCTTTCTTCGGTTCGCTGCCCACATAGACCGGGATCAGTCCCTGCCGGCGCAACTCGCGCGCCACCTCGCGTTCGCTGGCTCCGCTCAGTGTGCCGGTGCGCAGCTTGCCGTCGGGCGTGACCGCGCGAAAGTAAAACGCCGCCATCAGAACTCCTGCGTGACGCGCAGCACCTCTTCGGCGGTGGTGAGGCCCGCGCGCACTTTCATCCACCCATCTTCGGCCAGGCGGCGCATGCCGTGACGACGAGCCGCGGCGGTGAGGGTGGCGGCATCGGCGTTTTCCATCACCAGCCGGCGCAGCTCGTCGTTCATTTCCATGAGCTCGAAGATGCCGATGCGTCCGGAGTAGCCGGTGCCGAAGCACTTGGGACAGCCCGCGCCGCGGTACGTTTCGATCCACTCGCCGGTGGGCGCCAGTCGCTTGCCCGCCGGAACCTTGCATTCGGGACAGATCAGGCGCACCAGCCGCTGCGCCAGCACCGCCACCAGCGTGGAGCAGATCAGGTAGTTTTCGACGCCCATATCCGTCAGCCGCGTGATCGCGCTCGGCGCGTCGTTGGTGTGCAGCGTCGAGTAGACGAAGTGACCGGTGAGCGCGGCGCGAATGGCGATGTCGGCGGTTTCGCGGTCGCGGATTTCGCCCACCATGATCACGTCGGGGTCCTGCCGCACGATGTGGCGCAGCCCGCTGGCGAAGGTCAGACCGATCTGCGGGTTGACATGGATCTGGTTGATCCCGTCCATCTGGTATTCGACCGGGTCTTCGATGGTGATGATCTTCTTGTCCGGCTTGTTGATGCGTTTGAGCGCCGAATAGAGCGTGGTGGATTTGCCGCTGCCGGTGGGACCGGTCACCAGGAGCATGCCCCAGGGCAGCGTGGTGAAGTGCTCCATGCGCCGCAGCATGTACTCGTCGAAGCCGAGCCGCGTCAGATCGTAGAAATCGCTCGCCGAGCGATCAAGCAGACGCATGACCACGCTTTCCCCGTAGAGCGTGGGCAGCGTGGAGACGCGCAGGTCCACCTCGCGCCCCAGCACTTTGATCTTGATGCGTCCGTCCTGCGGCAGCCTTCTTTCAGCGATGTTGAGCCGCGCCATGAGCTTGACGCGGGAGATGATGGCCGCCTTCAGCTCGCGCGGCGGCGGCTCCTGATTGTAGAGCACGCCGTCAATCCGGAAGCGCACGCGGAATTCTTTTTCGAAGGGCTCGAGATGAATGTCGCTGGCCCGTTTCTCGATGGCCGAGGCGATCATGGCGTTGACCAGACGGATCACGGGCGCCTCGCTGGCCATGTCGCGCAATTGCTCGAGATCCTCTTCGCGCTCGACGCCCGCGGTGACGGTCTCGCCGCCTTTTTCCGTCTCGCCGTAATACTTCTCGATGGCGTCCAGGATTTCGGATTCGGCGGCCAGCGCCACTTCCACGTTGAGCCCGGTGAAGCCGCGCACCGCCGAGATGGTTTCGAAATCGAGCGGATCGGCCATGGCGATGCGCAGGGTGGCGCCTTCCTGGGCCACGGGAATGAAGCGGCACTGGCGCATGAAGCGCGGCGAGAGGCCCTCGATCTCGGGGGTCACCGGCGGCGGCCCGTCCACGCTCACCAGCGGGACGCCGAGCTGGTCGGAGAGGGCGGCCAGCACGTCGCGCATGGCCACGAAGCCCAAGTCCACCAGGATCTTGCCGATCTTGTCCCCGCGTTCACGCTGGATTTCGAGCGCGCGGTCCAGATCCTCCTGGCTGATGAGGCCGCGCGCGATGAGCATTTCACCGAGCCGCATGGCGCTCAATACTCCTTGACCGTGATGACCTGCTCGGCCGCGGCCGCGCCGCGCGCCCGCAGGCCCAGCAACTGCTGCCGCGACGCCTGCATCAGAATCTGGCCGGGCAGTCCGGTGCGGTCCTCCCAGGAGTAGTAAAACAGCGTGACGGCCAGCACCACCTGTTCCTCCGGAGGCATGGCCTCCAGTGAGCCGGCCGCGTCCAGCAGCATTTCGCGCATCAGTTGCCGCAACAAAGGCAGCCGTTGTTGTTTTTTCGCGCGCAGCCGCGCGATTTCCTCCTTCGTCAGGGCGGGGCGGAACGGCGTGATGTTGGGCCCGGTCACCAGGTTGACCTCGGCGGTCAGCACCGCCCCGTAGCCTTCCAGATAGACGCCGCGGGTGGTGCCCAGCAGGAGGAACGGGTCCTCCACGCTTTGCCGTTCAATGCGCGAATCGAAAATGCGCTCGAGCGCGGCCAGGGAAGCGCGGATGGCCCGCGGACGGTCGGCCGGGGCCAAGGCGGCCAGCACGAGCAGCCACGCGATGGTCATCGCACGCCCCCCTCCAGGTTGCTCGCCAGGTAAATCTGGAGAACGTTCATGCGCTTCTTGAGCACGTTGAAATTCTCCTCCACGGCGAGCAAGTCGGCTTTGCGCTGGAATTCCCATTCGCGCCGGGCTGCGGCCACTGCTTCCCGGATGCGCTGCTGCTGGCGCGCCTCGGACTGGGCCACCGCCTCGCGCACCGCGCGCTCCAGTTGCTGCTGGAACTCGGCCCGCAGCCGCTGTTCGATTGCGGCCGTATCCACTGCGGGCGCTGGAGGCGGGGAGGGTTGCAGAAGCCCGTGCGCCACGATGGCCAGCGCCAGCACGAGCGCCGAGGCAAACGCCCACTGCGGCCCCGCCGCCCACCAGCGTTTCCACCACGGGCGCTCGAAGACCGGATCGGAAACGAAGGCGATGCGACGCGGGATTTCTTCCTCGCGCAGCGTGAGCAGGGCGGCCTGGGTCAGTTTGAGCCGCTCGAGCTCCTCGCGGCAAGCCGCGCAATCGGCCAGGTGGGCTCGGACGCGGGCGCGCTCGGCTTCCTCCAGCTCGCCCAGCAGGTAACCTTTCAAATCAATCGCCGCACAACTCATGGCACGCTCCCGGCGCCGGCTGACTCAGCTTTCCGAGCTGCGTACCGGCGCCAGCATTTCTTTGAGCCGGTCCAGCGCGGTGTACAGCCGCGACTTGATGGTCGAAACCGGGCAATCCAGGGCCTCGGCCATTTCCTCGAACTTCCACCCCTGGTAAATCTTGAGGATCACGACCTCGCGCTGCTCGGGGGAGAGGCTGTTCAAGGCCCGCTCCACCGCGACGCTCATCTCGACCGGGTACATCCGGTAGCTGAGCGCCTCCTGGGGAATCTCGCCCTCGTTGTCGCTCTCGGGCCGGCGGCGACGGAGCAGGGAAAACGCCTCGTTGTGAGCGATGCGGAACAGCCAGGGACCGAACCGCCCGGCGTCCTCCAGCTTGCCCAGATTCTGGTAGGCCTTGAGGAAGACTTCCTGCGTCAGGTCCATGGCGTCCTCGCGATCCCCCACCAGCCGGAGCAGATAGTTGTACAGGCGCTTCTCCCATCGGGACACCAGGAGGTTGTAGCCCTCGACGTCGCCGCGCCGGGCCCGTTGGACCAGGTCCCGGTCTTCGACTTCGCGAAAGATCAAACGCCGGCTCCTTTCCCTATGACGCTCGGGCGGCGCAAAAAGTCGGTCCCGCCTTCTCCGCTTTATTGTGGCGGAAACTGGGCGGAGGCGGAGGGACCTGCCAGGATGCGGAACAAATCGGGTCCAGGCGCGTATTGATGATTTTGAAGCCCTTCGGCGCGAAGCCATGACGAACGAGCGCAACAAGAGCCGGCGACGGAGGCGTTGGATCTGGCTGGCAGTCGCTCTGCTGATAGCGGCAGGCGCAGCTTTCGGGCTGAAGGCCGCCTTCAGCCGTAATCACTCGATTGACCCCTCCAAACTGGCGCGGGTCGAGCGGGGCGATCTGGCGCGCGTGGTGGTAGCGGTGGGCAAGATCGAACCCAAGGCCAAGGTCGAAGTGAAGTCCAAGGCCAGCGGCATCGTCAAGCAGATCTACGTGCATTACGGCGATTGGGTCAGGAAGGGCCAGGTCCTGGTCGAGTTGGACAAGGAGGAGTTGCAAGCCCGGGTGCGCGAAGCCCGAGCCGCCCTCATGGCCGCCCAGGCCGCCGAGGAAGCCGCCGTCGCCGCTTGGGAGCGCAACCAGGTCGAAGCCCAGGGCCCGGACATCCCCTTCCTCAAAGCGAGCCTGGATCGCGCTCGCCAGCTCCACCAGCAGGGCCTGATCGCGAAGTCCGTTCTGGAAGAGGCCGAGAAAGCCTACCAGATGGCCCTCAACCGCCAGATGACTGCGTTGCGCAACGTTTCGGTGAGCCGCGCCGAGGTCGCGCGCGCCAAGGCCCAAGTAGCCCAGGCGCAGGCCCTGCTCGATCGCGCCGAGGAAGATTTGCGCAATTCCACCATCGTCAGTCCCATGGACGGGATCGTTCTTTCGCGGGACGTCGAGGTAGGCGACGCCGTCAGCTCGATTCTCGTGCTGGGTTCGCAGGCCACCAAATTGTTCACGCTCGGTGACGTCAGCGAGGTGTACGTGCTGGGCAAGGTGGATGAGGCCGACATCGGCAAGGTCTACCTGGGCCAGCCCGCCCGCATCGTGGTCGAGGCCTTCAAGGACCGGACGTTCCACGGCAAGGTGACCAAGATCTCACCGCTGGGCGTGGAGAAGGACAACGTGACGACGTTCGAAGTCAGGGTCTCGATTCAAAACCCCGGCGGCGAGCTGAAAGCCAACATGACGGCCAACGCCGAGATCATTCTTGAGGAGAAAAAGAACGTGCTGCTCGTGCCCGAGGCTGCGGTTGTGTACGATCGCAACCGGCAGGCGTTTCTGGAGACGCCGGATCCTGCCTCGCCCAACGGACGCAGGCGCGTTCCCGTCAAACTGGGGATCTCCAACGGCGTGAAGACCGAACTGGTGGCGGGCCTCAGGGAAGGCGATCAGGTGATCTTGCAGTAAGCGTCGCCATGGGACTGCGCGACCTCGTCGAGGATACGCTGCGCACGCTCTGGGCCCACAAGCTGCGCACCTTTCTCACCATGTTCGGGATCGCCTGGGGCATCATCTCGATCACCCTGATGGTCGCGGCGGGCGACGGCTTTCGCGAAGGACAAAAGCGCGTGGCTGAGAATTTCGGCAAGGACCTCATTATCGTTTGGGCCGGGCGCACCAGTATGCAAGCAGGCGGCCTCCGCGCCGGGCGCGCGCTTCAGTGGGAGGCGGGCGATTACCAGATCCTTCAGCGGGAAGCCACCGCCTGTCGCTGGGTGCTGCCCGAGCTGGGCAATTCGCTCCCCGTGCACAGCAATTACAACAGCGGCACGCTGCTGGTGACCGGTTCGCTGCCTCCCTTCGCCGAGATCCGCACCATTCCGGTGGCAGAGGGCCGCTTCTACAACTGGACCGAGGTGGCCGAAGGCCGGCGCGTCGCCTTTCTGGGCAGCGACGCCAAAAAGCAACTCTTCGGCGGGCGTGCGGCGCTGGGCGAAACGGTGTATCTCAACGGGCTGCCCTACACCGTCATCGGCGTCATGCAGCACAAGGAGCAGGACTCCAGCTACGACGGCCGCGATATCAACAAGATCTTCGTGCCCTTCACCGCCGCCCTGCGCGACTTCCCCAACAAGCCGCCATTGAAGCCGACCAGCGTGGACCGTCTGCTGGTGACGCCGCGCTCGCTCGAATTGCACGAGGCCTGCAAGTGGCAGGTCCGGCGCACGCTGGCCCGCCTCCACAATTTCGATCCGCGCGATGAAGAAGCCGCCGGCATGTGGGACACCGTCGAGAACGCCAAGGCCTTCCGCCAGATGACCGACGGCATGAAGTACTTTCTGGGCGCCATCGGCCTGATCAGTCTGCTGCTGGGAGGCATCGGGGTGATGAACGTCATGCTCGTGGCGGTGCGCGAACGGACCCGCGAGATCGGGGTGCGCAAGGCCGTGGGCGCGACCTCGCGCGAAATCCTGCGGCTGTTTTTCCTGGAAACGCTGGTGGTCGTATTCCTGAGCGGCGGCGCGGGCATGGCCATCGCCTTCGGCATCTGCGCTTTAGTGAACCGGTTTCCCATGCCCCAATATTTCGCGGGCTTGTTGGTGAGCTGGCAGACCGCGCTGCTGGCCTTTGCCTTGCTGGGAATCGTGGCCGTGCTTTCGGCGCTGTATCCGGCGCGGCAGGCGGCTTCGGTGGATCCCATTGAGGCGCTGCGCTTCGAACCGGGAGGCTGAGGTGTTCCGCGAAGTGCTTCGCCAATCCTGGCGCGCGTTGCTTCGCAGCCCGCTGCGCAGCTTCCTGACCATGCTGGGCATCGTCTGGGGCGTCGTTGCCGTCTCCATCCTGCTTGCCTACGGTTCGGGCTTTCGCAGCGTGCTGGTGCGGTGTTTCGACGCGTTCGGCAAGAGCGCGGTAGTGTGCTGGCCGGGGCAGACCAGCGAACAGGCGGGCGGCGAGCGTGCGGGCAAGCGCGTGCGTTTTGAAAAGGCAGATCTGGATTTGATCCGCGAGGAGGCGACGCTGGTCAGGCAGGCCAGTCTCGAAACCGTGCGCTGGCTCGGGATCTCTTACGGCGACCGCCTGGTCAACACGGCGGTGCGTGGCGTCTATCCCGAGTACGGGGAGATCCGCAACGAGGTCCCGAGCGAGGGCCGCTGGATCAGTCACGAGGATTGGCTGGAACGCCGCCGCGTCGTTTTCCTGGGCGGGCGCTTGCGCGAGCGGCTCTTCGGCGGCAGGCCTGCTGTGGGCGAGACGGTGCGCATCCGCGGCGTGCGCTTCACCGTGATCGGGACCATGGAGCGCAAGCTCCAACTGAGCAATTACTTCACCAGCGACGATGACTCCTGCTGGATTCCCTATTCCACCGCGGCGGATCTCTGGGACGCCCGCTACGCCGAGGTCATGGTGTTCGCACCCGTCGTGCCGCAATGGGAAGAGAAAGCCAAGGCCCAGGTGCTCGCGTTGATCGCCAAGCGGCAGCGTTTCTCGCCCACGGATCGCAGGGCGATCGTGATGTACGGCCGGCAGGAGTTCCGTCCCATCATTGACGGCATTACGATCGGGCTTCAGGCCCTGCTGGTGTTCATCGGTGTGCTCACGCTGGGCATCGGGGGCGTGGGCGTGATGAACATCATGCTGGTGAGCGTGGATGAGCGAGTGCGTGAAATCGGCTTGCGCCGGGCGCTGGGGGCGCGGCGGAGCCACATCCGCACGCAGTTCCTGGCCGAAGCCCTGCTGCTTACGCTCACGGGCGGCGTGCTTGGGATCCTCATCGCCTACGCTGTGGCGGCCGCGGCAGGCACGCTTCCACTGATGGGCACGCTCTTCGAGGACACCTCGGGCAAGGGCGACATCCGGCTGGTCATTTCGCCGGGGATTGCGGCGGCTTCGGCGGCCATTCTCGTGGCGGTCGGCCTGTTGAGCGGCCTGGCGCCTGCCCTGCGCGCCTCGCGACTCGACCCGGCGGCCGCCTTGCGCTACGAATAGCGACGCCCGCACAACAGCACAGCGCCCCACAGAACCACGTCTGTTCCCTGATCGCTGCATCCGCCGGGCCAGCTGCTGCATCCATCAAACCGGTATGCGTTCCCTGATCTTGTCTCTGGCAGCAGCCCTCGCTCTGTCCGCGCAGAGCATCTACGATTTCACGATGACCGCGATAGACGGTACGCCGGCGCCCCTGTCGCAGTTCAAAGGCAAGGTGGTGCTGGTGGTCAACGTGGCTAGCCGTTGCGGCTTTACACCGCAGTATGCGGGCCTCGAAGCGCTTTACCGCAAGTACAAGGACCGCGGCTTCGTGGTGATCGGTGTGCCGGCCAACAACTTCGGCGGGCAGGAGCCGGGGTCTAACGAAGAGATCGCCCAGTTTTGCAAGCGCACCTACGACGTGACCTTCCCCATGATGGCCAAGGTCAGCGTCAAGGGCGAGGATATGCATCCCCTGTACAAGTACCTGACCGCCGCCAAAGGGGGAGATATCCGCTGGAATTTCACCAAGTTCCTGGTGGGCAGGGACGGGCGCGTGCTCGAACGATTCGAACCCAAAGTCGAGCCGACGGCGCCGGAGGTGGTCGCAGCGATCGAACGCGCGCTGGCTCAGTGAACGTGCTGCCGCTTCCGAGAGAGAGTCGAGGAACGTCGTCCGCGGCCCAATTATCGGGCGACGCGAAGCTGTTCAGCGCAGCACCAGGTAGACTTCGTTGCTGACCGCGCCGCCGGCCTCTACCCGCAGCGGCTGTCTGCCCGAAGGCAGCCCTTCCGGGACTTTCACGTTGATCTGGTACAGCCCGAGGTAGCCGGGCGCCAGGCCGTGGTAAGTGACTTCGGGTAACTCGCGACCGGCGAGAAAAACCCGCGGCTTGAGGCGAGTCCAGCGCAACGCGCCGCTGGGGGATTCCACGGCCCCCAACCCGGTGGCGTAAATTTCCAAGTAATCGCCCGCCGCCGCGGGGCGCTGTGCTGTCGTGAACGCCGTTCCCGCGATGAGAACGGCAGCCGTCTGGTCCACAGGGTTGAAGAAGATGCCGGGCGCGGTGGACGACAGGCGGATCCGTACCGGATCGGAGGACCCCAGCGGCGTCCGCACCGTCAACTCGGCGTCGCCTTCGGGCATCTCCAGCGGGATCAGGAAGTTGACCTGCCGGTCGCTCAACCAGAGTAACGGGACGGCAATGCCGTTGATCCGAACCTCAACGCCCTCGACCGAACGCGGCCAGGGATAGGGCGCCGCGTAACGAAGACCCGCCGCCAGGTTGGCGCCGAACACGCTCGCCAGCGCGCCCGGAGCCAGCGATGGTCTGCCCGAAGCCGCATTGACCACCCCGTCCGCCGCCACCGCCGGCTTGCCGAGCGCCGTGGCCGTCGCCGTAGCGCCCAGCGCGGTCACCGTCAGCTCGTTGAGCGGGTCGCGGCCAGGGGTCCAGCGAAAGCTCACCGTGCCGTTTTCATCCGTCACGGCCTCCGAGGGCGAAACGCTGCCGCCGGCAGACGCCGTTGCCTGCACGCGCACGCCTGGATACGGCACGTAGTTTTCATCCATCACGCGAACCACGACGGGTTCGGGCAGTGGCTGGCCCGGGGTTGCGAGCTGTTTATCGCCCGAGACGATGACCGGTTTGATGCCCGAGGAACTGGCAGCCACGCGAATCCGCGTCCACACGGTCTCGTAGCGCGTGTCCGCAGGTTCGATGCGCAGCTCTTCGATGCCGGGGCGCACCCCGGTCAACTGGAAGCGCGCCTCGGTTGCGCCGGCGGGAATGCTCACCGCGGCGGGCACGCTGATCAGGTTACCCGCCGCACGCAGCGAAATCGTCAGCGGGGCTTCCGCCGGTTTCTCGATGGCAACCGTCACCGGAATCGAGCTGCCCTGGAGGACGCCTGCGGCCGGGAAAGCGGAGACGTGAAGCGCGCGTCGCAGGATGGTCTCGATTTGCGCGCGCCCGCCCGCCGATTCGCGGTAGTAACTCTCGAAGGCTTCCCGCAGGCGCTCCAGTTTCTGCAGGTCTTCGTCGGCAACCTGGAAACCCTTGGGCACGACCAGCAGGAAGGCGGCCCGGAAGCGCCGCTGCGCCACGGTATGATCCGGCCGGCGCGGTCCTTCTGCCGCGATGATATCCTCCACGCGAACGTCGCGCCGCTCGCCGTTGAACGCCACGCCGCGTTGCGGGGAGCGATTGCCCGATACCGTTGCGTTCGTTACCAGAAAGACCGGCTCGACTTCTTCCGGCGCACGGAAACCCATGAGGTACTGGTCGAGCGGGGCGTACTGCTCGGAGTTGCCGATGGTCAGAAAGCGCGGGCTAGCGGCCGGCCCGTCGTCGCGAATGCGGTTGCCCTCCAAGTGGGACGCTTCCGAGTTGAAGACAAAGCTCCAGTGGGCCAACTGCCGCCCGAGCATGGGACGCGAGCCGGGATTCATCGGGTCGCGGATGCTGGCGTAGGCCAGGAACAGGTGCCCCACTTCGTGCGCCAGAATGGCGACAGTGGATTCGCGGCTATAGGGCCGCAAGCGATCCAGCGGCGCGAACGGATCGGCGGGATACTGACTGAGCGGCCCCATGTTCACGATGGCTTTCAGGCGGCGGCGGGAACCGAATTCGCGCCCATAGTCGCGCGGCGGATCGCCGATTCCAGTCACGTAATTGCGCACGGTGATTTCGTAGGCGACCGCGCTTTCCCCAGCGCTCACGCCGAGGGCATTGAAAACGACCAGGTAATCGTAGGCGTCCTCGTGCGCTTGCAGAAAAACCTGGGCTGCGGTGACCACGTCAATTTCCTGCGTCGTGCCGAAGCGCTCCAGCACTGCGGCGCTGAAGCTGCGACCGGCGTCGTCCTGGCAAAGGAAGCAAATCACCGCCGTCTCGCCCTGCAAGTTTCCGGGCGCGATACCTACCACGGCGCTGGTCGTGGTGATACCCTCGTAAGCGAACTCGATCCGGCCGTCGGGATAAAGCCGAATCTGAAAGGTTTGCAGCGGGCCAACGCCGGATTCGCGATATTCGGGAACCGCGACCCAGCTGGCCACGAACCGTTCCGGGGTGGCGAGCACGCGGACGCCTTGCGAGGAAAGCGATGGATCGAGGTCACGGAACAGGCCTGCGATGCGCGGCGGCCCCGCAGTGACGCGACCGAGGGAACGCTCGCTGCTGGCCGAATCGCCCGCGCCGAAAGTGAGGTTGCCGTCCGAGTTGACGTAGACGCGGTCATAGGATTGACCGAAGAACGGGAAGCGGAAGGGCAAATCCACCCGCCGGCTGTCGTCGTCTTCCAGCGGCAGTCGCGATCCTGCTTCCGCCGCGCGGGCATCGTAGGATGCCTCGCCCAGTTCGTAGCGATAGGCGCCGCCGTCGGTGCGCCGGAACACGAGGGTGCGGCGGTCGAGATTGAACGGGTTGACGCGGGCCACCACGCCGCCGGCATCCTCGATGAGCGCAATGTCCGGGTGGCCCGGCGCTTCCCGCACCGCGGCCGGCGGTTCTGCGAGTAGGGCTGCGGCGCCCGCGCCGTGCCGCCGGATGGCTTCCAGGCGACGAATGCGCTGGCCCTGCCGGTGCAGGTGCAAAGCTTCGCGCACACCCTCGCGCGTGGTGCCACAAACCGCGGGTTCCTGACGCGCCGGGGACCAGGCGGCCAGGGCCAGCCAGATCAGGAGGCCGAGCGATCCCCTCTTTTTCGACACTGAAACCATTGTAAGATGCAGGGCATGCCCTTCTGCACCCGTTGCGGAAACCGCGTCGCCGACGATGCGCGCTTCTGCCCCGCTTGCGGGCAGGCTCTGGGCGCTTCACCCGCCGCTTTCCCCGCCTTCACTCCGTCGCCTACCCCGCTGGATTACACGATCCAGGGCGATAACTTGCAGGTAGTTAGAATCCGGCTTCAACCCGGGCAGGAGATTTATGCCGAAGCGGGCAAGATGGTTTACAAAACCGGCAACGTGAGCTGGGAAAGCCGCATGAGCGGCCAGAGCCTGGGCGACAAACTGTGGGGCGCACTCAAGCGCAAGCTCATGGGCGAGTCCTTGTTCTGGACTTACTTTCGTGCGGACAGTCCCGGTGAAGTAGGGTTCGCGGGAAGTTACCCGGGACGGATCCAGGCGTTCGATCTGAAACCCGGTCAGAGCATTCTGGTTCAGCGCGATGCGTTCCTGTGCGCGCAATCCTCGGTGAAACTGGATATCGCTTTCGTCAAGCGGATCGGCGCAGGCTTGCTGGGCGGCGAAGGCTTCATCCTGGAGAAACTCACCGGCCCGGGAACGGCGTTCATTCATGCCGGGGGAGACGCCGTGGAGTTCACGCTCGCGCCTGGGGACGCCTTGCAGGTGGATACAGGCTGCATCGTGGGATTTGACGAGACGGTGGATTACGACGTACAGTTCGCGGGCGGGATCAAGACCGCGATCTTTGGCGGTGAGGGATTGTTTCTGGCGACGCTGCGCGGCCCGGGTCGCGCGATCCTGCAAAGCATGACGCTGGAAAAGCTGCGCCGCGAGCTGACGCCCGTGCGCACGGGCGGTGACGAGCGGTCGGCGCTGGAGGCGCTGGGCGGGATTTTTGGCAGCGAGGACTGAGTGGAGCAGTCGTGGTCTGTGGCGGCTGCGAGTCCGGCGTTGTTGTGCAGTTGTTGTACAGCAGAAGGAGGGATTTCTTATAATCATTGGAAGTTCCGGGGGCGGGTCCACGCGGACCTGCCAGGGAGGATGGGTTTCCATGCTGATCTCTCGTCTATTCGTCGCTTGGTTCGCGTTGGCCTTCACACTGGGCGCGCAACAACTGGGAGGCCGCCTGGAAGGCGTGGTGAGCGATCCCCAAGGCGCTGTCGTTCCTGGCGCCCGCGTCGTAGCCACGCATCAGGAAACCAACACGACCTATCGCGCCACCACGTCGGACACCGGCGTCTTCGTCATCCCTAACGTGCGGCTGGGCCGGTACACGATCACAGTGGATGCGGCCGGTTTCCGGCAGGCGATCGTGAGGGATGTCCTGGTCGAAGTGGGCAGCACGGCCACGGTGGCCATCACGCTCCAAGTGGGCGCCTTGCAGGAGGCGGTCACGGTTACCGCCGAGGGAGCCCAAGCGGTAATCAACACCGTGGATGCCGAGCTGAGCACGGTGGTGGACATGCGGCGCGTTTTGGAGCTGCCGCTCAACGGGCGCAATGCGGCGGAGCTGGCCTTGCAGCAAGCCGGTGTGCACTTCGAACGCAGTCCGGATGGGCAGGGGGACAAGTTTTTCGTGCACGGCCAGCGGCATCGCGCCATCAGCATGACGCTGGACGGCATAGACACCCAGCCCAACTACAACCGCGCCTCTTCCACCATGCTGGATCAGCCCTTGCTGGCCATGACGGTCGAGAACGTCCAGGAGTTCCGCGTGGTCACGGGTCTGTCGTCGGCCGAGTACGGCCGTGGCGGCGCGCACATCACCGCGGTCACGCGCTCCGGATCGAACCAATTCCACGGCTCTGTGTTCTGGTTCAACCGGAACAACTTTTTCAGTGCGAACGAATTCTTCAACAACGCCGCCGTACCTCGGGTCGAGACGCCGCCCTTGAACCGCAACCACTTCGGCGGTCGCTTGGGCGGCCCCATCCTCCGCGACCGCACCTTTTTCTACGTGGGCTACCAGCAGACCCGGGAAATGAGAGGAGTTTCCATGAACCAACTGGTGTACACCGAGTCGGCGCGCCGCGGCATATTCCAGTACCTGGACGGGGTGGCCACCACGCCGCAGAACGTGGCCGCGAATCCCGGGCTGATCCGCTCGGTGAACCTGTTGGCTTGCGGCAGCGATGTCGCCGCCCGGCTGGGGCGGGACTGCCTCGACGCGCGCTTCAGTTCCGCCATGCCGCCAACGCCGGATCCGTTCATCACCGGCAAGGTGTTCGCCGCCATCCCGCTGCCCAACAACTTCGAAAGGGGCGATGGACTCAACACGGGCGGCTTCCGGTTCAACAGCAAGTCCCTGACCATCGAGCACCTGCCATCCATCCGTCTCGATCAGCGCATCAGCGAGCGCCACAATTTCTACGGCTCTCTGAATTACGTGGATCGCGACATCAAGGGCGATTACATCAACAACCGTCAGCCGCAATACCCGACGCTGGGGCCGCTGGGCAGCCGCGTCACGCACTCGCGCGGCTACAGCGCGGGGCTGGTGTCCACCCTGCGGCCCACTCTGGTGAATGAATTCCGTTTCGGTCTGCTGGCCGGGACCAACGCCTTCCCCATCTTTCAACCTTTCGGCACGCCTTATATCCTGAACTTCAACACCATCTCGAACCCTTACGATCCGACCAATCTCGACGAGGCGCAGGTGACCCATACCTCGCATCTGCGCAACGTCGCCACCTGGCACCGTGGTAACCACCAGTTCAAGGCCGGGTTTGAATGGCGCCAGCGCTTCGCAGACTTTTACAGTTTCGACCTGACCGCTCCCGCCGGCGACATTTCTTTCAGCGCCACGGACAACCCGCCCGGCTTTGGAGCTGCGGACATGAACCGTCTCTCGGGCGCCCGGTCCATGAACACTGCGGACGAGCTCAGGGCGCGCGAGCTGATGAACAACCTGGTAGGCGCCATCGGGCGTGTGGACGTGCGCTACAGCGCCCCGTCGCTCAGCGCTGGTTACGTTCCCGGCACCCCGGATCGCAGGGTGTGGAAGAACAACGAGGTGGACTGGTTCCTCAACGACACCTGGCGCGTCAACCGCAAGCTGACGCTCAACCTTGGCCTGCGTTGGGAGTTCGCTTCCGTGCCGTGGGAGACCCGTGGCCTTGCCTTGGCGCCTCAAGGCAACCTGAGCGCCGTCTTCGGTGTCTCTGGTCCCGGCGGCTTCTTCAATCCGGGCACGTTCGACGGCGAGCCTTGCGACGCGCTGAGGCAACTGCCGATGGCCGTGACCAGCGCCAACGCCACCAGCCTGATCACGAGCTGCGCGACCAAGTACTATCCCGTGGCGTCCAAGAAGGGACCGCGGTTGTGGAACAATGACTGGAACAACTTCGCCCCGGTGGTTAGCCTGGCTTGGGATCCTTTTGGAGACACCAGGACTTCCGTGCGGGCGGGCTACCGCATCAGTTACACCCAGGACGCCTTCAGCATTGTCGCCGTGAACGTCAGCGAGAACCAAGGCATCCGCGTTTCGCCCAACTGTTTCCCGTCTGACGGCTCCTGCGTCAACAACCCGCGCTTGCTCCGCGACCTGAACCCCTCCGCCCCGCCACTGCCGCCCATCCCGCCCTTCCGCCTGCCCAGCTCGCGCAGCATCCTGGACAGCGCGACGATCGGCTTCCGCGTTTTCGACTGGAACCTCGGCACCCCTTATTACAACGAGTGGACGCTGGGGATTTCACGTCAACTGTGGGCCAACTGGGCAGTCGAGGTGCGCTACGTAGGCAACCGCGGCGTCGCCCTGCGGCGCATGGCGGACTTCAACGAGATGAATGTCTACGCCCGGGATCCGGTGAGCGGTCAGACATTTCTCGACGCTTTTGTTCTGGCGCAGCACAACCTGAATTGCAACCGCGCGTCCGGCTTCGGTTCCCGCTTTGACGACGCGACGGGAGCGGCCTGCATCAAGCCCAACCCGTTGATGGCGGTCTTGATTGCCGGCGAACCCAGCCGGCTACGGTCGCTCAGCGCCCTGGTCACCGCGCTCGAGCTCAACCAGACGGGGCAGTTCATCCATCGGTTGACGCAGTACGACACGTCGGCTCCTGCTCCCGGGCAGCCGCGCATCCGCGGCGGAAGTTTCTGGGGACAGGTACTGGCGGGTCGGCTCCCGCTGAACTTTTTCCAAGTCAATCCGTTCGTGGCGCACGCACGGGCCATGATGAACGACAGCTCCTCGACCTACCATTCCCTGGAGCTGGAGGTCCGGCGGCGCTTCTCGCGCGGGCTGATGGTGCAGACCAATTACACCTACGGCAAGGCGATCACCGACTACGACGGCGACGAGAACAGCCTGCTCGACGCCACGCGCCCCAGCTCGGTGCGCATGCCGCGTTACACCCGGCAGGAGTACATGCCTCGCCACCAGTTCAACGCGAACTGGGTCTACGAGTTGCCGTTCGGGGCGGGCAAGCCGTTCCTGAGCCGCGGCGGGCTGGACAAGGTGCTGGGCGGCTGGCAGCTCTCGGGCCTGCTCAGCCTCCGCAGCGGTTTGCCGCTTTCCATCGTCTCGGGCATCGGAACGTTCCACCGGAATGGCGTTTCGGGCGCCAACACGGTAAACCTCACGCGCAATCTCTCGCGCGGCGAAATCCGCGCTCTCACCGGGCGGCGGGACACCGCGGGCGGCGTCATCTGGATGGATCCGTGCCTGTCGGCCTATCTCGGTGGCCAGTGCCTGGACCCGGCTTCGCCCAGGGGCTTGTTCACGCTGCCCGCGCCGGGTCAGCTCGGCGAGCTGGGGCAAACCCCCATTTTCGGCCCCCGACGCTTTTTGGTGGACGCCGGCCTGATCAAGCGCGTGCGTCTGCGGGAAAGCGGGGAAGCGGAATTTCGCTGGGAGGTGTTTAACGTATTCAACACCGTCAACTTCGCTCCGCCCACCCTGGATATCACCAGCGCGGCGTTCGGCCGGATCACGCGGACCGTCAACAATCCGCGTCTGATGCAGTTTGCGCTCAAAGTGAATTTCTGATCGGAGGCGGGATCGGGCCGGAGCACGCCTGGCGGCAGAGGCTAAAGTTTTCACCCTAGCCCGCCGATTTCTGCCTTCGGATGCACTACGGCGCCAGCCAGCTCGGCAGTGGCAGCGCGCAGGAGCGCGAGCAGCAGTTGCGGCGTTTGAAGAGCCACTTTCTGGCCAGCCTCAACCACGAAATCCGCACGCCGCTGACCGGGATCCTGGGGATGACGGATCTGCTGCTGGAAACGCCGCTGGATGATGTGCAAAGAGAGTACGTGGTCACGGCCCGCATCTGCGCCGAGGAGCTGCTGGCGTTGCTGGATGCGGCCCTGGAGTACTCGGCATTGAGCAGCGGCGACTTGCCCCTGGAAGAGGCGGAGTTCAACCTGCCCGAGTTGCTGGAGAGCGTGCTCGACCAGAACCGCATCAAAGCTCACGCCAAGGGACTGAGGCTGCTTGCGAATCTGGATTCGCTGCCCACCGCCGTGATCGGGGACGCGGTGCGCGTGCGACAGATCATCGCCCAGTTGCTGGGCAATGCCGTGAAGTTCACGCCTGCGGGCGAGGTGGAACTGCGGGCGCGGGCCGTCCGTGCGGGCGAAAAGCGGATTGTGCTGGAAGTGACGATCCGCGACACAGGGATCGGCATCCCGCCTGAGCGTCTGCCTCATCTGTTCGAATCCTTTTCGCCGCTGGAGGCAGGGCCGGGGAGGCGGTACTCAGGACTCGGCCTGGGGCTTGCTACCGTGCATCGCTTGCTCGAGCTGATGGGAGGTCAGATCCAGGTTCAGAGTGAGCCGGGGCGAGGCAGCCTGTTTGCGGTGCGGATCCCACTGGGCGTGGCGAGCGAGGCGCCCGCGACGGCGGCACGGCCGAGCGCGCCGATGATCAACGGCGGTTCCAGACGCATTTTGCTGGTGGAAGACGACACCGTGGCGCAGCGCATCGTGGCCCACATGCTCGGGCGGGTGGGCTATCAAGTGGATGCGGCAGGCAGCGGGGACGCGGCCATCGCGCTGGCTTCCGAGGTTGGCTACGACTTGATCCTGATGGACTTGCAGATGCCCGGCAAGGACGGCATTGAAACCGCGGCGGAAATCCGGCGACTGCCTGGCTACCAGAAGGTCCCGATCATCGCGCTGACCGCGCACACCACCGAGGAGTTCCGTTCCTTTACTCTGGCGCAGGGGCTCGAAGGCTTCTTGACCAAGCCCGTCCGCTCTGAGGAACTGTTGGCTGTGGTGCGGCAGCATTTGCGCGACGGGGCCCGCGGCGCGTAGGGCAAAAAGAAGGGCGGCCGTGTCATGCAGACGCCAGGATGTGGGAGATCGGGAGCTCTCGCTGGTCAGCGCCGCTGTGGCTTTCCGGTCCAGAGCGGTGGTCGGGTTCCTTAACTTTCCCGACACAAGGTCTGAGCGAACCTGCGCCCGCTCTCCGTTCAGGGCTGGTCTCGAGCGGCTGCCGGGCCACCGGCTTGGCGGACGCTTCGCCTTGCCCACCCGATCCCGTCAGGCCCCCGATTGGGACGCCTGGGCGAAGAAGCCTTTGATATCCTTTTTGTGCAGTGTACAGCCGCCACCGGCGCAAGGCGCGATTCCTCTTCGGTCTCTCCGACGTGCTGCTCGCGGTGCTGGCATTCCAGGCCGCTTACTGGACGCGCAGCGCG
>JAPWUP010000178.1 GCA_028275505.1 Bryobacteraceae bacterium
GGGGCGCGCGGGGCCGTGTCCCTGGCGCGAGACCATGCGCAGCGCGGACAACCTGCGCTGGCAGATCGAGATCAAGGACCGCATCCTGGCGGCCAGCAAGCTCGTCGAGAAGGATCCGGCCGGTTTCAACCTGTGGCACACCCCCAAAGGACCTTTCTGGGTGCCCAACGGAAGCGACTACTCGCTGCCGTTCAATCTCGCCGAGCAGGAACGCAAGATTTATGGGGACAGCCGACTGGGCGTGCACCCGGGCGACGTAGTGCTGGACTGCGGCGCGTCGGTGGGCGTGTTCACGCGCGAGGCGCTCGCGGCGGGCGCGCGGCTGGTCGTCGCGATCGAGCTGGCGCCCGAGAATCTGGAATGCCTGCGACGCAACCTGGCCGAGGAGGTGAAAGCGGGACGCGTGATCATCTACCCCAAGGGCGTCTGGGACAAGGACGATGTGATGACCCTATGGGTGGATCCCGGTAACTCTCCCGCCGACAGCGTTGTCATGCGGCCCGAAAAGGCGCATCCAGGCCCCCAGGTGCCTCTGACCACGATTGACAAGCTGGTTGAGGAACTCCGGCTGGAGCGAGTGGACTTCATCAAGATGGACATCGAGGGCGCCGAGCAAAAGGCGCTGGTCGGGGCGCAGCGAACCCTGGCTCGCTTCCATCCCCGCCTGGCGCTCTCTGCCTATCACCGCGAAGACGATCCTGTGCGCATCCCGGAACTGGTGCGGCAGGCATGGCCCGGCTACCGCATGGAGTGCGGCTTCTGCGCCGACGCCAAATCGTTCGTGCGGCCGGACGTGCTGTTCTTTTACTGAGGCCGCTCAGATCCAGCGCGCAAGTTGCTGGATCACGTAGTAACCCATCAACGCCCCGATGATCAGCGACGCACACCAGACGGCGATCGTGGTGATCAGGGACGGGGTAACTTCGCGGGGCAGACGCCGGTGACGGAGATACAGTGCAGCGCCGGCAATCACCGGGATCATCAGGAACTGCGCCAGCCCGCCGACGAAAACCATCCCCACGGGTTCCCGGAAGATCCAGTAGAGCAGGGCAGGGACGGTCGCCAGCAGCCATACGAAGCGGCGGCGCCAGCGTACGCGCGCCGCGTAATCACCGGCGGGAAAGAAGCCCATGAGGCGGAACATGTCCGCATAGAGTCGCGAGTGCGCCGCCGTGGCCGCGAACACGGTCCCGTAAAGGGTGGCGATCGCACCCACGTAGAAAACCCACAGCGCCCAGCCGCCCAGCGTCTGCGTGTACATGTTCGAGAGAACCGAGATCATCGCGTCAGCCGCGGGTTGAAGGCCCATCCCGTGCAGAATCCCGGCGCCGAGCAGATAGAAGGCGACCGTGGCCAGCGTGTAAATCAGCATGGACGCGAAGATGTCCACCTGCATCACGCGGATCCAGCCCAGGGCGCGGTCCCGCCAGGACGGCGTGCCGTCGCGCTGCCCGGTGAAGCGCGCGTAGCCTTTCTCGACGCACCAGTACGGGTACATGAAAAACTCAGTGGCGCCCACCCCCGTGATCCCGAAGACGCCGACCGCCCGCGTCAGACCACCCGGCGGCAGCCGCAGCTTCAGGCCCTCCAGAACCTGCCGCCACGAGAAATACTGCGGCATCCGCGTCAGCAGGATCGCGCACAGCACCGTCAGCATCGTGAACAGACCGACCTTGATCGTCGCCAGCCGCTCGATCCGCTCGTATCCGCCGCCCAGCAACAGCGCCAGCGTCAGGGCGACCAGCAGCACCACCCAGGCGTTGATCGGCACCACAGGCAGCAGGGTGTGCATGACCTGGGACACCCCGGCGTACATCGCGCCCACCTGAAAGAGCGTGAAGGAAACCATAAAGGCCCAGGCCCACACGATCCAGTTCACCCGCCAGCGCGGGCCGGGTACATGATCGAAGGCCGCCAGCCCGGTTTCGCCCGTGGCAATCGTGTACCGGCCCATTTCCGCCTGCACGATCGGCTTCACGAAGCAGCTCAGCAGGATCACCCACAGCGCCGTGTAGCCGACCTGCGCGCCCAAAGCAGTGGTGGCAATCAACTCGCCGGATCCCACGATCGAGGCGCAGAGAATCATTCCCGGACCAATGCGCCGCAGAATGGCGCCCAGAGTGCGGGGCGGAACCTCGATGTCAGCCGGGTCCAAACCGTAGGGGTCCTTGAGCTGAGGACGGGTGGCGGAAGCCATTGGGGAACACTGTATCACAGGGGAGTGGCGAGTTTGGAAGGACGGGAAGTGCGGATCGGCCCGCTAGTTTACATAATACTTGTTATCGGACCTACGGACGCCCGCTATCGCCCAACCGACGCAGCACCGCCTCCGGTACCTCCGCCGGCGATCCAACACGCACCACGTCAAACCCCGCCTGGCGCGCAGCCGTCTCGCCAGCGTCGGAATCCTCGACCACCAGCGCCCGCCGCACCGCCAGCCGCCTGGCCGCCTCCAAGTACGGCTCGGGATCCGGTTTGTGGCGTGTGACGTCCTCGGACGCGACGATGGTTTGGAAGCAATGCCGGAGGCCAGCGGCTTCGAGGACCGGCGCAATCTCTCGTATTGAGGTTGAAGTTACAATCGCTAACTTAATGTTTTGCAATGCCTTGATAAATTCGCGGGTTGCGGCCGGAATGGGCGGCGAAGCCAAAGCTTTGGCCAGGAACAGTCGCTGCTTGTCTGGAAAACGCTGCCAGATGAGGTCCGGCGCGAGCGGCGGATCGGCTTTGCGCGCCAGGAGCCGGACGAGATCGCGGTCGCTTACTCCAACTAGTTCAGAGCGATAGAGGTCCCAAGTTAACTCTATACCTAAGGGTTTCACGGCGTCCCGCCATGCCTCCCAGTGCAGCGGCTCTGTGTCCGCCAGCACCCCGTCGAAATCGAAAAACACTGCCTCGTACCAGCCTGCCACGCTCTTCTGCTCACTCATACCGCATGCGTCATCCGACCAGCTTACGACAGCACCCTGAGCAGCAGTCAAAGGTCGTCAACTATAATGGCAGGCATGTTGAAGCCCACGGAAAAGATCTGGCACAACGGCGCATTTATCCCCTGGGACGAGGCCCGGGTCCACGTGCTCTCCCATGTCATCAGCTACGGGAGTTCGGTCTTCGAGGGCATCCGATGTTATTCGACGGCCCGCGGACCCGTGATCTTTCGCTTGCGCGAGCACATTCGTCGCATGCTCGACTCGGCCAAAATCTACCGCTTCGAGGTCCCCTACACGGCCGACGAGCTGGCCGACGCAATTGTCGAGCTGGTTCGGGTGAACCGCATGAGTTCCTGCTACATTCGCCCGATCATCATGCGCGGTTACGGCGAAATGGGAGTCTACGGCTGCCGCAATCCCGTCGAAGTTTTTCTCGCCTGCTGGGAGTGGGGCCGCTATTTGGGCGAGGAAGCGCTGGCAGAGGGCGTGGACGTTTGCGTGTCAAGCTGGAACCGCATGGCGCCCAACACACTCCCGGCGCTGGCCAAGGCAGGCGCCAATTACATGAACTCCCAACTGATCAAGATGGAAGCCCTGACCAACGGCTACCAGGAGGGCATCGCGCTGGATCCGGCCGGCTACGTGAGCGAGGGTTCCGGCGAAAACATTTTCGTGGTGCGGGACGGGCGGATCCTGACGCCGCCGCTGGGCGCCTCCGTGCTGCCGGGGATTACGCGGGACACGGTGATCCAACTGGCCGGCGATCTGGGAATCCCGGTGATCGAGACGCTCATCCCGCGCGAGATGCTGTACATCGCAGACGAGCTCTTCTTCACGGGGACCGCGGCCGAGATCACGCCAATCCGCTCGGTAGACCGCATTGTCGTGGGATCGGGACGCCGCGGCCCGATCACCGAGAAACTCCAGAAGGAGTTCTTCGCCATCCTGGATGGGGCCAAGCCGGATCGTCGCGGGTGGTTGACGCCTGTGCCGGCGCCGGAACCCGTGAGGAACTCTTGACGGCGATGGGTCGGGTCCTGGCGCCCGAAGGGAGGAGAGCGGGCTTTCAGGAATGCGGCCGGGGCATTTCCCTCCCCCGAGAATTATGGAACGCCCGGCCGCACTCCACCGAGCCTCTAGGTTTTTGTACCGCAGGAATGGCACGCCGCGCCAGAGGCTGGCGCGATCTGCGGTACCGCTTTCAACAAGTTTTTTCTGCCGTCGCGTCGCGAAGTTGGCGGCGCCGCGCTGTGTGAAACCTGTGGATAAATCATGCCCGTCACCCGACGTTGCGGCCACGACATCCTGCGGGGAGCGCCTGTCTGGCTCGGTCTGGACCGCGTGATCGAGGCGGTAGAGTCCCCTGCCCCGCCCGCACCGGGACCCTGGCTGGCGCCTGGTTTCGTGGATCTCCAAGTCAACGGATTCGCGGGCGTGGACTACAACGATCCCGACGTGACCCTCGAGGGAATCGCGCGCTCCTTGCAAGCCTTGTTCTCCACGGGAGTTACGCGCTTGCTGCCCACGGTGATCACCGGCGCCCCGGCGGACATGATGGCCGCCGTGCGCAAGCTGGCCGAGGCGCGCCGCCAGTTGCCCGAAGGTGAAGCCATTGCCGGCATCCACATGGAGGGGCCGCATATCTCGCCCGAGGACGGCCCGCGAGGCGCCCATCCCGCGCAGTGGGTGAGGCCGCCGGACTTGGACGAGTTCGAACGCATGCAAGAGGCCGCCGAGGGGTTGATCCGGCTGGTTACGCTCGCCCCCGAGTGGCCGCAGGCGACGCGGTATATCGAAGCCCTCGTTTCCCGCGGCGTAACGGTCGCGATCGGCCACACCGCCGCCTCAGGTGAGCAGATCCGGGAAGCGGTGCGGGCAGGCGCTTCGGTTTCCACGCACTTGGGCAATGGCGCTCATATGATGCTCCCGCGGCACCCCAACTACATCTGGGAACAACTGGCCGAGGACCGCCTCATGGCCGGCTTCATCGTCGACGGGATTCACTTGCCCGCGTGTTTCCTCAAGGTCGCGCTGCGGGCCAAGGGTGTGGATCGCAGTTTCCTGGTGACCGACGCCACCGCGCCCGCCGGTTGTCCCCCGGGACGCTACCGCCTGGGAGAACAGGAAGTCGAGCTGACTCCAGAGAACAGGGTCGTACTGGCCGGCCAGAACCGCCTTGCGGGCTCTGCCCTCAGGATGGACCGCGGCGTGGAAAATCTCATGAAGCTCGCCGGTTTGAACCTCGCGCAGGCCGTGGCGATGGCTACTGTCAACCCTGCGCGAGCGATCCGCCTGGAGGGGCGGCAGCGCGGCCTGGAGGCCGGCGAAGCGGGCGATCTGGTGGAACTCGAATTCGAGGCCGATCCTCCGCGGCTCCTGGTCCGGCGCACGTGGCTGGCCGGCAAACTCGTCTTCGAAGCCTGACAGCAACCTGCCAAGGCTTGACGGCTGAAGCTACTGGCTCATTCCGCGAGCCGTAATCCGCCAGCAATCTTCCACGGCTTCGCCCCGCAGGCAATAAATCCGGTCGTAAAGGTTCACGGTGGGATCGCAGTGCGGGATGACGAATTCTAACCGGTCGCCCAGCTCGATGGATCGCGCCTCTCCGGCAAGCGACAGCCTGCCGTGCTCATCGCCCGCGAAGCTGTATGTGATGCCAGGGCGCGCTCGGCACTCGGGCGGGAAAGGCTTGTCCGTGGAAAAAGCTTTCAGCCCGGCGTCCACGATAGCGGTGTCCGCGGCTGGCTTGCTGATCACGGTGGTCAGCACGGTGAGGGAATTTTTGAAATCGCCGTAAAAGTCGCCGTCGCGCCCGCCGATCCGGTTGTAATCCACATCCATGAAGATGAAACTGCCCGGCTGAAGCTCGGTAATTCCCGGAATTTCGACATCAATGTTGTAGGTTCCTGTGGAGCCTCCGCTCAGCAGGGGGCACGGGATGCCCTTGGATTCGAACAATTGTCGCGTCGCCGCCGCCTGTTCCATGGCCGCGCGTGACGCCTCGCGGCGTTTTTCGAATCCCACCACGTGAGAGGCATGCCCGGCATAAGCCTGGATGCCGGCCAGCCGCAGGTTCCTGAGGGACATGATGAGCTCGGCCAGTTTCAGCGCGGGCTCGCCCGGCATGACGCCGGTACGGCGGCCGACATAAAGGTCCACCGCCACGTTGAGCCGCACCCGTGCGGCTCCCGCAGCGGCATCCAAGTCCCGGGCGTTCTGCGGGTGGTCCACGCAAAAGATGGTGTCCGGACAGCGGCGGGCGAGCGCAACCGCCCGTTCGATTTTGTGACGGCCAACGACCGGTGTGGTGATGAGCAGGCCCCGAATGCCGTCGCGAGCGAATGCCTCGGCCTCGCTGATTTTGGCGGCGCAGCAACCCACGGCCCCGGCGCGGATCAGCCGCCGGGCGATCTCCCCGCACTTGTGAGTCTTGCCGTGGGGGCGGAAGGCAAGCCCGTGCCGGCGCAAATGTTCCGCCATGCGGCGAACGTTGGCTTCAAAGGCGTCCAGATCGAGCAGCAGCGCGGGAGTAGGCAGATCGTCCTTGCTGATTTTTCCACGGACGTGGCCGCGCTCGATCAGGCGCTGGATTTCTGCCGCAGTGTACCGCCGACCATGCAGGACGGCAGGGGCTCCCAGGGCGCCGGCAAGGAAGCTCCTCCGGGTGGGCATGTTACCTCCTTGTTGGGGTTTTTCGAGTCAGCATACCACCAAGGATAGCCCGCAGGGTGGCGGGAGGTCTGGATCTGGAGTATTAGTACCCGTTCGTAGTGCCGCAAGTACGAAATTACTGTTGTTTTTTCTGTGGGTTGCAGCTTAATTGTGTAGATGGGAGCCGGAATTTCCGGACAAGGCCTATGTGGCGCCGACCACTGCTTACCATTGCCCTGATAACCGCCGCCTGCCTGTGCCAGGGCTGCCTGGAAGTTTCTGGCGCCCGCCTGCGCGCGCCGGCGCTCGAGAATTCCGATCACCGCTTGCTGCCCCGTTCCTGCGATTCGATCTGGCCGGAAGCGATGCGGCTGCTTGCCGGCGAGGGCTTCCGTCTGGTGGGCCGCGATTCTGCGGGAAGGATTGCCACCTTCATGTGGGCGGACGAGCGTCGCCTGGGGCATTTGCGAGCCACCGGCGATCTCGAGCAGTTCATTCTTGCCGAGCAAGCCGGGGCGCGCAGCATCGGCAACGCCCGCATCGAATCCGCGGTCCTCGAAGCTACTCCGCAGAGCCGCGGATGCGAGGTGCGGCTGCGCATCAGCTATACGGCGCCGCGAACCTCCCTGGGGATGAAACGCGGATGGGTGGCTCTGCCGAGCAGCGGCCGGTACGAACAACGCCTGCTGGAGCGTCTCGCGCAAAGCGATCGGGTGGCCGAGCATGCCCGCAAGCGCGCCGCGCGCGGCACGGGAGCCCCGTCGGCAACCATGGCCCGTACGCCCGCGGCCGAACCCGTCGCGGCCGACGGAACCCCCACGGACATCGCCGAAACCCGGGTGATCCGCCTGGACGGCGCAAACTGACGCGCCCGGCGCCAAACCGCCTCCCCATCGCAGCCCAGCCGCCCGATTTTCCCCGGTGACGACTTTTAATTTCCCCGCCATTGAGGCAAACTGATAGCAAGGTCTGATGCTTTTCGGGAGCGCGGGCTGGGTCGCGCTATTGCTGGGCACTGTCTCGGCCGCTCTGGCTGTGGCATGGGCGCGATCGCGAAGGAAGGCCCGTTCCCTCAGCCAACAGCTCGAAGAGCACCGGCGCCTCGACGAAGCCTTGCAACACAGCGAGGAGCGCTTCCGGCTGTTTTCCGAGGCCGCCTTTGAAGGTCTGTTGATTCACGAGCAGGGACGGATCGTGGATCTCAATTCCGCGCTGGCCCGGATGTTCGGCTACGAGGCGGATGAGATGATGGGTCGCTCGATATGGGAGTTCCTGACGCCGGAATCCCGACAAGTGGCCGAACCTTTGGTGACTCTCCAGCGGGAGACCAGTTATGAGCTGGCGGGTGTGCGCCGGAACGGCGAGGTATTTCCCATCGAAGTCCGCGTACGAAACCTTCCCTGGCGCGGACGAAACTTGCGGGTGGTCGCCGTCCGCGATATCACGGAGCGCAAACGCCTGGAAGAGCAGCTGCGAGAAGCCCAGAAATTGGAGGCCATAGGGCGCCTGGCGGGCGGCGTGGCGCACGATTTCAATAACCTGCTCACCATAATTGGCGGCTATGCCGAACTGTTGCTGGAGCGGCTGGAACCG